>DASYYQ010000067.1:0-49017 GCA_035933545.1 Candidatus Acidiferrales bacterium | reverse complement strand
GAATTTCCTCCCTAGACGGCCTCCGCGCTATTTCGATTGTGTTCGTTTTCTTTGGGCATATTGACGGAACAGAGCATGCTTCGCGCCTGTTTCATTGGCTGCCCTTCGCTGAATTTGGCGTGCGGGTTTTCTTTGTTCTTTCGGGCTTTTTGATTACCACGCTGCTGCTCCATGAGATGGAGCTTACCGGGAAAATCTCGCTCAAAAATTTTTACATGCGCCGTGTATTCCGGATATTCCCGGCGTCTTACGCCTACATTTTGGTGGTCTTCATTCTTGCTACGCTGCACTTCATCTTTCTCAACGCGCATGACATGCTCCACGCGGTGACCTACACGTCCAACTATTACAACGGGCGAAGCTGGTACGTAGGTCATCTGTGGTCCCTGTCGGTTGAAGAACAGTTCTACCTGTTGTGGCCGCTGACTCTGGGATTGAGCGGTCGCCGGCGCGGAATGATCATCGCCGCATGGGTGTGCGCTCTGGTTCCGTTTATTCGCGCCACAGAGTTCCACTTTATCGCCGCGTCCCGGGAGGGCATGGGAGCGTGGTTTGAGACCGCCGCCGACTGTTTGGCTGCGGGCTGCCTCCTGGCGGGAATGCGGGACTGGCTCTCGCGCCAGCAGCTGTACATGCGGTTTTTGTCGTCCAGGCTTTTTGTGATTGTGCCCATATTGATTCTGGGCATGAATTACTTGCACCCTGCTCTCCGCTACAAGTACACGCTGGTCTGGCCGGTTATGAATGTGGGCATTGCACTGTGCATTGATTGGTGCATGCGCTTCCCGAACAGCCCATTGGGGCAGTTCTTGAATTGGCGGCCGGTGGCTTTTGTGGGAGTGCTCAGTTACTCGCTTTACCTCTGGCAACAACCGTTCCTCAATCGCAACGTTGCTTCGGTCTTTACCACCTTTCCCTATAATGTGGGTTTTGCTTTCTGCGCGGCATTGGCTTCGTATTACTTGGTCGAAAAGCCGTTCCTCAGGCTGAAAAAACGGTTCGAATCGCCATCGGTGGAGAGAGCTACGGTCGCTTCAACGAAGCCGGCGGCCTTGCCGGAAGCGCCATAGGGCCGTAGAGACAATCGAACGTACAGTGGCGCTGCGTTTGGTAAGAGATTTCTCACCAGCCAGTTAGACTATCCTTCCGAATCCGCTAGCAGTCTTAATCAGAAGCTGCAAAATAGCTCTTCTTCGAGCTGTTCGCCGATTTTCAATCCGATAACCGCCGCGACGATACAGAGATCGTCCGCAAGGATCCCCGACTGCGTCTCCCATTTCCTTTCCTGACCTTAGGTTCACGCGAAAGGACAGGTGGAAGAGCCTGACCTCTTTTTCTACCTCTGGGCAGGTGTTTTGAGGTTTCCATACGCTCAGAATCTCACCATGCAATAGGGCACCAGTCCAGAGAGGAGGCAGGCCGGTGATGAGTCGAAGACTGAATAAATCATCATGCGAGGTCAAGAGCAGGTCTTTTGGATTCAATAGGATCGGGGCGTTCTCAGAATGGATCCGAACAGCAATTGCCTTGACTGCACTTGCTTCGACTCTGTCCGTTTCCGGATGCGCTCTTACGGCGGCAGGGAACGGCGGCGGGAACATACCCAGTGAGCTTGCCATTAAGACATCCTCACTGCCGTCGGGCCAGCTTCAGTCTGGATATCAAGCCGCCCTAACCGCTTCAGGCGGTACGTCTCCTTATACGTGGAGCGTGGCCTCAGGGAGTCTGCCGAGTGGGCTTTCACTCACCTCTTCCACTGGAACTATTTCCGGAACGCCGCAACAAGCCGGAACCACAAAGTTCACTGTGGCGGTGCACGACGCCTCTTCCCCAATAGCGTCCGCAAGTGCGTCAATGGCAATTACCATTGCGAGCAGCGGAAATGCGCTGCAGGTCGCGACCTCCAGCCTTCCGACGGGGACGGTTCAGACAAGCTATAGCGCGAATCTCTCGGCGAGCGGGGGGACCACACCCTATACATGGAGCATCGCCTCCGGCCAGCTGCCTGCCGGATTGACGCTCGGCAGCTCTGGCGCGATCACGGGAACACCCACAACGGCAGGCCAGTCGAGCTTCACCGTCCAGGTAAAAGACTCTGCTTCTCACGCAGCAACAGCACAAGCCTCGCTGAGCATCAGCATTGCCAGCGCCACCAAGGCGCTGCAGGTCGCGACCTCCAGCCTTCCGGCGGGGACGGTTCAGACAAGCTATAGCGCGAATCTTTCGGCGAGCGGGGGGACCACACCCTATACATGGAGCATCGCCTCCAGCCAACTGCCTGCCGGATTGACGCTCAGCAGCTCTGGCGCGATCACGGGAACACCCACAACGGCAGGCCAGTCGAGCTTCACCGTCCAGGTAAAAGACTCTGCTTCTCCCGCAGCAACAGCGCAAGCTGGGCTCAGCATCAATGTCGCGAGCGCCAACACTACCGCGCTTCAGATTTCCGGCGCGGCCTTGCCGTCGGGCGTCGTGGGGTTAGCTTACAGCGCTAACCTTTCTGCCACCGGCGGCACCGCACCGTATGATTGGAGTGTTTTTTCCGGCCTGCTTCCTGCGGGATTGGCGCTCAGCAGTACGGGAGCTATCACGGGCACACCGACGGCAGCCGGCCAATTTAAGTTTGCGGTGCAGGCTACCGATTCGTCCTCGCCTGCCAACACGACAGATCAAAGTTTCGGGATCACGATTAGCCCATCGAGCGGGTCGGCGGGGCCTTATACGAGCCGCACGGATTTCGCTCTTATCCCGCTCCCGGTTCCGCTTCCCAGCGTTGGCGGGGCAGTCGGCGCAGGCAAGTGTATAACTGAGCCGGGCTACAACAATTTGGTCTGTCGTGCTACGGATATTAACACCCTGGGGGCGCAGACATTTGCAAATGAGCAAGAGTTTACGTCTTGCTGCGGCGGTTGGGCGGATCTGAACGCCTGGAATTCGAACTCCACCATGTTTTTCGTGAGCACTGGGGGAGGTGGCTTGGTCACCATGAGCTTCAATCCAGCAACACACGCGGCCGCCGCCTTATATGGTCAACCACTCGCCGGGGTTGGCGGTGGCGGTTGGTGGAGCTACAGCAATCCCCAACTGGCGTACGCCCTTGCGAACAGCCAAGATCCCGTCATCGCCAGCCTGACATTTAGTTCGCAGACCACGCCGCCGCAGCCGGTGGTCATCGCCGACCTGGCGACGGCCCCGAACTGCCTGCCCGTGCTAAAGGGCACTACAGGGTGGAAAGAACTCGCGGTTAGCCACGATGAGCAGACGTTCGTTGTCGGAGCAGGAACAGGAATGCAAAATTCTGCGATTTACGCGATTGTCTACAACCGCGCTAAGGGCTGCCGCTGGTACAACACACAAACGGGACAAATCGGCGGAAATTGGGGGCCAGCTGGCCAGGCCACAACGGCAGATCGTTATACCTTGCACGCCGTGAGGATCTCTGGCGATGGACAGACGGTGTTCCTGGGACCAGGCAGCGGAACCAATTACCGGCACTTCTGGAACGTCAACAGCCTGCAAGTCGATTCCGCCCAAAATAATGTGAACTTTGGGCATTTTGCCGTGGGATATTCCGGCATGGTAAACACTGCAGATTACACAGCGGATGATACGTGGTGCAAGTTGGGTATGGCATACCGGACGTTTGGCAATTTGACTAATCCTACTTACGTGATCCCCACGGTTGCGCAATGCGGTGATACTGAGGTCTATGGCGATGACCACACGAGCTGGAACAATGACGATACTTCTGATGACCAGCCGTTTTTCACGAGCAGTGTAACCGTTCCGTTAGGGACGCCGATCTCGACCGCGTGGCAGAATGAGATCCTCGGATTTTCCATTGCCAATCCCGGAACCGTGTGGCGCTTCCTCAGCACCTACAGCACTGGGACGTCGCAATTCTTCAGTTGTTCGATAGGTGTCGGGACAGTTTCCCAAGATGGCAAATGGTTTAGCTTTACGAGCGACTGGGGAAACACTCTGGGCGTAGACGCCGCGGGAGACAAACGATGCGATGTCTTTGTTGGGCAATTGAAGTGATGTGAAGAAGCCTATCCTAGCAGCGCTCGACCGAGGTTCCAGCGAAAGCGGTCTTCGGGCCGGGGAACTTGAACTCGTCTGAGGCACAGCGGATTAGAATCCGCGCGCACCGGCCCGATAGTTGTGGTAACTGCAGTCTTGTATCCGGCTTGGGCGGTCATTTCCACTGTCTTTGCGGACCACTGAGGCGTTAGCGCCGGATGCGGGTAGGAGAAATGCGCGATCTCCGTGCGTAGCTCAACTTCCATGCGCTTCTTCGACTCTGTTAATTCCTTTCGCGCTTCCTCGTCCTTGGCCACATGCGCCATATTGGGGTGAGTCAACGTATGCGAGCCTACAATGTGCCCACTTTTCTGAAGCATTTTCAGCTGGCTCCAGTTCATCATGACCGGTTTGCTGACTGCCGGAGTTTCTACCTCGAGCGCAGCTTCGATCTGGCTAATGACTCTTTCCTGGGCCTCGGATACCATCGGAGCACATAAGTCAAACGCGGCCAGTAGTGCCGCTCCACGCTCCGCAGGCTCGCGCAGATTCCATATTTTTCCGTCAGGCATATTCCATTCCGGCTTGCTCGTCTTCGAAAAAGAGTAGCGAAGACGGCAATACCAGGGAGCTTTTGAAGTCCCTATCAAACCTACCGTTGCATAAAATGCGGCGCGTATGCCGAAATGATTTAGAATCGGCGCCGCGATCTCTTCATTGTCTGCAAAGCCATCGTCGAAAGTGACGGCGACCGCTCGGCGAGGTAAGTTAGCTTGTCCTTTCAGGAACAGAACAATATCGTCCAGGGTGACGGGAATGAACTCTCGAGCGATGATTTCCATTTGGCGCGCAAAAATTGACGCCCCATGGGTAATGCCTGGACCGATCAGATCACCCAAATCCCTGGGGTCGTCCCGCACCGAGTGATAAATCAGGATGGCGGCACTCTGGGCGGCGAATCTTCCCGCGAGGTCTAAGATCCGGCTCCCAACTGCTATCCGTCGAATATAATCCTTGCTCCGGAATCTCGGCTTCATCGATGGCTCGTCAAATAGCGTGACCATCAGTCGTTGGCGGAGCGAATGGAACACTGCGGTTCATCGAGTACCTGGATCGGCATCTTGACAACGCCTTCCACCATTCGTACTTGTGCCGACCATAAGCGCCAAGAAGGCAATGCTGACGCTAATTTGACCGGGTCATTCACGAGTTTATATCCAAGCGACAGCATGACTGGTCCCCAAGCCGCTTCGATTGCTGCCACCGATTCTGGGGACAAGACCTCAGACCACTGGCCTGACTTCGCAGCCCGGACAAATGGCACGTTGGCGCGAGTCCCTTTCGTTGTGCTCCATTTCCCGGCTTCCACTTTCTCGAGGCCCCGCATCCGTCGCGCCGTGCTCAATTCCACTGCTCGTTTAACCCTGTCCTCTTCAGGAGGGATTTCCAGGAGCTTGGCTACTTTGGTCAATTCGGAGACTGTGTCGTTCAGCAGATCTTCATAGCGCAGGAAAATAAACTTCTCTCGACTCGGCGACATGGCCAGCCACCCCATCACGTGGTCGGCCCACGGACCGAACCGTGCATACAGCTTCTCTTCAATAAACCGCGGGATGAAGGCGTCCAGTGAGGACCCTGCTGGTAACTGCCGGATCTTCACGAGGTAGTGGTAATAAGAAACCGCGACGTCGCGTGGATCGCGGACAATGTAGATAACTCTCTTGTAGTCGGGATGAAATGATTCGTGAGTTTTTATGTATCTTGGCCGGGGCAGATCTCGCAGCTTGCGATTTGGCATTCCATAAACCGATGGAACTCGTCGCTCGACATTCGCAAATGTCACAGGGTCGTCAGCGTAAACGAGATTGCCTACTAGAAATCGCATCCAAGTATTTCCGGATTTCGGGTAAGACACCAGGAAGACATCATCTGAGAACGTGGTCATGTTTCGCCCAGGCGAGAGGCGGCCGAGAAACTTCAGTCCCGAGCTGCGAAAATGCCTCAATATTTTTTTCGTGTTCATTCTTGGGAGTTCCCCCAGTTTAGCTGCTCCATCATTTCCGTGGCCCACGTAAACGAGTATTGAGCTGATGAAGAAAAGACCACGCATGAGGGGAAACGTGAGAGCGCAGCGATTCCTTGCTTTTCTCCAACTCGAACTTTCCTAGAAGGTACAGACTGCCTGCGGTTCGAGGGCGCGCGAACTGAAAATTGATGTACTGGCCAATCTGAGCGCCCCAGCGCGTCTTCGAGTCATTCACGCCTCCAAGGAAATCATATTTGCGAACCCCTTCGGATATGAGCGTTCGAAGTACATGCGCGCGGAGCACGTATCCAACGCTGTCCTTTGCCATCGCCGGGTCAAATCCTTCTTGCAGCGAATACACCGTGCCGCCGAAGCGAAAACCGAATTGCGCAGCCACGGGCTTCGCCTCTATTTCCAAAAGCCACAGCTGTAGCTGATTGCGTTGCAGGAGCAGCGCCGCCAGATCGCGATAGAATTGCCGGCGCTGTGGCGAACAAAAGCTACCAGGCCGACCATCCGCCTCCCAGCGCAGTTGGTGCAGATGAAACAGGGACTCCAGATCGCGATTGAGCTCTTGAATCTGTGATGTTCGGCGATAACGGACGCTGTAAAGTTTCTCGAGACGGCGGGTGCGGATGCCCAGCTTGCCGCGCTCCTTCGCAGAAAGCTGCTTTATATACGATTCCCAGCTATCCGGCAGGTTTATCCACGAGCAAGGCGTTGAAGTTGTGACGAGCGGCCATTTGCGTTTCTTCAACTGCACCGGAAGGTGGCGGGCCACAGGCGAATTCTCCGGCACAGTGTTCCATTCGCAAAAATCCCACTGTGACGAATGCTCCGCAAGATGCAGCAACACCGCTTCCAGTAATCCTTCCTCGTATTCCGGCAAGACGGGCAAATCGAGGCTATCTGAATCTTTGCTGCCATCACCCATGAGACGCACGATTCTCCATTGGAAGCCGGCCGAGCGTCTGGTAGCAAATGACAAAGGAGCAATCCCTGCCAGACGCGATGTCGAATTTTGAAACGACAGTACGTGGAGAGTTTGCTTATCGCCGAACGCCCGCCACCATGGCGCCAGCCATTCCCAAGACGAGAAAATCGAAGCTCCGGGCAATGCTCTGAGCAAGCCTTCCCAATCGGGACGCAGAGCCTCAAGTTCTTCTAGCGTCTCAAGAACTCGAATTCTAAAGGAGTGCGAAGACATGATGTCCTAATCCGTTTTGTGCAGGGAACCGCTTTTAGGAAAAGGTCCATCCACAATCGCAAACACCGCGGTCTGCGTGAGTCCCCGTATGGAGGAGATCTTCCTTAACAGCGGCTTGATCATAAATTCCCTTCCGGCTCATTCGGAAGTTCTGCACTCATTGTAGTTGCAGAGGAAAAAGACTTGAGAATCGTCCGAGCAACGTCTGATTCTTCAGCTGCAGCTTTGATTCAAAAAAAAATGGATAGAACGCGCGTATCAATCTTCCGGATAACGGCGGCGATCGCCGCGTTCCGTTCGATGCCGTTTCGTAGCCCAGTTCTTCGAGAAGGTCTCCATAAAGGGCCTCAAAGCTGGAAACATCTTCGGGATTAACCTGCTGCTTCCAGCGACTGGCCGGACTGAAGCCGTTCGCGGGGGATTCCTGTTGATGCGAGGAATTCGGTTGGGCCACCGTTCCCACGGCGCGTTGCCGGATGCGATCATAATCGAGTTCTTGCCCGAGAAACGTGCCCAGACGGGCAAGCGTTTCCCGGGGATGAAGGATAAGATCCTCGAAATGAACTTCCGTGTAATTGGACGCCACCTTCCGGCCGTTCTGCTGCGCCTTTGTCACCGTCCACTTCCAGAACGCTCCCATTACCAGAAATCGCCTCCGGCGGTCCCACGGCAGCGAAGGGATCCACTCCTTTTTGCTGAGTCCAAAGGCCACATCCCGGCCATCGCGAATGATGTGGACAAAAAGCGCTTCGGGGACATCGCGATGAATATCAGGCATATAAAACACATTGTCAGGTCCATATGCGGCCCAACGCGCTGCATTCTGCTTTCGGACAATTTCTCCCATCACGATGCGGTAAAAGTCACCTCCGGAATTGCATTCCTCCAGAATCTTTCTCTTGATCTCTTCGGCATCCAAACCGGACCGCCGGAACGATTTGCTACGCAGCCAAACTTCCATCAGCGCTTGACGATTGCTCCGGCTGCTGAAGTCACCGAATCGAGGAATAAGCGTTTGATACACATACAAATTGTCCGCATACTGCGCGAATTCCCCCGCCGACATTAACATATCGTATAGAAGGTTCGTTCCCGAGCGATGGCATCCCATAACGAAAACAGGGGCGTTGTTTCTTTCTTGTGTCGCCTGAGCCAAAATTCTCTCCTCTACTACCCGTTAAACTGTGAGAGCCTAGCTATTCAGAATTTGTCGCCAACACTGACCCGTAAAGTTATAGCCATGAGAGATCCGGTTTCATAAACAACCGGGCCAATGGCGTATGTTTCTTAAGCCAGAGGCTGCTGTCAAAACGCAGATGATGGATGCTGCGCAATGCCGCCAATGAATTCGGCCGTAAACCCGCTTCGCATGATAGTGCGTATCCCAAGTCTCGAAGCGTGCCGCCCACTAGTTCCTCGAACTTTGCAAGGTTGTCGCCGGGGAAAATAGCCTTCCAGCGCTCGACGGGAGCGAAATCCGCGCCCCGAGGACTCGCTTCGAATGATGTATTCGGATTCTTGACGGAACCGATCGCCCTTTCCTGGATCCGATCATAGTCCAAATCGTGCTCTATGAACGTGCTCACCGTCCGCAGTGTTTCTCGAGGAGACCGGACGAGTTCTTCAAAGCGAATCTCCAAATAATCAGGTGCAATATCGCGGCCATACGCTCGGCCATGCCGCACGATCCATTCCCAGAAAAATCCAGCGGCCAGCAGGGGCGACTCACTGCCAGGCAAAAGTGGGCGAATCCACCGTTGTTTCTCGAGCGACAGTGCCACATCCCGGCCATCACGAATTATGTGAATTACCAGCGCGGATGGAAAAGCCTTCTTGATTTCTGGAATATAAAGCAAATGTTCGGGCGTGCAGTCCGCCCAACGGGCAACATTCTGGCGGCGCGATATTTCTTCCATCACGATTCTCAAAAAATCGCCAGCACTGCGGCAGTCGGACATCACCTTTGTCCGTATATCCTGCATGTCCAAACCAGAGCGCTCAAACAGCTTGCTTTGGGTCCACGCGTCCATCAGCCGGCGCCGATTTTCAGCATGAGCAAGATCTCCGAAGCATGGTCTGAGCACGTTGAACACGCTGGATTCAGTTCGGTAGATCGCAAAACCGCCTGCGGAAAGAAGCATATGATAGAGCAGGGTTGTGCCAGAGCGGGGGCAGCCCAGAACGAACACGGGAGCGCGGCTTCGATCTGAGCGCGGCGCGGCGCCGTCCGTTGCTGCAAGTTGACCGGCTTTACTAAAATCTTTCACAAATATGCCTTCAGAGCCCGTCAGTGCATCCACGCTTATCATGCGGACCCGGTGTCGGTTCTGAAATGGACCCTGAAATGAACTCTGCGAGCAAAGTTTGAAGGGGTTGGTCCAGATTCGGCCCACACGCAATCAATCCCGGGAGCAGGGCTTCTCGATTGTTAAATGACAGCGGTGAGTTGTCGAGCGTGCGCACAATTCCGCCACCGGCCAGAACCAGCGCAACTCCTGCAGCAATATCCCACTCGTGTTTCGGGCACAGCGTCCATGTAGCGTCAGCGAGGCCCGCCGCTACGAGTGCGAGCTTATACGCCACGGAACCAGTGGGCCGAATTTCAAATGGCTGGCCCTCAAATTTCCGCCATTCGCCGCGTTTAATTTCGCTCCGGCTTGCCAAAATGGACGCTCCTTGCAAAGCTTTGCGCTGGCTGGCGCGACCCGGCTGACCGTTATAAATGAGGCCCAGCCGGGCAGAGCCCAGAAAGATTTCTCGAGTCGCAGGGTTGCAGATGCCTCCGGCAACAACTTCCCCTTCTTCCACAGCAGCCACGGAAATGCACCATTCGGGGATGCCGGCAACAAATTCTCGAGTGCCGTCCAATGGGTCTACAATCCAAACCCTCCCTTTTCCAAGGCGCTCAAAATCGTCAACCGTTTCCTCGGAAAACCAGCCTTCTCCCTCTCGCAATAGCTTTTCCTGCAGGGCCACGTTCACGGCACGGTCTGCTTCCGTCACTGGGTCATCCCCCTGCTTGTATTCTACGTTCACCTGGCCGGGGATATGCGGAGCAAGCGCCACCAGAGCCGCCTGGAGCGCCTCTTCGATGCGAGCCTCGAGTCCGGAATCGCTGCTGATGTTTTTCACTTCTTGTTGATCTACAGATCTCATTCGCAACCTCGATTTGTACATTTAAATTTCAACATCTCCACTTTCATCTCTCGAATCTGCCCGACCCTCTTCCGTCGCTCAATGCTGCGCCGTTAACATCCGGGCAACTCGCTGTCTCCTCCGATGAACCCTTCTCGTTCCAAATAGAGAAAAACCTCCTGCGCGGACTCTTCCGGAGTCATTTCGTTTGTGTCAATCACAACCTCCGCATCGGCCGGCGCTTCATAAGGATCGGAGATTCCCGTGAATTGTTTCACGATACCGGCGCGCGCTTTTGCGTATAGACCCTTGCGGTCCCGGCCTTCGCATGTTTCCAGGGATGTCGAGAGATGGACCAAAACGAACCCCCCAAACGGTTCGATCATCGCCCTGACTTCTTTGCGGATGGCGTCGTAGGGAGCGATAGGCGCGCAGATGGCAATCCCGCCGTTCTTTGTAATTTCGGAGGCCACGTACCCGATGCGCCGAATATTGATGTCCCGGTGCTCGCGGGAGAAACCTAGTTCTGAAGAAAGATGCTTGCGGACGAGGTCTCCATCCAGCAAAGTTACCGGGCGGCCGCCCATCTCGAGGAACTTGGTCATCAAAATTCTGGCAATTGTCGATTTGCCGGAGCCGGAAAGGCCGGTGAAAAATATCGTGAATCCTTGCCGATGCCGCGGAGGATAGGAACGCTGAAGTTCGCGAACGACTTCCGGGAATGTAAACCAAGCCGGAATCTCGCTGCCGGCGGCAAGTCTGCGGCGCAATTCCGTTCCTGAAATGTTGAGTACTCGAGCCCCCTTGCTCACCTCATTTTCCGGGACGTAACGGTCCTCATCCTCAAGGTACACCATCATTTGGAAGGGCACCATCGCGACGCCTATCTCACCCTCGTGCTTCCGCAGCAACTCCTGAGCATCGTATGGACCATAGAACGGCTTGCCATTTTTTCCGTCATTGCCTGGGCCGGCATGGTCACGGCCAACGATGAAATGGCTGCATCCGTAATTCTTCCGGATGATAGCGTGCCAAAGTGCTTCTCGCGGCCCGGCCATGCGCATGGCCAATGGCAGCAACGCCAGGCGCACCGTATCCTTAGGATATTTTGGCAAGAGCTCCTGGTAACAACGCACACGCACGTAATATTCGACGTCTCCCGGCTTGGTCATGCCCACCGAAGGATTAATCAGCAAGTTCGCGCCTACTTGCTTGGCCGCGCGCAAAGTCAGCTCCTGGTGCGCGCGATGCATGGGATTGCGCGTTTGGAAGGCGACAATTTTTCGCCATCCCAGGCGGTTAAATTCAGCTCTCAATTCGGCAGGCGTCAGCCTCAAAGATCGAAAATCGTAATGGTGCGGACGTTCAATTCCCTCGAGCCGCCCTCCTACAAACCACGGATGAGTTCTTTGCAGGAGATGGCTTACTCCTGGATGATTGAGGCTGGTGGTTCCGTAAACACTCTCAGCCTCGGCGCGCAAATCAGGCTGCCAAATCTCTTCGGCATGAAGCACGGCCAGCATAACTCCTTCCGGGTCGCGCAGGGCTATCATCTGGCCTGCCTTTATCGAGCGCGCGAATTCCTCCGGCACGTCAAGGGTTATGGGGATGGGCCACAGCGCGCCATCTGCGAGTCGCATCTTGTTGCACACGCCTTCGTAATCGGCGCGGCACATAAAGCCGCGCAGCGGTGAAAATCCTCCGTTTAGCAAGAGCTCCACGTCGCATAGCTGCCGTGGAGTGAGGTCCCAAGAGGGCCAATCTCTGGAGTTCGCTTGGGCTTCTGCAGAGCGTTGTGGTCCGACCATGAGGTCCACAAGCTCACCGCCGTGCGGCGCGTTCAGGTGTTTTTCCATGCTCACGTGTTCTCCTATGTCTAGCAAAATTAATTATTTGAACTCTTTAGTGCGGAAACTCCCTTAATTGGCGCGGGGCTGTGCTCCTTCACTAATCTCTTCTCCGCGTATTCTTGAACCACGCGATTGAAGATCGTTTCACAGTCCGAGGCCACGCGTCCCCAGCTGTAGTGTTTTTCAACCAGATTGCGCGCGCAGGACCCCAGTTGGTCGCGAAGAGGCTGATTTTGCAGGAGCCTGACGATCTGCTTGGCAAAATCTTCTGGCTCATCAGCGAGAATAATGTCTCTGCCGTGCGTGACGGGCAAACCTTCGGCTCCTACGGTCGTTGACACAATTGCTTTGCCCATTGCCATTGCCTCGAAAATTTTCAGGCGAGTGCCGCTGCCCACTCGGAGCGGAACTACGTAAACTGAGCCAAGCCCCACGTAAGGGCGTATATCTTCAACTGCTCCGGTCACTCGAATGTTTGGATCGCCCTTCGCGAGCCGGAGCAGAGAGCTGGATGGATTTCGTCCCACTACCCACAGCACAGCGTCAGGAATTGTCTCGCGAACCTTGGGAAGGACCCTTTGAGCAAAAAAACTGATCCCGTCTTCATTTGGCAGCCAGTTCATCGAGCCCGTAAACACGAGATTATTCGGTTTCTCCGCTGCGGAAAGCGGCTGAAAGTAGTTGACATCAACGCCAGTGGGTATCGCTGTGACCCGAGCGCAGTCGGTAAAATTACAAAAATGTGCTCGGTCCGACTCAGACACGGTGAGCACGTGGTCAGCAGCCCGGGCGTACTTACGTTCCATGCGGACGGTGGTCAAATATTCCCTCCACCACACCGTTTTCCATATCGGATTTCGCGCTATCTGAAAATGACGCCGCCAAATCGTCGCTTCCACGTTATGGGTAAACAGAATCCTAGGCACGTCTGCGTTCCACGGAATCACCGGAGCCGCCAGAACGAAATCGCAAATGATGAGATCGAATTTCTCCTCACTGATCAGACGGCGCAGATCCCTAAGCATCTGTGGACGGCAAAAGCGAACCACCGAATGGGGCCAAGCTGAAAAGAAATTCCTGGCGTACGCCGCGCGCCCAGCCAGGCTTCCACGGTCCTGCGGCTTGACCGGCCAGCAAATCAGTCGTGTAAACTGAGATTCGAGTTCCGCGTGGCAGTCATTCTCCTCCGCAGCATAAAGCAATGCGACGGTGAGCTCATGCCGCTGCGCGAGTTCGCGAAGGATCTGATAGCTGCGAATCTTGCCGCCGGTATCCGGCGGAACGAGACCGCCCGACTTTACCCACAGAATTCTCAACGAGCTGTCCTTTACCAGCAGATTCCTTCGTAATGCATTTTTCCAGACAGGCGCCGCGACTTATCCAAATTGACGAGGTCTATCACGGTTTGGTTCTTCTGCAGACAGGAAGCGAGGATTTTTGAATCTGCTTCGCGCGTTCCGATGACCACAACTTCAGAAGAAGTGACCACGTTTTTCAGATCCTGAGCGAGCAGTGATCCAATGTGCGGGATGACTTCCTCGATGTATCGCCTGTTGGATCCGACCAATTTCCCGAGCGAAACATTTTGATCCCAGATCTGAATTTCGCAGCCTTCCCCAAGCAGCCGTTTTACCAGTCGAATCAGTGGACTCTCTCGCAGGTCATCAGTTCCCGATTTAAAGCTCAACCCGAGAACGCCGACCTTCCTTTTTCCCGAGCGCAAAACGGCTTCCACTGCCCTCTCAATATGCTCCTCATTGCTTGGGAGAATGGATTCCATCAGCGGGAGACGAAGGTCAATCTCTTTAGCGCGGTAGGTGAACGCGCGGACATCCTTGGGCAAACAAGAGCCTCCGAAGGCAAATCCGGGCAGGAGATATGCGGCAGATGCGTTCAACCTTGTATCGGCAGTGAAGATTTGAAATACCGATTCTGTATCCACACCTACCTTCTTGCAGAAAGTCCCTACTTCATTGGCAAAGCTCACTTTTAGAGCATGATAAGCATTCGAGACATACTTCGCCGCCTCAGCGGTGGAGATCGTGGTTTCAAACACTTTCCCAGGCACCCATTCGTAGAGCTGGCGTAGCATGCTGCTGTGCTGTGGGTCAGAAGCCCCGAGAATCGTCACCGTCGGCTCAAAGAAATCCGAGACGGCGCTGCCTTCCCTCATGAATTCCGGATTGTAGCAGACCCCAAAATCGGCCCCGCAATGCTTCTTGCTTGCCTCTTCGAGTGCGGGAATCAGTACGGACTCTGTAGTCCCCGGAATTACCGTGCTGCGAAAAACGATGGTGTGATACTTTTTCTTTTGCGCGATGCCTTTGCCAATCTCTTGGCAGGCACGCTTAAGATGATTTAGGTCTATACGCCCATTTTTTTCACTCGGTGTACCGACGCATACAATGGAAAGTTCAGATTCACATATAGCGCGAGTCGGATCCGTCGTCGCAAGTAATCGACCAGCCTTGCGGGAATCCTGCACGAGCTCGTTGATCCCTTTTTCAAGGACTGGGCTGCGCCCCGATTCCAACGCTTGAACCTTGCCTGCATCTATATCGACCCCGACCACCCGATTGCCTTTGCCTGCCAGGCAAGCGGCAGTGACAGACCCCACGTAACCTAACCCAAAGACACTCAGCGACCGGCATGTATCAGTCAAGGACCCAGACCTCCAAGGAAGCACTAGCAGAAAAGCAATCGGCCTGCCGAAGTAGCATCAAATCCGTATCGTGATGCTGCATTAAGTCACATTGTTTCAGGCGGTTACATAATAAGCCAGCTACTGGGCGAGAATAGCTGGTACTAGAAGCCCTCAAAATGTGCAAAGATTTTCCCTTTTCTCGGGTGATTTTCCCGATGGGAAGTGCGTCTCCGGCGCCAGGGGACGCAAGTCCCTTTTTTTCAGTAAGAAAACCGGAACAACGGAACCAGCATTGGCTGTCCGACGTTGCCCATTCGGCAGGTCAAATGCTAGCATTATTATGCACTTGCCGCCAGCGATGTGTGAACTTGTGAAGCCGTCGGCACCCTGCATCCTACGGGGTAAGCAGGAAATGCCCACGGAGGCAACATTAGGACAATGAGCCGCGGATACGCCCGGAACCTCCGAAAGAGGATTCAACAGGCAACTTGGCCGGAACTCGCAACTCGTGGTCGCCAGGAGGTTGCCAAGAGGTGGGATTATGCTCGTTACCGCCTTGGCGCACGTTTTGAAGCTCCGCGGTTCGACCTGAATCGCGAAGTTCGAGCTCCTCGCTTTTTTTTCTCGAGCGATCAGCTACACGAGATCTGCCAACAACTGCGTCAGAGGTTTCCACAGGCTGCGGACCAAATTCAACAATCCGCGGATCAGATCTGTACTCATCGATTTAACTTGCTGGGTTATGAAAACCTCAATTACGGCCCCAAGGTCGATTGGCACGCCGATGTAGTTCATTGCAAGCGCGCTCCGATGAAACCCTGGTTCAAGATTCATTACTTGGATTTCGACGAGGTGGGCGATTCGAAAATCATCTGGGAATTAAATCGGCACCAGCATCTCGTTACACTCGCCAAGGCATATCTTCTCACCGAAAACTCCCGCTACGGCGAAGAGTTGTTTCGTCTCTGGTATGACTGGCGCCAGGACAATCCCTATCCCATCGGAATCAATTGGGCCAGCAGCTTGGAAGTTGCCTTTCGCACGCTTTCCTGGATTTGGATTCATCATTTAATGCCGGGCGGCACCACTATGCCTGAATCATTCCCCAATGATTTGCTGGCAGCCCTTGCTTTGCATGGCCGGTATATCGAAAACAACCTGTCCACCTACTTTTCTCCCAATACCCACCTGCTTGGAGAAGCAGTAGCCCTCTTTTTCTTGGGAACGCTTTATGCTTCGATCCCCGGCGCCGAACGATGGAAAAGGAAGGGATGGCAAATCATCCAGGAACACGCCATACACCAGGTGCAGTCTGATGGCATGTATTTCGAGCAATCACTGCATTACCACGTTTATGCGCTTGATTTCTTTTTGCATGCTCGAATTTTGGCTGCTGCAAATCAGGTTGACATTGGCGCGCAGTTTGACGAGACAATCATCAAGATGCTCGAGGTGCTATGCACGCTGAGCCAGTCGGGACCGCTGCCGCATCTGGGAGACGACGATGGCGGCCGCGTTTTCGATCCCGCGCGCAATCGCGTCGAACATCTTCTTGACCCTCTCTCTACCGGCGCCGTCGTCTTTGGCAGAGGAGATTTCAAAGTGGCCGGTTCACTGCGCGAAGAAACGCTCTGGCTTCTCGGTAAGAACGGAATTTCAAAATTTGATTCTTTAGCTGAGGCGAAATCCGAAATTCCCGCTGCTCTCCCTTCGAGTGGGCTCTACATCATGGCTGATGGTAGCACGCGCCAGCAACTGATCATTGATGCTGGTCTCCTTGGCGCCGGACGAGCGGGACACGCCCACGCCGATAATCTAAGTGTCAACGTGTCGATTGGCGGCGATGAGTTCTTGTCGGACCCGGGCACCTTTTCATACGTATCCGCGGTCATGGACAGAGGCCGCCTGAGAGGCACTGGCGCTCACAACACTCTGCGAGTTGATGGGCTTGATCAAGCAGAACCTGATGGCCCCTTTGGCTGGCGGGCGCTCCCGCGCGTCCAGGTGGAAATGTGGCAACACGCGCCCAGCTTTGACCTGCTCGTCGCAAATCAATCGCTTTCTCTGAAATTGTCAAACGGCGTTTTGCACCAGCGTACCCTTTTCTACTTGAGCCCGCGTTTTTGGTTTGTACGAGACCTTGTTACGGGAAGTGGAGAACACCATCTAGATGTTTCCTGGCATTTCCCTCCGAAAATCAAAATCGTCCAAGGGGCAGCACCTGGCTTGTTCGCAATACATGCGTCCAAAGAGGAGCCATATCTGGCATTACTCATGGCAGAGAATCAAGCGTCACAGAATCAAGTTGAAGAAGATGTTTGGTCGCCAAGCTATGGCAAAGCCATTCCCTCTCTAACCCTTCATATTTCCCAAAATCGCGCCCTGCCCTGCGAATTCGCAGCCGTTTTGATTCCCGTGTACGACGCGGCCTCACAGCCCGGCCGACTGTCCCGGCTGAATTTCAAAGAACAGTCCAAGGTCTGCGCTTACGCATACGATGCTTTGGAATCGGTGCACTACCTGGTTTTCAATGATTCCGGACAGGGATGGAACTTTGGAAACTGGAGTAGCGACGCCAAGTTCTTCTACTATGAAACCTCCCGAGCGGGAACGCTGCTTCGCTGGATTGTCTCCCGTGGTAGCTTTCTGGCCATAGACGGCCATTCACTTCTCAGGGAAAATGAGCTTGTGGACTGGCGCGAATGTACAAGCTGTTCGGGCATCATAGTCCCGCCAACCGGGGACCCGGCATCTGCGCAACGGGATGCTAATGATGACGCGAACGATCTTCCGCTGCAAAGAACCGTCGAAAAGGCAGACAAGGGTGGGCAGCGCTAGCTATGTGCGGAATCTGCGGGATCTATAACTTCGACCGTCGAAATGAAGTCGATCGCCCGATCCTCGAGGCGATGAACAGAAGAATTATTCATCGCGGTCCGGACGAAGATGGATTTTATGTTTCCGGCAATGTCGGCCTGGCGATGCGGCGCCTGAGCATCGTAGATTTGCAAACTGGCCAGCAGCCGGTCACGAACGAAGACCAGACCATCTGGTTGGTTTACAACGGTGAAATTTATAACCACGAGGAATTGCGTGCTAATCTACTTGCACGCCATCATCATTTTCGCAGCCGCAGCGACACAGAAACAATCGTGCACCTTTATGAGGAATATGGCAGGGATTGCGTCAGCCATCTTCGTGGAATGTTTGCTTTTGCTCTTTGGGACATGCGGCATCAGCGGTTGTTTGTGGCGCGCGACCGTTTGGGCATCAAACCGCTCTATTTCTCGCTCAGCAGAGACCACTTTTTATTTGGCTCCGAAATTAAGGCGATTCTAGCGCACCCAGCCGTATCCGCCGAATTCAATCGCAGCACCCTTCCGGAATACCTGGCGTTTGGCTATCTTGCTGGCACGCGGACGCTCTTTCGGGGAATCCAAAAGCTTCATCCAGGGCACACTTTGGAAATCGATTCTGCCGGTAACGTTGCCATTCGCGAATATTGGGACCTGGCGCCAAGCGCCGAAGCCGCGGCCCAATCCGAAACAGAATGTGTCAAGAGCTACCGTGAAATGCTGGAAGGCGCTGTGAAAAGTCACCTCATGAGCGATGTCCCGCTTGGCATGTTCCTAAGTGGAGGGCTCGATTCAAGCGCAATCGCGGCGTTGATGACCAGCATTCGACGCGAACCTATCGAAACTTTCGCCGTGGGGTACGAAGAGGAAGCATTTAGTGAACTTCCTTATGCGCGCGCTGTCTCCAAACATATTGGCTCAAATCATCACGAAGTCCGTGTGAACTTCCAGGAGTTTTTTAATGTTCTACCTAATCTGATCTGGCACGAAGACGAGCCTATAGTCTGGCCGTCAAGCGTGTCTCTATATTTTGTTGCGCGCCTTGCACGCGAGCGGGTGAAAGTCGTTCTCACGGGAGAAGGCAGCGACGAAACGCTTGCCGGTTACGCGCGTTACGCGTGGACACTGTGGAATAGTCGATTCGACCATTTTTATCGCCATCTGGCTCCCAGTAGCTTGCGTCGTTTCATCCGTCAGTCGATTGCGGATTCCCATCTGACGACCGCCGACCTTCGCCGGAAGCTACAACATTCTTTTCTCGGCAGGGATGGCGCTTCTTGGGAGTCCTTCTACTTTGACAATTTTTATGGCGCCTTCTCCGCGTCTGCGCAAAAAGAAATTCTGAGCGATGCCGCCGCGCTCGAAGGGGAGGCAATTTATAAGGATTCCTTGGCCTTCTGGGAGAAATCCTCGGGCAGCATTCTTTCGCGCCTGCTCTACACAGACATAAAAACATACCTCGTTGAGCTTTTGATGAAACAGGATAACATGAGCATGGCTGCTTCCATCGAGAGCCGCGTGCCTTTCCTGGATCACCGTCTGGTTGAATATGCTGTTGGCATTCCGCAACGGTTTAACCTTCGCGGCCTCTCCGGCAAATGGACCCTCAAATCGGCAATGAAGGATTTGCTTCCGGACGAGATTGTGTATCGGAAGAAGATGGGATTTCCCACTCCATGGCGTGGATGGTTGGAAGGACCTTACCTGGAAGACGT
Source organism: Candidatus Acidiferrales bacterium (assembly GCA_035933545.1). GTDB lineage: Bacteria > Acidobacteriota > Terriglobia > Acidiferrales > UBA7541 > DAHUXN01. The sequence goes on along the minus strand of DASYYQ010000067.1, from coordinate 29,562 downwards.
GCAGAAACTGGTAACGGCAACCCGGAGCCTTGACCGCGGTTTTTTCAAGCCCGAGAGCGTAAGACGGTTGTTTGCGGAGCATGGCGCCGGAGCATACGACCACGGTGACAAAATTTGGCGCCTGTTGAACCTGGAATTGTGGCATCGCGTCTTCATTGATGGCGAGACAACCGCGACATCCGTAAACTCGGAAGCCAGCTCAGTTCGCGTGTGAAGCAGTCTGCGCTCTTAGGTCGCCATTCTCGAATATGGGCAAAGCGGAAGCACAGCCGTTTTTAAATTAGGGTGAAAAGGATCGGTTGGACAAATTGAATTTCAGAGCGCGGGCATTCAAGAATGTGGGCACCACGTGGTTTTCGCTTGGCGTCAACGTGGTCGTCAGCATAATCCTGACTCCGCTGATCCTTCATCGCCTTGGCGACGAGGGCTACGGCCTGTGGGCCTTGGTGTTCTCCTTTGCGGGTTACTTCAATATTTTCGATTTCGGGCTTAGATCCGCGGTGATTCGTTACGTTTCCCGTTTTTATGCGAAGCGAGACTACGAGCAGCTTGCGCGCTACGTCAACACCATCTTATTTATATTCAATTGCATTACCGTTTTTCTGGTGGTGGCTACAATCGGGGCCTCCTGGTACGTGACCTCGATCTTTCGGATCTCTCCCGGATTACATCATACGGCTCGGCTCTTGTTCCTGATTGTGGGTTGCTCGTTTGCCTTGCAATTTCCGGGTGATGTATTTGCGGGGATCCTCGGTGGCATTCAGGAATTCTGGTGGGAGAATTGGGTCAAAGTGATTGCGGGCGTGCTCCGGCTGGTTTTAATTTTGGTTGTGCTGGATCACGGCCTTGGGCTGCTCAGTATATCCATTGTCGCAGTCGGTCTCTCTCTGGCGAGTTACGCCTCCTACATTCTGATTGCCCTTCGTCGTCTTCCATTGCGCTTCGTTCCCAAGTTCTCAGATTTCAGTACTCTTAAGGAAATCTTGAGTTATTCCACCACCACATTTGCATCCATCGTTGCGGGTGGATTGACGTCCACCGCCGGTAACACCCTCATTGGGATTTTCCTCAGCGCGGCGGCGATAACTCCTTTCGCGATTGCCATGAAATTTGTCCAGTACATCAACAGAATTATCCAGGCTTCGTCGCAAATCTTCACTCCAATGTCCAGTCATTTTGATGCGACAGGCGAATTAGGCCGCCTTCGGCGAGTGTTTATCGTGGGGAACCGGGCCTGCGCGTTCGTGGCTTTCCCAGCATGTCTCGGAATCCTGTGGCTAGGCAAATCGGCGATTGAAGTCTGGGTCGGAGCAAAATACGGCTGGTGTTATGGTCTTCTTGCCATTCTTATCATTCCTCACACGTTGCAATTCGCCCAATTGGCTTCTCCAAAGGTCCTCTACGGCATGGCGCGGCATTTGACGCTGGGCAAAGCCCGCCTAATCGAAGGCGCGGCCAACATTGTGCTCAGTATCATTCTTCTTCATTATTACGGAATCTGGGGGGTCGCTCTGGGCACAGCGATTCCCAAGTTCTGCGCTTCTGTTTTTTTCCTTCCCGGGCATCTCTGCCGCATACTCAAAGTAAGCATCAGAACGTTTTTGTGGGAAGCGTACCGCTGGCCGCTCGTGACCTGTGCCCCTATGGCCGCTGTGCTGTATTTTATGCACCGCCTCTCTGTTCCTCACCATTTGTTGGCGTTGATTGCGCAGACCGTGGTCGCGAGCCTCGTCTATGCGTTTGCGGTATTCATATACGTACTAATGAAGGAACCTGAGGGAATCAAGATAAGAAAGCGCCTCCTTAAGCCTGGGAGTGGGATTCTCAACCGTTAGGACAACATCGGCAAGCGGACATCTCTCGGAATTGGAATGGCGCGTTTTCGCTCAGGTCAGTCGGTCGCACTCGTTGCCTAAACTTTCCCTTTTTTTCGCGACACTTGCGTTCCGTTGATACTGCCGTAATAAGCAAGAAAAGCAGCATAGACAAAACCTGGCATTGGCATTCGGGAGTCCAACAGGGGTTTCAGACTGGAGAAAAGCGGCACCAACGCCTGCGCAAGTTTTTTCTGTAATCGATACTTTCGTGATTTTCTCCGGCGCTCCTGAGCTTCCAGATAATGAACTCCGGCATCGGTGCTCGCGAAGATTTGGAGATTTGGGGTTGTGCTCATGGTTCTGACGCGGCGACACATGTCCGCAAACGAAATTCGCTTGTAATGATATCCGACGGCATCGGGGTTATAGATCATGTGGAACCCCTGTTTGACCAGCCGATAGCCAAGTTCTACGTCCTCGTAACCGTAGGCTCGAAACCTTTCGTCAAAGACACCTTTCGCCCTCAGGAATTCGACTTTCGCCGAGGTATTCAGGAAAAGCCCCGCTGCGTATGAAACCTCGTGTCCCGCTTTCATATAGGGGGGGTCAAAGCGCAATCCGTTCAATCCCCACCATTTCATAAGAGGAGTCGGATTTACTTCAGGAGAGCAAAAGATCGAGCCCACGATGGCGATCGACGGATCCGGATAACGTGTCTGCCAGGCAAGATGTTGGGCGATCATATTGGGTGCGGGTATTACGTCATCATCCCCTAAAAGGACCAATTCTCCCTTAGCTTCTCGAATTCCATGGTTGCGCGCAGCCGATTGGCCACTGTTTTGCTGAAGTAGGTACCGGATCGACATCGGCGAGGATTGGGCGCTACGCGCGACGACGGCTTGGGTATCGTCTGTCGACCCATCGTTCACGACGAGCAACTCGAGAATCTGATCCGCATCGACTTGGCGCTTGTAAGCCTCCAAAGTCTTCTCAAGAATCCTCGCCCGGTTGTAAGTTGGAATGATTATACTGAGTCTTGCCTTCGGCACAGGGCTTTCACCTCACACGCTATTCTTCGGATCGTACTGACGCCATTTATCTTAATAGAGCCGCCCTCTCCTCCGCTTCCTGCAATGAGGGAAGGGCCCGGAATTGAGCCTCGCACAAGCGCCACGCTTCCGAGTTTTTCTCTAGTTGATGTGACGGGGTCACAAGCTCATATCCAAGCGCTTGCATTAAGGGGCCCCAGGAATTTTCGATTTTCTGGACCAGTTCGTTGGACAACGCGTCGGTCCATTGCTTGGACTTTGCGGCGCGCACGAAAGGCACATCTTTACGAGACCGCCGAATTCCACGGTTCCATTTTTTCCATTCACTTTTTTCCAAGTGGCGCATCCGATCTGCACTGCTCATTTGCACGGCATGCTCCAGACTCTCCTCCGTCGCATGGATCCCCATGAATGAGGCGATTTTCGCCGCTTGCCGTTTGGTATCGGAAAGCAGGTCTTCATACCTGAGAAAGAGAAACTTCCTCCGGCTGGGACGCATGGCTAGCCAGCTCATCACGTGGTCGCTCCAGTTCCCGTATTTCAACCATAAGTCAGAGTCAACAAACCTCGGTACGAACGAATCGAGAGTGGTATTTGCAGGAATGCCTTTCACTTTCAATGCAAAGTAAAAGTACGAAACCGCCACATCCCTGGGGTCGCGCACGATGTATATGACGTTCTGATAGCTGGAATGAAAAGGCTCATGCGACTTGAGGTACCGCGGTCTCGGGACTTCGCACAATTTCCGATTGGTCATGCCGTAAATTGAGGGGATACGCTGCTCCACGTCGGCAAATCGGATGGGATTATCCGGAAACGCAAGATTTCCTGCCAGGAACCGAATCCACGTATTTCCTGATTTTGGATAGGAAACAAGAAAGATATCGTCGGGATACACAGTGGCATTACTGGCTGGCGCGAGCCTTCGCAGAAAAACATTCAGCGTGTAGCGAAGATGGGCGTTCAGTTCAGACGCATTCATAATTGTCGCTATCCTCCCGTTGGCGGGTTAATCTCGAAGCATTCGGCGGCCCTATTCTCCTCAATCAATGAAGTTCCACCGCGAAATCATCGCATCGCAAGTTTCCGGCCCTATCCTTCCCGAGAGTTCCCTCCCAGTCACTAGCAAAAAAGAACCATTTGCCGTCTTGAGAAATGGAGCCTATGGCATTGGCGCAGGCGAAGAATTTCGATTGGCCTGAATTGAATGTATGCGCCTCGCGATGCACAGTGCCATCCTGCATGAATACGAGGATTTCATTCTGCCAGGGCGCCACAACGGGGGAGCCTAGAGGCACTGTCACTGTGCTTGTTGCAAAGGGCTGTCTGTCTGTTGAGTCATCATTGTTCCAGCTCACGTGATCGTCGCCCCTTGGCAGGGTGTCTCCGCATTGCTTTGAGCTCAGCAGATACTTTACGGACGGTAGCGCATCCAGCGGCCGGAGCGCCATTCCCAGCTTGCACCATTTGCCGTCCGATGTGTGTCCCACGGTGTTCAGGAAAACGCCGTAGCCCATAGCGAAATGTCCATTGTTGACGTTCGATTCCTCGGTATCGACGACATTCGTCCCCACGTGCCAGAAGTGCCGCAAATTATCGTGGCCTGAAGGCCCGACCATCACAACTTTGCCATCCCCAGAAATCTTGACGGCGTGCAGGGAGAAGTCGTCTTTGGCTCCGCGGACGGCGGCGCCGTTCACGGTTTCGGCTTCTGTATCATATGACTGGCAGCCGGTCTTCGCGTTCCAGACATAAACCATATGAGCGCTGCCTTGAAATCCATTGCCAACGGCCACCGCAAAGGTGGCATCGTCCCATGCCACCGAAAGCTCCTTCCACTTCGACTTTCCCGCGAACTGCTGCGCGCAGTTCGGGATTTTGGCCAGATTTACAACCGATGTGGCCTTCGGAGGCCACCCTGAAAAATCAACACGCATAATTTCCGGATCCCGCGAATCCGACAGAGCGAACGCCACGTCTGCCTCCGTCTTCGACCATTGTGGAGAACCCACTCCACGGACCAACTTGGCGGCTCCGGGCTTTCCTGCGTTGGGGTCGAAGGACAGCATGTATGTTCCATTTCCACCGTTGCAAATGAAGATTTTGGTCGAGTCGGCATTCGAAACCCGCGCGTCGCCCCATCCGCCGCACGACATGTGCCATTCTTCTTGCGGTGCATACCTGGTAGCCGCTGTGTTGATGTCCGTCAGGCGATATATGCGAGTGTGGAAGTCTGGATCGATGACGCTCTTGCCAGCTCCGACCGCGTCACCCATATTCGGCAACGGAGTGGGCAAGGGAATGACAGCGAAATCCGTGCGCGCTCCGTAGGAAGCGGCCGGTATTGGCGCCGGGCTTAGCACAGTAGGCACCTTACTCGTGCCGGCACCGACACTAATCAAAAGCGAGAGAAGCGCCACGAAAAAAAGAATTCTCACCATTCATCTCCAATCCTGTATCCCTTCATTTGAATCATCGGCTCCCCGGCAGCGCGATCCGAAAACCTGAATCCGCAACCTGAATTCATCCGGCGTCAGAGCGAGCGATAGGTGTCCTGCCATTCACGCCGAACCGACTCCCAAGCGTATCTTTTCGATTCTTCGTAAGCGTTTGCACTGAGCCGACAGGCCAATGCTGATTCTCGGAGCAGCTGCAGAACGTATTCTGCAAGCAACCTCCAGTCGCCGGGCTCGCAAACCAGTCCCGTGCGCTCATGCTCTACAATGTACCGAATCCCGCCTGCTGCGGTGGTAACCACAGGAGTGCCCGCAGCAAATGCCTCCAAAATCGAGACCGGCATATTGTCGAGCCGCGACGCGTTCACAAATATGTCTGCTTGCTCGTAGTATTTAGCTATTTGGCCATGTGGAACGGGGCCGGTAAATTCTACGCGCGACAATTTTAGCAACTTTACCAGATCGCGTATTCCATGCTCGCTTGGACCTCCTCCAAGCAGAGAAAGCGTCGCCTCGGGCATCTGTTGCTGGACCAGGCTGAAGGCGCGCACGACGTCCTCGACGGCATAATAGGGATGAAAACCTCGTGAGCAGATAAGCCGCGGCTGCAGGGGAACGCGCGGGCGGAAACAAAATTGCCGCACGTCAACTACATTGGGGACAGCCTTTGCGGGAATGCCGAATTGTTGAAACACATCAACAAGGTATCCCGATGGAACGACGACCTTATCTGCACCCGCCAATATTCTGCGGGCGATGCGGGAACGGCGCAGATGATCGGGCGCCTCGCCGCTATGATAATGGATCAGCACTTTCTTTTTTCTTGCCCGGGCGATCCAATAGGCAGGCGCGGGCGCAAGCAGGAACGACCAATAGGATGCGGAAAAAACATGAGCAATCTCTGCCTCTTTTAGTTGTTTCCAAAGCACTGCCCAGTAGAGTGGTTCCCGGACTAGAGTGCGGATGACGGGAATCCGCGTGGACCACCGCAGGAAACGAGGCGGTTGTGGATCCACAGCAATGAAGCGAGCGCTTACCTCTCGATCGTTTCTCCAGTTTCGGAGCAGCGCATCAACCTGGACGGACTGGCCGCCTACGTATCGATTACTTGGCCCGACGATTGCGATGCGAATCGGTCGAAGCCCGTCGCCGGAACGAGAGGGGGTGCCACTTCCACGAGATTTCTTGCTGCCCTTGGATTCCAACAGTTCCTGGTAGAGCAGTTGGTACTTCTGCGCCACGCTCTCGAGGCTGAATTCCGCGGCAGCGAGCTCTTTTCCTTTACGCGCGCACGCTGTGCGGAGCGCGGGTTGCTCTACAAGGCGCTCGATGGCATCCGCCAATTCGCTTTCGCGGCCCGGTGACACGAGCAGTCCCGTTTGACCGTCTGAAATAATCTCGGGCGTGCCACCGACGTTGGTTGCCACAACAGCGACTCCCGCGGCCATTGATTCGAGGGCGGCATTCGACAGGCTCTCTGATGCGGAAGGCACCACGGAAATGTCCAATGAAGCCAGCACTTCCGGGATATCTTTTCGATCGCCGAGGAAGCAAACCTGGTTAACGATGCCGAGTTCGCGCGCCAAGCCTTCCAAGTCTGCTCGAAGCGGTCCGTCTCCGACCAGCACGAACTCGAGATTCGGCAATTTTGAAGCGAGCCGCGCCGCTGCTCTCAAGAATATTGCATGGTTCTTCGACCGGGCGTTCATTCGTGCAATCATGCCAATGCGCACAAGGCCGGGAGCAGCAAGCAGAGCGGGTGCAGACCTCGCGAATATCTCCGGCCCGAGGCCGTTTGGAATTACAACAATTTTGTCTTCGCGAAGGCCTTGCTGCAGCAATCGTGCCGCAGCTGCCCGGGAATTGCAGACGACGCGATCGCAAAAACGAAACGCGAGTGCCTGAGCGCGCAACTGTGCCGGCCTGAGCAAGTCGCCCAGCTGGCGATGGCTTCCGATTATTACGGGAACCCCCGCAAGCCGGGCCGTGGGAAGCAGAAGCACGTTGGTATAGAAATCGAACGAATGAGCGATTTGGATTCGTTCTGACCGAAGACAACGCGCCAATGCCAGGCGCGAGATCTGCGCGCGCAGGCTCAGAAAGCTTCCGCCAAGCGGGAATTCCTTTGCGTCGCGCGCGCTTTCCGCGAGTGGGCCGATGCGAGCCACGCATCCTAATCGAACGTCGAATTGTTCCCGGCTGAGCGCTCGCGTCACCGCGACGAACTGGCGTTCGCTGCCTCCGGTCTCAAAAGTATTGACCATCATAAACAGCTTGGAACGGCCAGTCTTCGGCGCATCCAGATGCGCTGCCGCTTTCTCTGTATCGTAACCGACCGTCATGCTCATTTGGGAACGGATAGGGACTGGGTTACCGCATGCGCTCCCGGGCGAGCGCCTGTTTCGCGAAAATCGATGGCCGGCGGCTTGGGGCTGGCCGCATAAGGTGAAAATACCTCGAGGAAGTTCCGATGCCAAAGTTCAAACATCACCAGACGCCACAATTTGCTCGAGTGGTCGCGGCGGCCACGGAAATGTTCCTCGAGAACGGCCGCCAGCGCCTGCCGGTCAAAATACCCTCTCTGAATCGTGCGCGGCTCGAGCAACAGTTGTGCGAAATCCTGCTTGAGTTCGTTTCGGATCCAGTGAACCATAGGTACAGCAAATCCCTGTTTAGGACGATCCAAGACCTCCGAAGGGACGCCGACCCTTACAGCCAGCTTCTTGAAAATGTACTTCTGATTTACACCCCGCATTTTCCAATGTGCAGTTAGACCGACCGCCAACTCCACGAATTGGTGATCGAGGATGGGGACGCGGGCCTCGAGTGAAGTCGCCATGCTCATGCGGTCCACTTTTGTCAGGATGTCTCCGGGCAGGTAGGTCTTGGTATCGAGATAGAGCAACTGGCTTAGCGCGTCGTAATCCGCTGCCCTGTTCAGATAGGCGCGAAATTGTTCTAGAGGATCGCCGCCATCTATGGCGCGATGACGAAAGTCTCTTGATAGCAAAGAAGTCTTGCCGCCCAGCACAGAGCGAAAAGTAAATGCGTGGATCGCCCGTTCAGGCCAGGGTAGTGAGGCGTCGTACAGGAATCGCCGTCCAGGAGTACTCTGCGGCAGCATCGGGAATACAGCGTTTCGATACAAGCTGCCCGCCCATCGCGGAATCCGATTAAATCGCCGGCGGGACATCTGGATCGCGTAACGTTCGTAGCCTCCAAACAATTCATCTCCGCCGTCCCCGGAAAGAGCCACGGTGACAACCTGCCGCGCCATCCGCGATACAAAATACGTTGGAAGCATCGACGAATCGCCAAACGGCTCATCCAAAGAGCTCGTCAGATAAGCTATGGTTTCGTGGATGTCGGGTCTGAGGACAAATTCGTGGTGCTCCGTCTCAAAACGTTCGGCGACTTTGCGCGCGTAACCCGCTTCATCAAAGCTGGCATGTTCGAAACCAATTGAAAATGTTTGTACCGGTGCTCCGCCGGCGCGCGCCATCAAGGCGACTACAATCGAAGAGTCCGTGCCGCCACTTAGCAGGGCTCCGAGCGGAACGTCGGCAACGAGCCGGATACGCACGGCTTCGGAGAGCCGGTATTCCAGTTCGTCCAAGCATTCTTCTTCAGAGGTCGGTTCATGGGTTGAGAACGGAGGGAGTTCCCAATACTGCCGTGTCCTGATCTGCCCATTCTCGAATTCGAGGAGATAGCCCGGCGGGAGCTTGGAGATCTTCTGAAAAGCCGTGAGAGGATCGGCGATATATCCGCACTCGATGTACTGCAGCAGTCCATCGGTGCTGGTCTCCTTGAGCTCGGGAGATGCCGCCAGAATTGCCTTGATTTCTGAGCCAAACAGCAGGCGTCCCTTTTCAAAAGCATAGTGCAGTGGCTTGATTCCCAAGCGATCGCGGGCGAGCAAGAGCTTGCGCCGTTTCTCGTCATAGATTGCAATCGCGAACATCCCCCGGAGCTTCTGGACGCAGTCCGACCCCAATTCCTCATACAGGTGGATGATTACTTCGGTGTCTGTGTTTGTGTAGAAACGGTGACCTCGGCCTTCCATTTCGCGGCGCAGTTCAGCAAAATTATAGATCTCTCCGTTGAACACAATCCAAACGCTCTCGTCCTCATTGTGGATTGGCTGATGGCCGCCACGTAGATCAATAATGCTGAGGCGCCTCATCCCAAGCCCCACGCCGCGCCGCGCGTAAATGCCCTCATCGTCCGGCCCACGATGGATGATCTGCCCACACATCCGGTGGATGCTCTCGCGGTCAACCACCGCGCCGTCTTCAGTGTTTACGATGCCTGCAATTCCACACATTTTGGCTCCACAGACGTGCCCACAATTGGCGGCGGGGCCTTTTTGGGGTGCATCTTGATGGTCACCCCTCCTGCAAACCTGTCGAACACGCTCACCTTAAACAAAAAATAATCTGACCAGTGCAGCGCGCGAACAAAGGCCCTGCGGATGATGGACGCATTCTCGAGCGGCTTCCGGCCTGTGAAGTATGTCAGTCTCGACACAAGGTTATATGGGAGAAGCTCGGCTGTGAATCCATCCATTAGCTGTTCTAAATCCGCATCGGTAAGCTGTCTTTCTCCCGGCGAAATATGAGGTGGAGGGAAAAGCCTGCGAATCCTTTGCAGGAACGGGCTTCTCGCTACTGGCTCTGAAAACAGTACAAACCCACCTTCTCTCGTGACACGGCGAACCTCGGAGGAAACTGCGGCCAGGTGGTCGGGCAGATGGTGTAAGACCGCTGAACCAAAAACAATGTCGAACGAGTCTGCCGGGAAAGGTAATTCCTCTGCGCCGCAGACTGCGGCATGAATGTGTTCTTGCATTCCGTTCGCTTGCGCCATCCGCTCCTGGATCTTAGCTGCCTCAAATGAGATATCGGTAGCCCACACTTCGGCCCCTTTGAAAGCCATTAGTACCGTTGTATTCGCATCTCCGCAGCCGACTATCAGCACCCTCTTACCGCGCACGTCGCCCGCCAGCTGAAACATCCGTTCCAGCCCGAAACGAGCGTGGCCTTGGACCTGCAGATATCTGCGTCGAATGGCATCCGAAACAACCAATTCGGCGTTGCTGCGCTCCCGAAATAACTCTTCATGCCACGCTCGCTCGTCTTCTCTCACACGGCTCTCTGCGCTCATCTGACTCTCCTAAGAAAGTCGTTTATCTTTGGCCGGCAAGAGAGCCGGCTTCGTCTCCCGTGGCAACAACTGAGCGGCCCGCGTCGATTCTCTTCAAGCGATAGTCGCGGTAGTCGCCAGGATTGCCGTCACGCCCGTCGCATGCCGCGAGAATAATGTTGGCCATCTCACGGGCTGTCGTGAAATGCAATTTGTACCGTCCCGACTGCTTTGTTTCCTCCATTAGTTGCCTGAGAAATATCTGCCGAGGGGCGCCATACATTGATTCGGCATCCCGCGGATCCATTCCATGGCAATGAAGCTTAATGAAGATCCACTCCGGCTTGCCCTCGACTCCAATCGCCGCGCGTTCCCAGAGCCGAAAACGCTTCATGGTGGTAGGGTACCTGCCCGTGAGAGCGCTGTTTTCTATATGCGGAAGAAACCGCTTGCGGTGATCGGCCGAGAAATCCAGTGCCAGCGGCCCCTGAATCATCAGAGGGAAAATCTTCGGTGGTCGCCCGACGCGTAGATTTCGGCCGCGCCGGTGAGGAGCGCGATCCTCCAACGGGAGCCCACACTCATAAATGGAGTTTATCTTGGGCACTTGCGTGATGCTTGGGGCGGAAGGCATGGTCATGTCCGCATAACAGCCAGTTTTTGCCAAAACCTGCATCTCGTCATCCACCCCGCAGCCGCGTCCCGCCTTGGAATTCGCCAGCGCAAAATTGCCATGTACGAAGGCGTAGCGCGGCAGGCCCTCGCCATCCCATTGCGAGAGACATCGGTGCTTAGTGGCGAGGTCATCGCGGAATTTGACGATTTGTTCTTCGGTGTGCTCGCGCGTATCGGGCACATCCACGCCGTGGTGCAAATGTATTTCAATTTCTCCCCAGCCTGCACGGCAGTGATCGGCCAGGCGCTCAACGATGTCCTGTTCATACTGTTCGGCGGGAAAGAAATACGTGTGGTAAAACGGCCTGTCTTCAGCGTCGCGCCACGGACCCAATACTCGTGGAATCTCCCGGCACCAAACCTCCAATCTTCGTTCCTGTTCGTATTTGTCCGCGTGCATACTGCCCTTATTCGGAATAATACCCGGCTCAAAATGGTCTGCGAGACAAAAGAACAAATGGAGGCAGCCCGATTCCGGCAGTCGCCGCCTCAGCTGCTGCCAAAAATAGACGGGCAGCCATCGCGCGTTCTTCCTGATTTTTTTCAAGTTCAAGTGTTGCTCCCGAACAACTAGCAGGCCTCGTCAGCTCTAAGGTAATTTGAACCCTACCGCTTCCTTAGGCGGTCTCGCCGTTCACGGCGCGTCAACTAAAGCTGAGAGTAAATCGCCTCTTTCGAATAGGGCTCGGAGTCTTCTCTGGCATTCGCCGCGCTCATCTCGATCGCGTGGCGCTCATGCAGTTTCTGCATTCGCGCAATTTGATAAGTAGCCGTCGTAAACGCGATGAGGAAATACGTAAAATACTCATAGCCCTCGCTTGCAAAAAATGACCCTACCAGAAAGGCGGCTAAACTCGCCTGCAGAGCAACTGCAAACATACCCAGCTCCGTCCCCGCTCGCGTCATGCGCCGCGCTCTCCCCAAGTTCCTCCACGCGCACCAAAGAATCATCATGTACAAGAAAAAGCCCGGCAGTCCTGTCTCCGAGCTGATTTGGGTATAGGTGTTATGCGTGACACGCCAAACACCAGAGGCGCTGTTAAAGTCGCCTGGCCCCAATCCAAAAATCGGGTATTTGAAAGTGTATGCGATGCTCTCTCTGAGCAGCATGTTTCTTTGTTCGGCGGACCCGTACGCGCTTTGGTCCAGCTGCGGGTTGAACATGGCCTCATACCGCGTCTTCAGTTCGTGGCCACCGAACATAAGAGCACAGGCGGCTAGGACTCCGAAAAGCACGAGAAGATAGCGATAGCGCCCCCTGACGGAGAGGTGCCATAGAGCCACGATCATCACCAAGGCAAAAGCCAGCATTCCCGAGCGCGAAGCGGAAAGCACCACCGAGTACGTCATGGCGCCAATGCAGCCCAGCCACAAAATTTTCGCCAGGAAGTTTCTCGAGCGCAGCATGAATACCAGGCAGATGGGCAGAGCGACTACCACCGTGAGAGCGAAATCGTTCGGATTGGCGTAATTTCCATTGAGGACGCCCTCCAAGCGCCCACCAGCATGCCGGAACTTGATCACCGCGACCGCCGCGACCAAGGCGACAGAGGCTGCTTGCCAGAACAGAATGCGCCTCAAGCGCGCAACGGTGTTCACCGCCACGCAAATCACTAATATCATCGGAACAACCTGCGCAAATCCCCGCGTGGTATGAAATGCCCCGCCCCGCCATATCGGCGAAAAGGGCACGCACAGGCACATCCATCCCAAAAGTAGGAACAGGTACAAGACTTCCCGAGGCCATGGCCGCCGTGCACTGCTCAATTCGGCCAGGAAAGCGATAATCGCGATAATGCCGGTTACCTTGGCTAGATGCAGGTAATGAGCACCCGGAATCCAATCCTCCGGACGCGCAAAGTAAACTACCATGAAGAGCAACACGAACTTGTAGGCCAATCGGAAGGGAACTTGGACCTTCGGTGGAGCTAGTGCTTGCGCCTCTACGCCCATACTTCCTTCTTGCCCGATACGAAATAGAAAAGGGCCGTAACGGCCGCCGCGTTCAGAACTAGAAATGCCAGTGAGATATTCCCAACGCGTGTAATTATGCCCAGACGCGGCCGCAGACTGGCCAGCCCTGCGAGCAGACACAAACCGACTTGAGCATCGAAAGCAACGCGATAAAGCGTTTCTTTCAAGAACATCGAGGTGAAAAAGGCCAGTACCAGCGCGAACGGAACGAAAAGCCGCAGAAGCTTGTGGCACACAAACTCGAAGCGCAGGGGATTTTTCCCGCTCAAAACCCACGGAGCTATCTTCACAATCTGATAATTGCCCACGAGGGTCCTTACCTTGCGCCGGAACTCCCGCTCGACCTGCTCCGGAGCGTCATCCCAGGCAATCGCACCCGGCTCAAAAATCACCCGCGATCCCTGGGCCGCAATTCGCATGGGAATGTAAACATCATCCAGAATCGTTCCTTCGGGAATCTCTGGCGTCAGCATCGTCCGCGTTGCATAAATCGCTCCGGTTGCGCCCACGCTCGAACCGCTCAGACTCTCCCAGTGACGGATTTTCTTTTCCATCTTCCAATACAAACCCATTCCGTCACTCGAAGCGTCCCCGGTACCCTTGCCGAACAGCAACTCGCCGCTTACACAACCCACTGCAGGATCCGCAAAATTCGATGCAATAATGCGCAGCGCAGCCGGTGCGATTATCTGTCGGACGTCGGTAAAGAAAAGTATCGCGCCTTTCGCGGTGCGTATTCCCTGATTGAGGGCCGCCGCTTTACCACGATGCTCCGGTAATACCAGCGCCTGGAACTGGCCGGGCGCGTGGTCTGCGAGGATGCGATTCGTATCATCCGTCGAGCCGTCCGAGACCACGACGATTTCCATGCGATCGCTCGGATAATCCAGTTCGCATAAGTTCTGCAGCTTTGCTGCCAGGAATTTAGCGCCGTTATGCACCGCAATGATAATCGACACGTTCGGAGTGATGGGCGCCGGATGCACTGGCCTTGCCCGAAAACGCGATCGCAAATAGAGCCACGCGGGATAGCCTCCATATGCGCACACAATAAAGGCAACCGACATCCAGAACACTACGGTCATCGCGCTCCTCGTCCAAGCAGCACGATTTTCATGGTATGGAACAGCACCAGCAAGTCCAACCCCGGCGACATATTCTTGATGTAGAAGAGGTCGTAGCAGAGCTTCTCTTTGGTGTCCTCGATTGAGCTCCCATAACGGTAACGAATCTGCGCCCAGCCCGTTATACCGGGCCGAACGGTATGCCGCAGGTCATAATGCATGATCTCTGATCTCAACAAATTCATGAATTCCGGCCGCTCCGGCCGCGGCCCTACCAGGTTCATATCGCCCCTGAAGACATTCCACAGTTGAGGGATCTCATCCAGTCGCGAGCGCCTTAGGAAGCGGCCAATCGTCGTAATCCGCGGATCATCCTCGCGCGCCCATGTCGCCCCCGTCTGCGATTCCGCGCCGACAGACATCGTCCGAAATTTGTAGCATTCGAAAATTTTCCCGTCTAACCCGACGCGCTTCTGGCGGAAAAGGATTGGCCCCGGGGACGTCAAGCGGATGCCCAGTGCAATGAAAGGCATCAGCGGCAAGCACAGCAATAATCCGATTGCCGAAACAACTATAGAGATCAGCCGTTGCGATAGCAGAAGCAATCGGGAAACCCCGAATCCGGAAGAAAACAAAAACCAGCTCAGCCGCAAAGACTCCACCGGCACTTTGCCTGTCACCGCTTCGTAAAGCTCTGTGCCGTCCTGAATCTTCACGCCGCGGCCCTTCATCTGTAACAGTGCCGCAACCGGCATTTGTCCGCGGCGTTCGCTGAGCGCCACGACGACGCGCGACGGCTTGAACGGCTCGAATGACTGCAGTGCACGTTCGATTTCCGTTTCGTTCAATGGATGTGCGTGCCCGTTGCCATTCGCGATACCCTTGATTTGTCCGGCGACCCGGATCCCGAGATCGGGACGCGATTCAAGCTCTTTGAGCAGAGATTCTGCCAGCAAGCCATCCCCAAGAATTACTGCTCTTTCAGCAAACTTGGGCATCGCATTGACGGTCAAAAATAATTGCCTCCACCCTACCAGCAGCAGCGCCACGAAGGCGAAGCCGATGATGAAAATGCCGCGTCCGAGCTGAAGGTGCGGGAAGGCGTAGTAAAGGAGCGCCACCAGAATGCAAACTGTTCCGAAAACCTGTACCAAGCGAGTTAGAACTTCGCGTCGGTTGTTGCACACCAAGGAGTCATACAAATCGAAGTAATACATGCAAAGGACGAAAACGATTGCGACCACGATGATTTTCAGGAAACCCCTCTCGTAATTCAGCATCAGACTGGCATCGCTCGCTCCCAGCCTCGCAAATGTGGCTACAATGAAAGCCGCCGCCACGAGCAGCGCCTCCGACACCCCGAGCAAAATCGTTCTTGCCGGAAAATATGTATTGAAAACGCGTATCACCCATGAACCTCCGCGCCTTTTCCGTTCTTCCGCTCTTTCGGGGTCATCTGCGCATAATACTGATCGTAGTAGTTCACTCGGTCGAACTCCGAGGCGCCGTTCAGCACCACGCCGACTATTTTGGGATTGTCCAGGCTCGCCAACCCTTTCTTCAGAGCGTTTACCGGCGTCACTCCCTCGCGTACCACCAGGAGCGCCCCATCCACTACCCTGTTCCAGATGTTCACATCCGCCATAGGCAGCAGCGGGGTCGAATCCACAACAACCCAGTCAAACGGCCCGGTCAGTTGCGAAAAGGCCTCCGCAAATCTCCCGGATTGCAGGACCGATCCGGGTTCATCGAAGCGTCCTCCTGCCGGCAAATACCACAGCGGCAGATCGTTGATCTGATACAGAAAGTCGCTGATGGAGCTTTTTGGATCCTCCCACCATTGCCGCAGCCCTTTCAGGTGGCTCAAGCCGAAAAGCGAATGCAATCCGGGATTGTGCAGGTCTCCCTCTACTAGCAGCACGCGGTATTGCGAATGCCGCGCCAGCGTCACCGCCAGGTTCGCCGATATCAGCGTCTTGCCCTCGTCCACCACGCCGCTCGTCACTTGCAACGACTTCAGCTCGCTCTGACTGCGCAGGTTCCCGAGCCGGGTCATCAGCACGCGGAACTTTTCCGCGGCAAGTCCGTACGGGTCGGTCATAGCCACGAGGTGTGCATTCGGCAGAACCTGGACCTGGACGTTTTTAGCGGTGGTTAACTCCACCGGCGCGATGGCCACTGCTTCTGCAGGATTGTCGATGACTGGCGCCCCTGCTTGCGGAGCTTCTGTTAAAATTGCCCCAACCTTATTTTGGTTTTCTAGTTCTGACTTGCGCAATGCTTCGTATAGGCGGCTCATTCTGCTTTTACTCCTGACTCGAATTTGGCCTCTTCTACCGGTTTCTCCGCAGTTCCATCCAGCTCTTCAATCATCCGGAACAACGCTTTAAGCGCTTTCTTCCGCGCTCCTCCATCTTCCGGTTCAACAAGGGCCGGGGTGCTCATGTCTAAACGGAAATCCGCGGCGACTTCCTCCACAATGTCCTGGGAAACCTGTTTTGACTGCTTGGCATAGCAAGAAACCAGCGCATTCTCGCACAGCGTGTTGATCAGCCTGGGTATCCCTTTGGAATAGGTGTGTATCGCGCTGACGGCTTCTTCAGAAAAAATCGTCCTCGCGTGCGAATTTGCTCCGGCAAGCTCCAATCGCCGCTGAATATAGCCGCGGATCTCGTCCGGCCGCAGCGGTTCCAGACGGCAGCGCAGTCCGACGCGCTGTTTGAGCTGCCGCAGGTGCGGTGAATCGAGCTTGCGATCCAATTCCGGCTGGCCCACCAGGACGATCTGCAGCAGCTTCTGCTGTGAAGTTTCCAGGTTGGTCAGCAAGCGGATCTCTTCCAACAATTCCCAGCTCAATAGTTGTGCCTCGTCCACCACCAGAGCCGTGGTCGTCCCACGACGAAAGCGCGCAATCAAATAATTGTTCAGATGCGCCAGCATTTCGCTCTTCGTCCGGCCGGTCGCCGGTAACCGCAGGTCCGTCAGCATGTACCGCAAAAAATCCGGAACCGACAGGCGCGGATTGAACACATACGCAAACGCAATCTGATTTCGGTTCAGCACATCCAGCAGGCAACGCACTAACAGCGTCTTGCCCGTACCAACTTCTCCGGTGACTACCACGAAGCCCTTTCGCCGCTGGACGCCGTAATTCAGGTTCGCCAGCGCCTCGTTGTGCCGCGGCGTAGGGTAGAAAAAATAAGGATCGGGACTGATCTCGAAAGGATCTCGCGTCAACCCGAAGAATTTTCTGTACATGGGTTCAGCCTTTATAAAACGCGTAAATGTTCCCAGCTACGATTAACAGCACAATCGCAATAGCCACGCCGCGTTCCAACCAGCGCCGGGCCATACGTTGCTGATGTTCCTGGGGCGTGCTGATATGCGGAATCCCCACCAGCACACGAGCCGGCACGATTCCTTCCAAGTCCTTTTCCTGCCGTATGCGCTCGCCAGTCAGTTCCAACAGAATCGTCAGCGCGAGCCCCACAACCAGGCCGAATGCCAAGCCGCCCAGGCTGATCAGCACGTGATTCGGCGAAGACGGCTTCGCCGGCAGGCTCGCCGGGTCCACCAGGCTGAACCTTTCGCCCTGTTGGTTCTGCTCCAGATTTGTCGCCAGTTGCGACTTCTGTTCATTCGCCAGCAACGAGTCGTAGTTCGCTTTCGCTTCGTTATATCCTCGCGAGACTTCCGCCAACTGCTGCTCTGCCATCGGAGCCATATTCAATCGATTTTGATATCGCACAATGCGCGCCTGCAAATCTTGCGCGGCTTTCTTTTCGCTCTCAATCTGCAACTGATTGGCTTTCAGCTGGCTTTGGATTTGCATCATCGGTGTCGGATGCCCGTTCTGCACATCCGCCGCAGTGGCCGAGTTGAGCGCATCCCCCGGTTTGCCGGTTTTTTGATTTTTCGCGATCTCTGTGTCGATTTGTTTCTTTAGCGCCTCCGTTTTCGCGATTTGATCTTTCAGCGCGATCACGTCCGGATAATTGTCCGTATATTGGGCTCGTTCCTGGGCCAGCTGCATCCGCAAATCCTTCAATTCCTTGTCCAGCGCCGGCGGAGAGATCGCGGAGTCGCCGCCCGCGGAATCTAGATTCGCCTGCGCGGTCTCATACTGTTGAATAAGGGACTCCAGGTAAAGCTTCTGCTGTTGCGAACGGTCCAGCGCTCCCTGAACGTTTTGCCATTCCGACTGCAGACCCGATAGGATCTGCACGTTGCTCTGCAGTTGATCCGGCAGCTCTCCCATGTGCTGCACCTTGAAAGCCCGCACTTGCGCTTCCTGCTGATCCAGCTTGGCCTTTGCATCTGCAAGCTGCGTCGAGAGAAACGATGTCGTGCTTTGGGACTGTTGTTGTTGCGTAATCATGTTCTGACTAATAAAGAAATTTGCTAGCTGGGCGACAATCGCATTTGCGATTTCCGGCGATCCGGCGCCATAGCTAATTTTAAATCCTGTCAGTTGCTGCCTCTGGTTCTTGTCCGGCGTGACCACCAGGTCGATCTTGATATCTTTCCGCATTTGTTCTACATGGTCAGACGACTCAAACATCGCCACAAGCGGGTTCTGGTGCGAATACAAATGGTACTGGTCGATGATATTCTGCAAACGTGTGCGGCTGAGCACCTGTTGCGTCATCGTCTGAAGCTGCTGCTCTGGCGTGGTGGAAACGTTGGGAGTCACATAATCCGCGGGAACTTGTTGTTGTTCCACAAGAATCTCGGCCTCGGATTCGTAGGTCTGCGGCAGCAGCCAGCCGATTCCCCACACCACTGACCAGCACACGAATATCGCGCCCGCAATCAGCCAGCGCCTGCGCCGCACAATTTCCCAATATTCCTCAAAACTCTTTGTTTTACCTTCTTGAAAGTCGTCAACCATTTCTCACCTCCCAATCGGTCTCATCAACGAGTAGGTTAGGGATGCCCCGACAAAATCGTGGTTTCCCACTGGGAAGTTTCCAAACCCGCCCGTTTGATTCAGTCTTTCGTAATACCAATTGATGGCCATTTTCTGCGTAATCTGTTGCGAAAGTCCCACTCTCTCACGGTAAGTGAGCAAACTTCGGTCGTTACTTGTGGCGAGTAATGTCTCGCTGTCCCCGCCGGCCGATGTCATCAGACTCCATCTTTTGCTCAGCCGCCATGAAATGTCTGCCCTTCCGCTGTTTAGTTCGACTGCTCCCACCAAGCCTCCTCCATCGCTTACTCCACGCGTAAAGTCCAGCGAAACGCCCACTCGATTGCCGGTCCAGTGGTAAATCACACCGCCCGCACCTGACCACTGCTGTGCCTTCACCGGAATCGTGATAATGATGAACCCTAAACTCAGCTGAACTTGATTGAAAGTGTTCGTATGGTCCGGGCCTCCGTAGATCGTCAGGCTGCTGGTCGGTGAAAGATTCACTTGGTCAAAAATCAAGATCGTATTCGTTGTGGTCCGCGCATTCCACCTCGGAAATCGCAGATCTTGAATCGAATATTGCGCTCCAATCGAGTTGCGCGCTGAGATCTGATGGCTCACGTACGCTTTTCCCGAAGACCTCTGTGTTTGAATCAACGCTGTTGTCGGCCCTGACCTCGGCGTGTTGTCATATTTCGAAAGCAGGAAGTCCCCGCCAATTCCAGCCGAGGTACGCTCGCTAAACCGGTAGGAATACAGCGCATTGGAAAGCGTCATAGTTCTTCGAATATTCGGAATGTACGGCCCTTGATTTGGAGAGACCGTTGGTCCCGGCGAAACGGCGCCGCCTAATTGAGAGAACGGGTCGGTGCTGACCAAATAATATTCTTGCGCGGCTAGCAGGCCATGTGGCGAAACCAGCCAGTTGAAATTCCCGTTGAACTGCTGCTCGAATTGGTTTCGATGCAGAAGGTTCTGACTGAAGTTCACACCTGGCGCGTACGATAAGCCCCACTCCAGGCGCGGACGCGTCTCCGTGAATGCAATTCGCGGAGACACCATGTAGAGCATATCCCATTGGCGTGGCACTGCTCCCACCAGCGCGTTATCATCGTAATGCGCCCTCGCCGTTAGCCCCAAGGTCAGCACGTTCGGCGGCGCCTCGCTTAGCGCTGGCGTCGCACTGGGCATTTGCCCGCTCGACAGCACCGGCACAGTTGAGCTAGCCTGTCCAGCCTGCGCCCGCACTGTTGCGGGAAGCGCAAGCAGCAGCGATCCCATTGCCGTCCAAGTCAATGTCAGTCGCCTCATTCGCCAATTCCCTTTAGGGAACCACAATCGTGTCGCCTGGTTTCAGCGTCACGTTCTCCTGCAGGTCCTTTCCCTTGATCACATTTTTGTAATTGAACTTTAGCCGCACCCGGGTGCCGTCCGGCATCGGTCGCAACACGTAAACCTTCGTCTCTTTGGCAAAATCCCGGAATCCTCCTGCGGCCGCAATAGCGTCAAGGACGGTCATGGATTCGCTCAGTGGATATTGTCCCGGCCTCGCTATCTGGCCGACGATATTGACTTGGTGGCTCCGCGGACTGACGACGATCACCGTGACTTCAGGGTTGGAGATGTATTCTTTCAGTTTTTCGGTAATGTCACTTTGCAACTGCAACGGCGTTAGCCCACTTGCTTGGATTTGTCCGACCAGTGGCAGCGAAATCTTACCGTCCGGCCGGACCGGCACCGTTTTGGAGACCTCTGTCTGCTTCCACACATCAATGTCCAGCAGGTCGTTTTCGCCGATGACATATGATTTGTTGTCGACGCTCATGGCGCGGTTCGCAGGTTCGGCTGTCTTGGCCCGCGCAGCCGGGTCCGCGTTTGAAGCTGTCTGTTTCGTTTGGGCAAAGCCAGGTATGGCCGTCAACGCCAATATTGTGATCATCGCAGCCCATTTCATTTTTTTTTCTGGATGTTTCATGTCTGCCATCCTCGCTGTCCTGCCGGAATTTCTAGTTTTCAGGCGGCACATTCTCCGCGATTTTGCGGCGGGGTACGCCCGCCTCCTTCAGTTTGTAAAGCAAAGCGCGGTAACTGATGTTCAGCGCCGTTGCCGCCCGTTTTCGGTTCCAGTTGTGCGCTTGCAGTATCTTCAGAATGATCTTGCTTTCAAACTCGCGCATCGCCTGCCGCGTTACTTTTTTCAGCGAAATCGACCCGTTTATCGGAATATTGGGGATCAGCGAAGCCGAACTCCCTCCATTGGAAAGATCTACCGCGATCGCTTCTTCCGTTCCCAGGATTACGTACCGCTTGATCAGGTTCTCTAATTCGCGAATGTTCCCCGGCCAATGATAGTGCTGCATCATTTCCAGTTTTCTTTGCGAGAGCGGCCGCGTCGGCCGGTTAAACTTGTCGCTGTATACCTGCCGCAGAAAATCGCAAATCACAGGAATATCTGCGGCGCGCTCGCGCAGGCTTGGCAGCTGAATGTTCACAACATTGATGCGGTAGTACAAGTCCTGGCGAAACGTGCCTTGCTCTATCTCCTCTTCCAAATTGCGATTGGTGGCGCAGATCACCCGAACGTCAATTCTCTTGTCTTCTTGCGCACCGATAGGGCAAAACTGCCCGTCTTGCAGCAACTGCAACAGTTTTGCCTGCAACCCCATTTCGAGCTCGGCAATCTCGTCCAGAAAAAGCGTTCCGTCTTGCGCCGATTCCACTCGCCCCGGCTTCGTTCCATTTGCTCCAGTGAACGCGCCCTTTTCGTATCCAAAAAGTTCGCTCTCGACTAGCGTCCCGGGAATTGCCGGGCAATTCACCTTCACAAACGGGCCTGATTCCCATGGAGATCGAGCATGAATCAGCTTCGCAATAATCTCTTTGCCCGTGCCACTCTCTCCATGAATCAGTACCGGAATGTTCGCGCCGGCAACCTTCTCGAGCTTGTTTCGGACAATCGTCATAGCGTCCGAACGACCAAAAATCACCTGCTCTGGAGGCAGGCTCAGGTTGCCTTCACCAGCTAATCGGGCTGACCGCGCCATCGTTCCCACTTCGCACCATTCCCACCGAACCCGTCCCGGGCCCTGTGCAATCTGATTCACTTGCACACTGAAAACCAAATGCACCCTTCCAGATGCAGATTTCTAAAGTTCCGATTAATACCTGTAAATCATTATTTTACAATCTCATATGAACGCACCAGATTGACTGTCAAGACCCTGATCACCCGTCCGCTTGGTCATCATGATGTTAACGATAATCCGTATAAATGGAAAATGTTTTCACATTCCGGAACCCATTTTCCGGGCCCAACAATCCCTGCCCGCCTATGGCGCTCCAAGTGCCCCGTTTGATTTTGTATTAAATGGTTTAAATTGTGCTACTTGTGCTTTTCCGAGAAGAGGCGACTGCGGGAATGGGTCGATTTCGGGGTTCGGTTCCTAGGAAGAATACAAGTGAGGTTTGCGGGCTGAAGAGGCACTTGCTGTGCTAAAGCCGCGTTTGCTCTCCGCGAATGATATCGTAGCGTTCGATCACGGCTGCCACGCCCACATTGGACGTCGGCATCTCCGGCTCCATGTCGCGGTCCACTCGCACAACCCTACCATGCGCTCGCACAAACACTTCTGTTCCCTGAGTTATTTCCGCCGGTAGTGTCAACGTGAAGTCCAATTCTGTCCCGGGTGCCAGCTCCTTTTGCAGGGTGAAGTAGACTCCTCGGGTTGAAATGTCTCGCGTTTGGCCACTCTGCGGAGTTTCCTTATTGATCGGCAGATGCACGACCACAGGAAGCGCCAAGTCATAGCGGCGAGCTAAACGACGCTCCGTCATCCCCAAAGGTGCTCCTCTCGGACTACCCTGCTACACGGCAGACCCACCCCACCAATCCAGAAGGTAGCAATCTGGCTTCCAAACTAATCGGCACCTAATGTAAACGGATGTTTCATTTAATCGAAAACGATTTTGTAGCATGTTTCTACAGCAGAGACGACACCCTCGCCCCAGGAAGTGCCGGCAACTCCTTTAGTAGCAGCAATGGCCGAAGTTTCTATTAGCACCCGATTTGGCACACTGTTTTTGCCAAAATTCGTTGCTAAGAGCAAGACAATTTTTTCGCGGTTCCGTCCGCATTACGCTTGCGTCGCAAAAGTATCCACCGCTGTGCTCTGAATATGCAAGTTGTTGCAAGGGTTCTAGGACTTAGCGAAAAACAGAGACAATCGTGCAATTCGTCAAAAGGCTAAGTCCCGCGTATCGCCGGCACGCTTGGCGCCGCTGCACGTGTGCCCCGGCCCGGGTCCAGATTGAATTGTCTCATTTTATAGAGCAGCGCCTTGTAGCTGATGCCCAGCATTTTTGCGGCATCTTTCCGGCACCAGTTTGTCTTTTCCAGGGCATCCGCGATCGCTTCCATTTCCGCTTCATCTTTCAAGCTGCGCACCAGCGCCTTCAATCCCTGCTCGCGCGGAGGAGCCGCCTCCTCGCGCGGTGTAACGCTCTGTTGGGTCTCTGTCATCTCCAGCAACTCCCGCAAGCTGCCTTCACCATCTTCCAGAATCACATATCGCTTTACAAAATTCTCGAGCTCGCGCAAATTTCCCGGCCAGTTATAACGCATCGCCGCCTCGATGATGTGATCCGGCGGTTCCTTTACGCTCTTCTGAAATTTCTCGCTATACTTCGTCAAAAAGTGCCGGAAGAGCATGGGGATTTCGTCGCTGCGCTCGCGCAGTGGTGGAACGTGCAACGAAAGCACGCTTAGCCGATAAAACAAATCTTCACGAAATCTCCCTGAGCGCATCGCTTCTTGCACCTGTACGTTGGTCGCGGCCAGCACGCGCACATCCACTTGAATGCTTCCTCGCGCTCCCAAACGTGAAAAATGATTGTCTTGCAGAACATGCAAGAGCTTCGCTTGCAACTGCGGGGGCATCTCCGCGATCTCGTCCAGGAATATCGTCCCTTTGTTAGCCAGCTCGAATTTTCCGGGTTTCGTTTTCAGGGCTCCGGTAAACGCCCCTTGTTCGTAACCAAACAGTTCCGATTCGAGCAGCTCACCCGGCAGCGCCGCGCAGTTCACTTTCACGAACACCTGATGACGCCGACCCGAGCGCAAATGGATCATCCGCGCCACCACTTCTTTGCCCACGCCACTTTCTCCACTGATGAAAACGGGAACATCCACCGGCGCGATTTGCAAAATTTGCTGCCGGATTTTAAGCATCTGCGGGCTGGCCGCCAGGAATGAAAGATCCTCGGTCAGCTGGTCGCAATATTCGCGCAGCGCCTGATTTTCCGCTTTCAATTGCTTCTTTTGCCTGCATTTAAGCAGCGCCGCTTCCAGCTCTGGCTTCTCGAACGGTTTTGTCAGGTAATCATGCGCGCCCAAACGTATCGCTTCCACCACCGTGCTCACTTCATTCGAACAGGAAAGCATGATGACGTTCAGCGTGCGATCCGCCTCCATTAACCTTCGCAGCGTTTCCAGCCCGTCCATTTCGGGCATCAGCACATCCAGAATCACGAAATCTGGCTTCGCGCCATTTCCGATGAACTCAAGCGCATCGCTGCCGTTTGCTGCGGTGGTCACTTCAAATCCGTCCACTTCGAGCAAAGTTTGCAGATACTTGCGAATGCTGGGTTCGTCGTCGATCACCAGAATTTTTTCTTTTTGCACGGCTTCCTTGATTTCCTTCGTTTGCCCCTTCTTGCCCTCACGCATAACTGTAGGCCTCTACTTTCGTCGGCAGCAGAAACTTGAACGAACTTCCGCGTCCCGGTTCGCTGTCCACCCAAATTTTCCCATGATGCGCTTGAATCAATCGTTTCGTAATCGCCAATCCCAAACCCATCCCCGAGGAAGACGGATCCACGCGCATGAAATCTTCAAAAATCTCTTGATGATGTTCCGCGGCGATTCCCACGCCGGTATCCGAAATTGCAACGATCACGCTGTTAGGCTGCGGGTGCCGCGTCGCGCGGCGCTCCTTCGCCGGATTCGCCGAAGACACGCGCCGTTCCCAGAAGTGCGTTTGCGCGTTCACAATCACGCGCCCGCCGTTTGGCGTATGCTTCAGTGCATTGTCCACAAGATTGGTGATGCACTGCTGAATTTTTGGATAATCGAACTTGAATACCGGTATCTTCTCGTCGATGTGCATTTCCAGATACACATTGGCGCGTTGAAACGCTTCTTTCCAGCGCACCGCCACGTCATTCAAACAATCTCGCAGGTCATTGTCCTGAAATTGCAACACCAGCTTGCCGCTCTCGAGCGCCGTGTAATTCAAAAACGTTGACACTAAGCGCACCAGCCGGTCGCAGCTCTGCTTTGACTCTTGCAGAATATCTTTCTGTTTTTCGCTCAATTCGCCAAGCGAGCCAGAAAGCATCAAATCGTAATAGCCTTTCATCACCGCCAGCGGAGTTTTCAACTCGTGCGCCGCTGACCCCAAAAAAACTGTTTTTTGCCGGTTCACTTCCTGAAGCCGCAAATACGCCGCAAGCAAATTCCGGTAAGTGATCTCTCTTTCTTGCAAAAGATCATTCACCGTCTGTTGCATCTGATCTGTGTCCGTCAGTACGTCCGTCGGCGTGGGCTCGGCAAAAATCACCAGCCAATCCGGCTCCGGCAGCCAGCGTATGCGCGCTCTCGCCGGTCCTCGCGCACTCGCAATTGGCAGGTTCACTTCTTGTTCGCCTCGTTCGAGCTGCGAAAACAGGCTTTTCGCATCGACCTGTAGCATATCTTGCAGCACGTTTGGCTTTGCACCATCCAGTTCGTTCCCCTGCATCACGTCTTGCGCGTGCAAGTTCGCGAATAATATCCTTCCGCTGCGATCTGCAACGAATAGCGGTTTGTCCAACGCGTCCAAGAGGCTCGACATAAGCCCAAAAAGTGTCGGCCCGCTCGCATGGGTTTCAACGGATGAGTTCTTATCCAAGTGTGTGTCGGCCACCCCGTGATTCGCAGAAGAGCATGTGAACGCCGATGTTTGCAAAGCCCTGCGTTCGGTGTCAATGGGAAAGGCGTTTGCTTTGCACTTAAACTGAAAAAAAATGCGCTGTTTTCCGAGCAGTCCAAGCGGTGAGCTTCTCACCAAATAACCAAGCATGTCTAACTAAATGAATAACTTAGGCTTGCGTCTAGTGGATAATGTACACGATAGCACCTTAATTGCTTGCAGTTCGAGTACTACAACTGAGGTTTAGGAAATGGCGACAGGCGTCTCGGCGCAAAAAACTGAATTTCACCCGAACGTTGCAGATCGCAGGCGCTCTTCGAGAATCCGCCTGCAAGTGCCCCTTTTTATTCGCGGTACAGGTGCAGACGGCGTCGAATTCCTCGAACTCGCGAAAACGCTCGATATCAGCTGCCACGGTGCGCGACTGTTAAGCCAACGCGCGCTGCAACCAAATGAAGCCATTTATCTTACCGTCCCCGCGCCGCTTCCGCGATCCTCTGTTTTCGGCGAATGCGGCACTCCACCTATTTCCGCCCGCGTTCGCCGACTCGAGTGCGACGAGGACGTTGAGATGGCTGCCGTCGAGTTCCTAAAACCTCTGCTTTAAGAGACCGCTGTTGCGCCGTTCGTAATGTGCAGGACGCTGCAACAAAGGAGCAAATCGTTTGCCATGACCATGTATCCTGCCAGCGTTGACTTCTTCCCTCCCAAAGCTCATCGGCCTTTTGGCCTTTTGTTTCAATTACATGCGCGATTGCTAAACCGAGAATTTTGTTGAGCATTGGCCCTGCCATTGCTAAACTTGCATTGTCCCCGCAGGAGAAGTCTCGTAGTGCGCCTCGCGCCAAATCTTTTCGAGAAGAGATAAACTGAGACTCTAATGCCCCAGCCGTCAGAGTCGCACGCCCCGTCGTCGCCCGACGATTCGCTTTTCGACCTCCTAGTTGAGGCCCTCGACAATATGGAGGAGAACGTCCGCGCTGCTTTCCTCCAGCAATTTTTCAAATCGATGGCGCGGATTGACCTCACATACGCCCAGAGTCTCGATTATTGGACGCAAATTCTGGCGCGCCGCAAAGAATTATCCGAATTAGTCCGCAAACGTGTCTCGCTGAAAACCGCAATTGTGGATGTGCTCGCCTCGACCGCTTTTTTGCGCGTTCCAATTTTGATGGAGTATGAAGAATTCAAGAAGCTGCAATTGAACGCGGCCACCGATGCTTTGACCGGTTTATATAACCGGCGCTTGTTCGAAGAATATTGCGATAAGGAATTCAATCGCGCAAAACGCTATGGGCACCAGTTGGCGCTGGTTCTTCTCGACTTGCACAGTCTTAAGGAACTGAACGATCGCTACGGACATTTGCAAGGCGATCAGGCGCTGCAGCTTGCCGCCACCACACTGCGTAAAAATCTGCGCGCGTCCGATTTTGCGTTTCGCATTGGCGGCGACGAATTCGCGCTTCTTCTGCCGCAAGCGGACCCGGAGCAGGCCGCCGTTCTTTGCGATCGTTTGCGCACGCACTTTGAAGGTGAAATCTCGCCGCTGAAACTGGAAGTTCCCGTCACTATTGATTATGGAATTGCGGTGTATCCTCACGACGGAGACACCAAAGAAATGCTGACGCGCATCGCGGATCAGCGCTTGTACGGAATGAAGAACGCGGCGCGTGCTCGTCCGTCGCCTCCTCAGCAGCCGCCGTCCGAAGAAAGCGCTGCGCCGCGAACAGAAACGCGGCCGCAGGAACGAACGGCGGCCGGGTCCCCGGTGCCGCAGAAACCAATTAGTGAATCCGCCGCGGGCGCCGCGAGAAAGGCTGGGCCGGAAGTTGTGCCTCCACCGGAAGCAAAAGCGCGCAGCGAGCGCCGCAAATGGGAACGCGTTTCGCTCGCCGGCACACGCGCTTACGCGGCCCTCGCGGGAGACGAGAAAAAAACGGCGACGGTGATTGACCTGTGCACTGGCGGCCTTTCGCTTCTGGTGGAAAATGCGGAAGAGCTGGCGTCTTCATTTGTCGCTGTGCTGCATGTGCCCATTCTTCCGCCGTTGCGCGTGACCCTCCGCAAGGTGTACACACGCAAAGACGACGGTTCGACTCGCGTAGGCTGCGCCTTCGCTTCTTGAAAATTCACTCAGGAATTGGCACGGCGCTAATCGTATTTCTCGAAACGAATCTGCTTGCGGTCCAATCCGAATTCCTGCTTCAGAATAAATCGCACTTCGTCCACCATCACTTTCAGACCGCAGATGTAGGCCTTGAAATCCTTGCGGCCGGCGAAAACTTTCCGCAGGTGCTCTTGCGCATAACCTGTTTTTCCTTGCCAGTCGGCCGGCGGGCGGCTGAGCGTCGGCAAAAAATGAAAACGTGGATTCCGCGCGGCGAGGCTCTCGAATTCGCTGCGATAGAGGATGGTTTCCGGATGGCGCACGCCGAAAATCAGCGTCACGTCGTGCGCGAGTTCCGCGCGCGCGTTGAAAACGTCCTCGAGCATGCCGCGAATAGGCGCGATTCCCGTGCCGGTGGCGATGAAAACCAAATCCTGCTCGACAGGCTGCGAAACAACGAATGAGCCGTGCGGCCCGTTGATGCTAACCATGGAGCCGGGCTCGATATCGCAGAGATAATTCGAAACGAAGCCGCCTTCGACGCGATTCAAACAAAGATCAAAACTGTTTTCGTCGCGCGGCGCGGACGCAATCGAGTACGGCCGCGCCTCCTGGCCGCCATTGCGCGGAACTTCCAGCGAGACAAACTGGCCGGCGTAAAATTCGAATGGTCCGCCTTCGAGCAGTTCCCATTCGAAATGTTTCGTGGACGGCGTGAGCGGAATTACCCGGCGCAAAATGGCGCGAAAATTTCGCGGCGGAATAAATGGACGTGTCGGCATTTTGTGGACAGAAAAATTGATGCGTATCAGCCTCCATGGTATCGCAACCGGCGCAAAAGGTCGCCCTCTCTACTCCCTTCATCCCTGCGCAGGAGCATGTATGATTTTCGGACTCTTTGGCGGTCGTAGAGAGGCGAAAGGAACTCGGAAGTGGGAGATGATTGGGGCCTGAAGCAGCGGGAAGCCCGGTGCAGCGCGGCGGAAATTCTCAGGCAAGAACGCTGGCTCGATATTGGGCCTCGTATGATCCGTTGATGCAACAGCGGCAGAATCGCGCTAGCGCCACAGAAATGTTCGTTTCGGAGCGCAAATAAAATTGCATCCTGCCAACAGCTATTGTTGGAACGTCCAGGAGAGGATCTCTTGAACGGCGGTGTAGCCTCCCGTGCCGCCGGTGAAGCCCACGTAGGCGGTGTTGCCTCCCACCGTCCCGGGGATATTCACCGTCCAGGAAGTGGTGAAGGTGCTTTCCGTGGTGGCGTCGGTGATGGTCATGGTCAGCGTCGTGCCATCGTAGGTCATGTGCACGTTCATGACATCCCCGCTGTGCAGATCCACCCCCGAAGGCGTCAGATCCACTGCCGGTACCGTGGGCGAGGCGCCATCGGCGTAT
>DASYYQ010000040.1:0-22418 GCA_035933545.1 Candidatus Acidiferrales bacterium | reverse complement strand
TCCCGCTGCTTGCGCGCGGCCAGCAAAATGGCTGCGGCCGCTCCGGCGAGCCAGGACAAACCTGTAAACACAGCGAAATTCTCCCAACTTTCCTTGAAGCCGGAGCCCACCAAGCTCATCCAGCCATGTCCCAGGAACTGCGCCAGCGGCCAGCTCACCGCCACAAATATCCAGGAAAATACGAGGACCACGGCGATGATTCTGCGCTCTGCGCGGCGATCGGACTCCTCAATAAGCTGATTTTGTGCCAGCAAGATCGTTCGCGCCACGAGGGGCGCGGGAGCTTGTGGAGTGGGAATACGGCGCAAATCGGACTGAATTTCCTGCCAGGAGCTGAGGGCTGCAGCGCAATCCTGACAGATTCTAAGATGCGCAGCGAGCCGCGATTCCTCGGCGGCATCGAGCGCGCCAGCAGCAGCCAGCGGAAGCAGTTCGCGGATTTTTTCGTGTTCGCTCATGGCCTTGTGATTCATTGCCGTTCCGCGCGACGATAACGCGCGTTGAGAACCTCCCGTAAATTTTCCAGGCCGCGGCGCAGACGGCTTTTCACCGTGGACAGAGGCGCGTCGAGCACTTCGGCAATTTCTTCGAGCTTCATCTCTTCCTCAAAACGCAGTGCCAGCACTTCACGATACATCGCTGGCAGTTCTTCCACTGCTGTCGCAACGAAATGCGCACGTTCGCGCGCAATCAGGGCGTCAATGGCCGGCGGGGCGGAATCACACAAGGCCGGTGGCATCACGCTGAATTCGCGAGAGTCCCATTCGTCCAGACTGTCTGGACGCACGCGCCGCAAGTGATCAATCGCGAGATTTCGAGCGAGGGTGAAAAGCCAGGCGTCGAAATTCCGGCGAGGATCGAACCGCCGGATTTGACCGGCAACGCGCAGCCAGGTTTGCTGAAAGAGATCCTCAGCTTCGGCGGGCTGGCGGACCAGCCGGAGCAGGTAACGATACAGGCGGTGCTGGTAACGCTGCACTAAAACTGCGAGGGCATCGAGGTCTCCGCGTCGAAGTCTGGCAACTTCGGCATCGAGACCCACTGGCACCTCCATCGAAATGGCAGCCATGCCTATCATACTGCTCTGTATACGGGCAACCATGCAAAAAAGACGCATCGTGCTGACGCCAGCCGCATCCGCCAGTGTTTGCTCGATTCACTTCGCGAATCGCGAATCCGCCGGGGCCGCGCTTTCCTGACCTGAGCAGGACGATGTGCTAGAATCAACTCGGTGAAAGAAATCCTCAAAGAACTTCTGGAATTGCAGGACGTGGACACACGTCTCGGCGCCGTTCGCGCGCGTCTGGCAACATTCCCCAAAAGGCTGGCCGAAGTGAATTCACGTTTGCAGACCAGTCAAGCAGCGCTCGATAAGGAGAAAGAATCGCACTCGACTACGCTGAAGGACCGCAAGAGGTACGAACTCGACGTGGATCAGTGGAAAGAGAAAGTGAAGAAATACAAGGATCAAGCTTATCAGGTCAAAACGAATGAAGCCTACAAAGCCCTGCAGCACGAAGTCGAGACGGCGGAAGCGGAAATCACCAAGGCTGAGGACCGGCTGCTCGATCAAATGGTTTCAAGCGAACAGTACGACCGGCAGGTAAAGGCGGCCGAAATGAATTTCAAGCAAGTGGAAGAATCGACGCGCGGCGTGCGCGCGGAAATTGAAGCGGAGAAAGCCGCGGCGGAAGGAGAATTAGCTCTGCTCGAAGCAGAGCGGGCTCGCGTTGTGAAAGGCATTCCCGAAGATCTGCTCGACCACTATCAGCGCATCGCCAAAAAGCACGGCGGAGTCGCTGTGGCACAAGTTCGCGGGGAAGCCTGCTCCGCTTGCGGCGCGCACATTCGCCCTCAAGTTTTTCAGATTCTGCGCCGGGAGAACACCGCAGACCTGTATCACTGCGAGCTTTGCACGCGCATTTTGTACTACGTGGAACCCTCCCCGGGCGAAGCCGCGGCGGAAGCAGCCGCAGCGCAAAACGGCAAGGTGTGAACGGTTGCTCTTCGCCGATTTTCCCTATGGCAATTCCGCTTTACGTAAAATGTCCCGTTTATGACGCGCTCCACAAAATCGGCTCCTCCTTCGAGTGCGCGGTTGTTTCAGGAATCGCATGCGCCGCCAGCGGGCGTGCATGTTGCCAATATTGATGGCGCTTCGCGGGGCAATCCTGGGCCGGCGGCTTATGCCGTTGTTCTGCGTCAGCCGGATGGAACAAAGATCGCCGAAATTTCAAAATGCATTGGGCGCGCGACGAACAATATTGCTGAATACTACGCTTTGATAGCGGCGCTCGATTATGCCGCAGCGAATTCGATTCAGGCTTTGCGCGTGCGCAGCGATTCGGAATTGCTCGTGCGGCAGATGCAAGGTCGCTACAAAGTGAAGAGTGCAGAACTCAAGCCGCTGCATGAACGGGCGCAAAAGCTGGCGCGAGGCTTCGATTATTTTGTGGTTGAGCATGTTCCACGAGAGCAGAATGACGATGCTGACGCGCTTGCTAATCTGGCGCTGGATTCCGCGCGCCACTCTCCGGGGACGAAACACCCGGAGCGCGAGGTGCGCTCAGAGAGGCCTTCCGCGCCGCTGCGAATCCACGCGCACTATCGCGGCGGCGCTTTCATTCCAACTTCACGCATTGAACTCCCCGAGGATTCGAAAGTGGAACTGGAAATCCGCCCGCTGCGGAATACGTGAAGCGAGCTGATTCCCGCGGCATCCAGGACGATTCCCGCCTTTTTTGTATCGAAGCTATTTCAAAGCATACGAGCGGTACAGAGTATCGCGCTGCGCGGGAATATAGCCTGCATCGGAAATAATGCGGCGAAGTTCTGCTTCGTTGGTGCGATTGCGAACGCCCGCGGCGTAAACCACGTTTTCCTCAATCAGAATGCTGCCTACATCGTCCGCGCCAAATTGCAATCCAACCTGGCACACCTTGATGCCCGGCGTGAGCCAGCTGGACTGAATGTGGTCGACGTTGTCAAGGTAAAGCCGGCTGATCGCCAGCGTTTTCAAATACTCGACTGCGGTCGCTTCGGGAATTCGCTTGCCCAGCGGCGTATGTTCCGGCGCGAACATCCACGGAATGAATGCGGTGAAGCCGCCAGTGTCCTCCTGAATGCGGCGCAGACGTTCGAAATGATTTACGCGATGGCGATATTCTTCGCCGCAGCCGAACATCATCGTAGCGGTTGTGCGCATGCCGAGCGAATGCGCGGTGCGATGCACATTTTCCCATTCATCGGCCGTGCATTTCAGCCGCGAAATGCGACGGCGAACCTCATCGTCTAAAATTTCCGCGCCGCCGCCGGGAATAGAATCAAGCCCCGCGTCGGCGAGGCGCGCGATGGTATCGCGAATCGATAGGCCTGACACTTCCGAGATGCAGATAATCTCCGGCGCAGAGAAGCAGTGCAGGTGGACTTGCGGGTAGCGTTGCTTCAGCGAGCAGAGCAAATTCTCGTAATAATCAATCTTCAGATCAGGATGCAGCCCGCCTTGGAGCAAAATACCCGTGCCGCCAAGCGCCAGCATTTCGTCTATTTTTTTGCAAATTTCCTCGAAGGACAGAATGTAGCCTTCTTTGGAACCCAGCGGGCGGTAAAACGCGCAAAACGAGCAGTATTCCGTGCAGAAATTCGTGTAATTAATGTTGCGATCGATCTGGTAAGTGGCGATGCGCGGATTATTTTTCTCGCGGCGCACTTCGTTGGCCGCTATTCCGACCGCCAGCAGATCGTCGGAGTTGAAGAAGTCGAGCGCTTCCTGCTGCGTGATGCCCATCTTTAAATTCCTTTTACTTCCGTTCCTTGAAACGAATAAACCGAATCCCCTTGGCGAACGACTCCTTCGCGCAACACCGAGCCATAAACGCCGAAGCAGTTGCCGTGCTTTTTCGCGACCAGTTTGCCAATTTCGGGCGAAGCGACGGCCGTCGCGGGGTCCAAAGTGATGATAGCGCACCGCAAATTATTCTGCACCACGGTAAATCTGAATTTCTCGCCGATGCGCAAGCTCGTGCCGACGAGTTCGTCTTCGTGATAGGGCTTGCGATTTTCCCACTGAATGTAGAAGTTGGCGCGAAAGCGCGTGTGCTCCAGAGGCACTCCTGCTTCCTCGCTGAGCGCCTTGACTGTGTCGAGACCGAGCAACGAAACAGGGCAACCGTCCTGCATGGCGCGTTCGGAAAAGCGCAGTTCAAGTTCGCGCCCAAAACGCTTTTCGAAATAGGGCGTAAACGCCGGATCCGATGGACTGAGTTTTTCGCCTTCTGGCGTTGTGATTTCCGCAGTGAACGATGTTTGCGCAGGATGCTCATTCGCAGGGTCCGGCCCCTCCAGATAACGCGGGCGAAATAGAAGCATTTCGTGGCGCTGGCGCGCGGTCATCCATGGAAAGTTGGAATGATTGTTGCGATCCACAAAGGCATACGCGCGGTCTCCGGCGAGTCCCGCATAGCTGACGAACACCTCGTTCAGATCCTCTCCCGCCATGCTTTTGAATGGGTAACGCCGCAGAATGCGAAGCGTGCCAAGCTTTCCCCCTGCAGCAGCGCCAGCCAACTCAGGCTCCTTGGCGCGCCGTACTTCCGGCCAGCGTGGAAACGAATTCGAGAGGACGAGCCCGAGGAATAAGACCTGCAGCAGCGCATTTTTCGAAATAGAGGTTTAAGCCGCTGAGGTTCTCTTCATCGAGAGAAAAATCAATGTTGTCGCGGAGATAGGATTCGAGCGCTGACGGCGGAATATCCAGTTTGACAGAGGCGGCTTCGGCGATCTCGCTGATATGTTCCAGGCCAAATTTCTTGGATGCCTGAAAATCAGCAAGAACCTCGGGCGTCAATTTCCCTCTGCGTCCGGCCCAGATTGCCAGCACGCAGGGTTTGCCGGTCATTTCCTGCCACTGAAACGCCACGTCGTAAACGAAAAGCGCCGGGTATCCGGGCACCGGGAGTTCATCGGGATCGCCGCTGCAGCACGCGCCTTCAGGCGGCTTCTTGCCAAACAGATAATCCAGTTTCACGGAGATCCTGAGCGCCGGATCGCCAATGATGAGCGCAGCGTCGGCCTGAGCCAGCATCGCGACAGGATCAGGCGGCGCATCAACAAACTCGGGCTCAATGCGCCAGCTCCCCGCCGCCAGCAAGCGCACCAGCGCTGCAGAACTGCGCGAACTGGTATCGAGAGCGATGCGTTTCACGCGATCGATCGGCCTCTTCGACACCACCAGGATGCTGCGTACTTCTCGCTTCGCCGCAATGGCCATCCCCGGCAGGGCCACCATATTATCCATCCGCTGATACTCGATGGCGGGAATGATGGCCACATCGGCTTCACCGGAACGCAAGGCGTCGGCGCATTTCGAAGGCATGGTGAACGAGAGTTCATACTTGCCGGCCAGCGGACCCTCGGCGAAACCCCACACCAAAGGCGCTGTATTCAGATATTCGACGATGGAAATCCGGAGTTTGCTCATTAGCTTTGCAACAAACGCGAATTTTCAATATAGCACAGCTACCCTTGATTAACGTCTCGAACGAAACAGTTCTAAGCGGCAGTCGGCTCTGGCGCTATGGCTGCGGAGGATTGTTCTGGCCTCCTTTGCGGCAGCTCGCCGCGCTTCCCATAGCAAATTGCAGCAATCACCACGGCCACAATAGCGAGGCCCGCGCCAAATTCGCCGATAAGATATTTTGTCGCCAGCGCAGGGCGTGTCAGCGGATCAAAGAACGCTTGAATGAAGATATTGTGGCTCGCGTGCAGCAACGTCGTGGTCCAAACACTTCCGGATTTGAGCCGCAACCAGGCAAATAAAAACGCGATACCGATAACCATTACCGTGAAACACAACAGCGAATACCACGTAGGCCCCGCGCCATGATAGTTGGCCATCAGAATCAGCGGGTAATGCCACAGCGACCAGATGATGCCGCTCGTTAGGGCGACGCCGCCAAACGGCATAATTTTTGCCAGTTGGGGAACCAGGAAGCCGCGCCAGCCGAGTTCTTCACCAAGCGCCGACATGCAAGATTGCGCCATGCCGATCGTGGCGATGAGCAGGAAATAGGTCGCCACTGATCCATGAAGTCCGAATCTCTGGGTGACGCTCTCGATAACGGGAGCGTGAAAATTGGCAAAGCCGACCAGCCAAAGTGGAACGTAAACAACAGCCACATAGGCGAGCGGAATCCAGTAGCCCGCGAGTTGATATTTCGTTTTGCCCCAGCCCCAGCCGTGCCCGCGCAGATTGCCCTGGAAAATGATCCGTGTCAGCAGCCCAGCCACTCCTGGCGACCACATCAAGCACAGTACGAAAAGCCCGCCATGCGCGCTCAACGCTCCATTTCGAATAATCAGACGGTAGAAAACCGCGCTGAAGGAGAAGGTCAAGACGAGATAAACGAAAATGGAGAACTTCGTGCGATTCGCCTCTGTGTTTGCCATACGCTGAACGCCTCCTCACACTCCAACCGGCGCGATGAAACCAAGCTCCGCAGCAGGCCGACTACCGGCGGGCACTATATCCGAAAGCGCTCCTTATGCACGCAAAAAAATGGGAACACCAGCTCGATAGCTGTGCTTCTAATCTGAGTTGCGTTACCTGAAAGCCACCGGGGGATCAGGGATATAACCAATATGGTATAATCATCCTTGACAGCACCTGAAAGCCTGCGTAGGCTCACCGGCGGATAATCAAACCTTCATGGGCCCCGACCAATACCTGGGATGGTTGGCGCTGGCGCTTACGCCGGGCCTAGGCGCGCGCCTGATCGGCAAGCTGTTGCGCGAATTTGGCAGCCCCGAGGCGATTTTCAATGCTTCGCTTACGGCGCTGGAAGGGCAGCAGATTCCTGCCGCAGTCGCTCAAGCCATTCACTCGCGGCAGGCAATCAGCGCAGCTGCGAAGGAGCTTTCCCAGGCTGAAGCAGCGAAATGCCGCATTCTCACCTGGGATGAACCAGTCTATCCGCAACTGCTTCGCGAAATATACGATCCGCCGCCGCTTCTGTATGTCAAAGGAAATACGGATCTTCTGAACCGGCATGCGATTGCCATTGTTGGCACGCGACGCCCGACGCCTTACGGGAATCAAATGGCCGAGAGGCTGGCACGGGATTTAGCTCTCCGCGGGATCACCATCGTCAGCGGATTGGCGCGCGGGATCGACGCTACTGCTCATAAAGGCGCGCTTGGCGCAAATTCAGGAGGAACGGTAGGAGTTCTCGGCTGCGGCATAGACGTTATCTATCCGAAAGAGAACCGAAAGATTTTTGCTGAAATTGAGGAGCGAGGGGCCATCATATCGGAGTTCCCTATGGGGACCTATCCTGCGCCGCAGAATTTCCCGGTGCGCAACAGAATCATTGCGGGAATGGCGCGGGGAGTGGTGGTAGTAGAAGGGGCGCAGTATTCGGGCTCGCTAATCACCGCGAGATTAGCGATGGAATGCGGCCGCGAGGTGTTTGCGGTTCCTGGCTATGCAACACAGCCGGCAAGCTTCGGGCCGAACCAGTTGATTAAGCAGGGCGCAAAACTGGTGACCGGCTGGGAAGACGTCGTCGAGGAGTTGCCGACTCCCATCCGAGCCGAGCTTTTGCCGGTGGAGACAACGGACGGCGCGCAGCGGGCATCGCTTGTTACAGAAAGTCTCGCGCCCGCCGAGAGAGCGCTGTATGCGCTGCTGGAAGTGGATAAGTCCAGACAAGTAGACGAGCTTGTCGAGCAATCGAAGATGAATTCGTCGGAAGTGCTTTCGGCGCTGTTCGAACTGGAGATGAAAGGCCTGGTGCAGCAATTACCGGGCAAGCAGTTTTTGAAAGTGATGCTGTAAGACGCGCGCAGCGGAGCGAAAAAGGAAATCCAGGGAAATTATGGGACGTTCTTTAGTAATCGTTGAATCGCCGGCGAAGGCGAAAACAATCAACAAGTATCTCGGACGCAACTACACCGTCCGGGCGTCGTACGGCCATGTAAAGGACCTGCCCAAAAAAGAATTGGGTATCGACATCAAGAAGGATTTTGAGCCGACGTATACAGTGCTCCCGGGTAAATCGAAAATTTTGAACGAAATAAAAAAACTGGGTAAAGAGGCCGACGCGATTTACGTGGCCACTGACCCCGACCGCGAAGGCGAAGCCATTGGCGCGCACCTGGTTGAGTTTTTGACCGGCACGGAAACCGCCGTCGAACCGGAAGAGACCAGCGGTAACGGCAAAGGGAAAATCGGCGAAAAGAAGCTCAAGAAGCCTTCAGTCAGAGCCAAATCCAGCCGCAACAAGGTAGACCGGAAAAAAGTCTTCCGCGTGATGTTCCACGAGATTACGCCCAAAGCGATCAAAGCTGCGTTCGAGCATGCCGGCGCGCTCAACACCAATCTGGTGGACGCGCAACAAGCCCGCCGCGTGCTCGATCGTCTGGTAGGCTACAAAATTTCTCCGCTGCTGTGGGACAAAGTGCGACGCGGGCTTTCTGCCGGGCGCGTGCAAACTGTTGCTCTGCGCTTAATTGTTGATCGCGAACGCGAAATCCGCGCATTTGTCCCCAAAGAATACTGGACCATTCACGCCATGCTTTCCGGCGCGGAGCCTCCCGCCTTCGAAGCGAAATTGTGGCGCTACAAGGGCGAGGAAGTCGAAGTGCCCAATGAAGCGAAGGCCAAGGAAATCGTTGATAGCGTGGAGCGCGCCTCCTGGGAAGTTGCCAGCGTTACCCAGAAGGAAAAACGCCGCTGGGCGCCGCCTCCGTTCACAACCTCCAAATTGCAGCAAGCCTCTTACAATCGCCTGCGCTTTTCCGCCAAGCGCACCATGATGCTCGCTCAGCGACTCTACGAAGGCGTGGATTTGGGCGATGAAGGCTCGGTCGCGCTGATTACTTACATGCGCACCGACTCTGTGAATGTATCGAACGAAGCGATTGCGCAGGTCCGCGATTTCGTTGGTTCCAATTACGGACCAAATTATTTGCCGGAAAAGCCCAACTTTTTCCGATCGAAAAAGCAGGCGCAAGAAGCGCACGAAGCGATCCGTCCAACGGATGTCTCGCGCTCTCCCGAAGACGTGAAACGCTATTTGGACGAGGATATGTTCAAGCTCTACCAGCTCATCTGGCAGCGTTTCGTCGCTTCGCAAATGGTGCCCGCGGTGTTCGATCAGACCACAATTGATATTTCCGCTGGCGATTACACCTTCCGCGCGAGCGGCTCAATAATGAAATTTGACGGTTATCTGAAGACTTATTTAGCCTCGCGTGACGACGAAGACAAGAGCGAAGCCGGCGATGCGGTACCGGGCGCCGCTCCCGCCGCCGAAGAAGATTCAGACGCGGAAGGCCGCACGCTGCCGCGCGTGACCGAAGGGGAACGCCTGAAACTTGAGAAAATTCGCCCTGACCAGCACTTTACCGAACCGCCGCCGCGCTACACCGAAGCCACACTCGTGAAAGAGCTGGAAGACAAAGGCATTGGCCGCCCTTCCACTTATGCGGCCATCATTTCGACAATCGTTGAACGTGAGTACGTCAACAAGGAACAGGGCCGCTTCACGCCGACGCTGCTTGGTGAAAAAGTCAGCGAGCTTCTGGTGAAAAGTTTTGAAGATATATTCGATGTAGGTTTCACCGCGCGACTGGAAGACGAACTCGACGAAATCGAAGAAGGAAAACTTCCCTGGCGCAAGTCAGTGAAAGTTTTCTGGAAGCATTTTGAAGACGATCTCGAAAAGGCCGAAGGCGAAATGGAGTCCTACAAAGCCGGGATCCCTACGGATGAAGTCTGCCCCAAATGCGGCAAGGGCAAGCTCCTTGAACGCATCAGCCGCCACGGTTTCTTCCTCGGCTGCGAACGTTATCCTGATTGCGATTACATTCGCGATATCGCCGATGCCAGCGAAGAGGTCGAAGGCGAGAACACGCTTGAGTATTGCCACAATTGCGGCCGGGAAATGGTCATCAAGCGCGGGCGCTTCGGAGCGTTTCTGGCGTGCTCGGGCTATCCGGATTGTAAAACCACACGCCGCCTCGCTGCCGGCACAAGAAAAGCGCGCCTGCCCGACGAGCCGCTCGATGAAAAATGTCCGCAGTGCGGCGAACAGCTTCTAAAGCGTCATGGCCGTTTTGGCGAATTCATCGGCTGCTCGAAATATCCCAAGTGCAAGTACACGCGGCCAATCACTCTTGGCATCAAGTGCCCGAAATGCGGTGAGGGCGAATTTGTGCGCCGGGGCACGGCGAAAGGGCGCGGGCGGGGCAGAATTTTCTACGGTTGCAGCCGCTATCCCGATTGCGATTTCACCACGCCGCATGAACCAATCGCCGAGCCCTGTCCGAAATGTGGCGCGCCGTTCACCGTATTGAAGCGCAGCAAGCAGGGCGTCCTGCACGCGTGCCTCAACGAGAAATGCGATTGGGAAGTTCCAGCGGCCAGCGAATCCGCAGCGCCTGCTCCGGAACCGGTCGAAGCCGGCGCAAAAAGCTAGGAGCCAACTGGCAAGCTACATGGGCACGATTAAAGACTCCATTGGGAAATTCCTGCATTATCTCCAATACGTTCGCAACGCGTCGCCAAAGACCACCGTAAATTACAAAATTGACCTCGAGCAATTTCTGGCCTACGTCACGCCGCCGGGCGAAGAACCGCTCGCTCTGGCTTCCGTCGATCACCTGATCATACGCGAGTTCGTAAATCACCTTTACGACCGCGGCCTCGAAAAAAGTTCGATCGCGCGAAAGCTTGCCGCCTTGCGCTCCTTTTTCCGCTTTTGCGTGCGCGAGAATGCGCTGAAGCAGAATCCGGCCCGCCTGGTTGCGCGCCCAAGGCTGCCCAAGCGCGTCCCTCATATCTCCACGCCGGAAGAAATGAATAACCTGCTCGATCGCATGACCCCCGAAGTCATCGAACAGGCCATCCCCTCCAGGGAAAAACTCAACCGCCGGTCCGCGCGAGGCGCTGCTGCTGTGGCCGATCGCGCCATTCGCGACCGCGCGATTCTGGAGATTTTATACGCCTCCGGCCTTCGTGTCAGCGAGCTCACCGGACTGGACATATCCAGCATTGACGCCGGCGAGCAAATTCTTCACGTGTACGGCAAGCGGCGCAAGGAACGCCTGGTCCCTTACGGCAGCAAAGCGCGCCAAGCGCTGGAGAATTACTGGCCCGCGCGTCAGAGAATTCTCGACCGCGCCAACCGTCGCGGCTCGATGAAAGCGGTATTCATAAATCGCGAGGGCGGACGCTTGAGCAAGCGCATGATCCTGAATATTGTTCGAAAATATACTCGCCTGCTCACCACAAATATGGACCTGCATCCCCATTCGCTGCGTCACGCGTTCGCGTCCCATCTGCTGGCGGATGGCGCTGATCTCAGAGCCATTCAAGAGCTTCTCGGCCATGCTTCGCTCTCGACCACTCAGCGCTACACCCACGCCACCATCGACAAACTGATGGAGATTTACGACAAAGCTCATCCCCACGCCTGACCGCCGATTGTGCCAGGAGGTCGGCAAAATCCTCCTTTTAAGCCCGCCACCCCGTCAGGGCCGGCGAGGGCGAGGGTTGACGTTTCCTCCACACCCCTCGCAGCTATCTATTGCCCCGTACGGGCAAATTCGTTAGCCTGACCATTGATGTCACACAACTCCCGACCGCATCGCCTGAAAGTGTGCCTGCTTTCGCCGCATCCGTTGGTGCGCTCAGAATTCGAGCGCGTCCTGCCGGAAGGGGCTTTCCAGATATCATTCCGGCCCTTGGCTTCCTCCTCTCCTTCCGAAGTCAAGCAAATGATCATTCCCAAGGCGCCGGTATATGTTATAGACGGGCAGGCTTCTGCGCAGATTCTTCATGCTCTCATGGAAACCATCCTTGAACGTTACCCAAAGGCCAGAGTACTAGTCCTTGCTTCGAAACATTCAGACGCTGGCACATTTGACCTTCTCAAGCTTGGGGTAAAAGGGCTGCTGGCATACGGTCAAGCTGAAAAGCAATGGCAGGACGCTTTGCCGCTGGTGGCGGCGGGCGGATATTGGGTGCCGCGGTCGGTGCTTTCGCGTTTTGTGGAATCGATTATCGCAGCACGCAAGCCCGGAATGTCCAGCAACAAAACCCCGGGCACTTTGAGCCGACGGGAGCGGGAAGTGCTGGAATCATTGCTGCAGAACCTTTCAAACAAGGAAATCGCCAGCCAGCTTAATATTTCCGAACGCACCGTGAAGTTTCACGTCTCGAACCTCTTGCAGAAACATGGCGTCCGACGGCGCGCTGACCTGATCGTCATGCGCTTCCAG
Source organism: Candidatus Acidiferrales bacterium (assembly GCA_035933545.1). Taxonomy (GTDB): domain Bacteria; phylum Acidobacteriota; class Terriglobia; order Acidiferrales; family UBA7541; genus DAHUXN01. The sequence goes on along the minus strand of DASYYQ010000040.1, from coordinate 10,136 downwards.
GAAGCGCAGCTTCCCAACTGACTTTCGCTTGCACGCTGCCTCCGTTTTTGATTAGAATCGCTCGCCCCCCAGCTTGCCCGTCATGGCCCTTCCAATTGGCAGGGGTTTTGTGCCAAATTGCGCCTTGCTTGAGTCTAAAAGTAGCTGGCCGGTCATGCCGGTTAAGCCGCCCCACGCAGAGTCCATTACCGCCGGGCAGGCAGCGTACTGGTACTTTTGGGGGATTGAAACGTATCCGAATGGACATTGCTGCAATTCGGAAAAAACTGCTAGAAACATGAATGGAAGCCACAATTCAGATACATGAGCGCGTCGACTAATACGGTACCGGCTGCCCGCCCTGCTCCCCAAAGAGCGCTAAAGCCCGGAGCTCGTCTGTGGGCCATCCGCGTTCTGATCATCATCGCGCTCGTTTTTACTGTGCGGTATTTCTATTGGCGCGTGACCGCGACGATGAATCCTGCCGCCGTTTGGTTTTTCTACCTTTTCCTGGTTGCGGAGATGCTGAATTTCGTCGAAGCAGCGTTGTTTTATTTCACGACCTGGAGACCGACGAACCGCTCTGCCCAACCTGTAATTCTCGACCGCACCGTCGACGTGCTGATCACCACGTACAACGAGCCGGTGAGCCTGCTGCGGGAAACCATTCTTTGCGCGGTGAGCCTGGAATATCCTCACCAAACGTACGTGCTTGATGACGGCAACCGTCCCGAAGTGGCGGAAGTGGTACGTGAGCTGAATTGCACGTACATTGCGCGCCAGAATAACTCGGGCGCCAAAGCGGGAAACCTGAATAATGCGTTAAAACAGACAAAAGGCGAATTCATAGTTACGCTGGATGCCGATCACGTTCCCATGCCCGGTCTAATCGGCGAGCTCATTGGGTTTTTTGCGGATCCCAAAATTGGCGTCGTCCAAACCACACAGGATTTCTACAATCTCGATTCTTTCCAGCACCGCACTCACGTGGAAAAGGAGAAGGCCTGGCAGCAGCAGGAGCTTTTCTTCAGCGTCATCCAGCCCGGCAAGGATGGCTACAACGCCACATTTTACTGCGGCAGCCCGGCAATGCTGCGCCGTACCGCTCTCGATGAAATCGGCGGATTCGCCACGGAAAGCATTACCGAAGACATGCACACCGGCCTCCGCCTGCAAAAGAAAGGCTGGAAAGTAGTTTATTACAACCGCACCGTCGCGCGCGGTCTGGCGCCTCAAACGTACCGGGGTTTTGCCACGCAGTGGAATCGTTGGGGACAAGGCGCCATGCAGGTGCTCCGGAAGGAAAATCCGCTTTTTGGCCGCGGTTTGAGTTTTGGCCAGAGACTGAATTACTTTGCGTCCTTCTATTTCTACTGGATGAGTTTTCAGAAGTTTATTTACATAGCCACGCCCATTTTCTGCCTGGTGGCTGCAATTTTCCCGTTAATCGCCACCCCCAAAACTTTTGCCATCTATTTCATCCCTTATTTTCTTCTGAACATCATTGCCACCGCGTTATTGCAAGGCGGTCTGGGAGGATTCTGGCTGAGCGAAGAGTTCAATCTGATCAAAATGCCCGTCTTGATGTCCACCATTGTAGGATTTTTCCGAAAAGAAGTTGCCTTCAAGGTGACGCCAAAAGCGCGCGACACCTCGGCGCGGTGGACAGAGGTCTGGCTGCAGAGTTTGCTACTGATTGGCGTGCTTGTCGCGATTGGCTTCGGCTTTTGGCGGCTGGCTCACATCTCGTGGTACGGATATTATTTCTGGGCCATCGTTGTAAACATTGTATGGGCGATTTTCTACGTATTTCTGCTCATTCCGGTCATCTGGCGCGCTTCTCGACACAAAGAGCTCCGCGCGGTGTATCGTTTTCCCAGCCACCTGGACGTTCCGGTTCTCTTTGGCTACAACGATAATGGGGGGCACGTAGTAGGCCGGGGATTTGCCCGCAATCTGAACCGCAACGGCTTTTCCATCACTCAAAAGGGCGCAGTTCCGCTGGGAACGACCATGGCCGTCGAGCTTAGCCTCCCAAATGGAACCATTCACGCGCACGCTCGCGTCGTGAGAAGCCGTGAGTTTTTTCGCGGAGAGAACAAGCGCGTCTCGACCGGTCTTATTTTTGAACAGATTGAGGCCGCAGATCAGGACGCCATCTCCAAGCATTTGTTCTGGGAAGTTGCGCCCCGGCACGGAAGCATTCTTAAGCTTACACGCCGCAGCCAGACCCGGGGAGCGCAGACGTGAGACTTGCCGTATTGCGTGCACCGCTTCTCTTTTGCCTCGCCCTCTTGGCTTCGCCGCACCTTCACGCAGTTCCGCAAATTTCCGCGCTCGATCAAGCCAAAAGCGAGGCGGCGGCCGGGCATTTCGACCGCGCGGCCCAGCTTTTTCAGCAAGTGCTGAATGGCGATCCAAACAATGTGGATGCGCTGCGCGGCCTCACTGACGCGCTGGTCGCAGAGGGCAATTGGCGAGCCGCGATTGAGCCGCTTCAGCATCTGGACCAGCTCCAGCCCAACGATGCTGCTCGTATTTTTCAGTTGGGTCAAATGGAAAGCTGGCTGCCCGGCCATCGCGACCAGGCCCTGTTGCTCCTAAAACGCGCCTATGAGCTCGAGCCGTCGAATCTTCAGTATCAGCAATATTATGCGCAAGTCCTCAGTTGGAATGCTGCAACTCGTCCGGAGGCCATCCAAATCTACCAGCAAGGCCTTCATGAATCGCCAAATAACGTGGACTTGATGCTGGCCTACGCTGAAGTTCTTTCCTGGAATGGCGCCACACGCGCGCAATCCATGCAGTATTACAAGAAAGTTCTTGCGCAGGATCCGCATAACGCCCGCGCGCTTGTAGGTGAAGCGCAACTGCTCTCCTGGAGCGGCCATTCGAGCGACGCGATGCAGATTTATTCCGATGTTCTTTCGCGCGATCCCAATAACGTAGCGGCGCTGCGCGGCAAAGCGCAAATTCTTGGCTGGCGCGGTGAGCATCGACAAGCTCTCAACCTGGCGCAACAGGCGCACGGGCTGGACGCTGCCGATTCTGCGGCAACTCTCGAGCTCGCGCAGGCGGAATATGACTTGGGCAATTACGCAGGTGCGCGCAACGATCTGGCGCAGATCACAGGTATGGACACGCCTGACTACATCCAGCTTAAGCGCAATGTGGATCACGCTCTCGGCGCGTATTTCGAGCTGGGATATGCCATGCGCCGCGACGGCAAGAGGCTTGATTATGACGCCGTAGACGCTCTCGTTTCCGCGCCACTCGGTACAGCGAATCGCCTGAGCGCCATGTACCAGCCGCAGCTCTACCGCACGCAGCAAAGGAATTTCAATTCGAACTATTACGCGTTGATGCTTGATTCGCGGCCTTCCGAATCCGTGAACACCCATGCCCAAATCGCCGGAAGGACTTATCCTGGCGTTCCTTCGCAGATCGAAGGCGGATTCGACGCTACATTCGCTTTGCGGCCATCATTCACCCTTCAGATGGGCCTGGAACGCGCCGCCGACCAGGAGACGCTCGTCTCCACTCTTGGCGCCGATGTGAACGGAATCTTTGTGGGACAAGTCGAGACGAATCTCGGCTCCATCGGCGGCAGCTATTCAAATTCCACACATCACTATGACGCCTCGGTGACTTACACCGACGGCTTTTATACCGGCCAGAATCTCGCTTCCAACCGTCGCTGGAGCGTTGACGGAAATTTCGGCGAGTCGATTCGCGGCGACCATCCCTACATTCGCGCTGCGTACGGCTTCACCTACCTCAGCTTCGATCACGACGCTGAGTTTGAACCGGGCAGCGGCGAACCTCCGCGCGTCACCGGTGGCTACTACAGTCCCACTCGCTACCTGCTGAATTACGCGCAACTGTTCTTCTCGGGGAATTTTGGCACGCATGCCAAATGGGATTTCGGCGGATTCGCCGGCGCGCAAAACGCGGACACCGCGTTCACTTCCTTTTCGAATCCGCAATTTGCCTCCACTTTTTCGGCCCATTTCACTTGGGACGCCAGCGCCAATAATGAGTTTCGACTCGGCTACGATTATCTGAATACGTTCAACGCATTCCATCGCCACTTGTTTTTTGCCACCTGGCGGCATTACTTTTAGCTGTGCCCACCTCAACCCTGTTCCCTTCCGCTGATTCGGCGAGCAACAAATCTTCTGCGCCACCGAAGCGGGCATTCTCGTTTTGGAGTTCACTTCGCAAATTCCAATGGCCGCTGCTTGCCATCATCGCGGTCGCCTGGTATCTGCGCGCGCGCGACCCTCACTACTCCAGCGCGTACATGGATGAATCCATATACATCCTGTACGGCCGGATGTTTCTCACCCGGCACTTCCAGCCTCCGATTGATCATCCGCTGAATTTCAGCTTTGGGTGGTATTTGTGGCCGATCCTGGCGGCATGGGCCGATCGCATAGCCGGCCTTGTCGGCGTTCGCGAGCTTGCCGCTGCGATGGGAGCAGGAGTTGTCTATGCCGTATACGGTTTCGCAAAACGTTTTTTCTCGACGGCTGTGGCACTTGCCTCTGCCCTCGTATTTGCGTTTCTCGGCCCTCCGATTCTCGTGTCGCGAGTGGCCACGCGCGATATTGGTTCGCTTTTCTTCTTCGCTATTGGCCTCTGGCTATTCATTCGTGCCTGGCAAAGTGACAGCTGGCCTGCGTGGCTTTCCGCCGCCTTCAGCATGTTCGCGGCCTTTCTGTGCAAATACCTCATCGCGCTCTATTTCCCGTTCTTGGTGATCCTGACTTTTCGCAAAAACCGCCGGGCCATCCTAGGCTTTTTCCTGCCTCTCGCGGTTCTATGCGCTTTCTATGCCGGATACTATTACTCCTCCCTCGTTGCTCTCTTGCGCTATGGTCGCGCGTATGGCTCGCTGAAAGCCCCCGCCGCGCAGGCCTGGCAAATCTACTTCAGCCATCGTCTCGATTTCTGGATTCTCGTTTTGCTGGCGCTCGCGGCGTTTTTTTCGGTTCGCCACGCCGGAGCGTGGAAGCTCGCGCTGCTATGGTGCGGCGCGGCGGTCATGCCGCTCTTCCAACTCCTCTCTCGCGCCGACTACGATTACTGGAAGCACGTCGATTATGCGTTCATTTTCCTCGTTCCTTTGGCCATGCAAGGCCTGCTTTCTTTGCTGCAGCATTTGGGCTCCAAGCCATATAAGTTTTCCGCCCCTGTGGCCGTCGCTTGCCTCGCTGTCGGCTTTGCCTGGATGGGCAGCGCGTGGCACATTGATCGATTCGTCTTCTGGCCTAACACCGAACCTATTGCCGCCTACTTTCAAGGCCGCCTAACCAGTTCCGATCGCGTTCTCGTTGACGACACTGTGCTGCGGTACACTTTTTCTCCCCCTCTGCCGCAATGGCAGATCACCGACCCTTTTTATTTCCATTACGATTCAAGGACCGGCGCGCCCGCATATTCCGCGGCGGTCACTAACGGACTATTCGACTACATTGTTCTTGACGGCGGCATCGGTGAGGACGCCCAACGCATGGCCAACGCGATACGTCCCGCTCTCTCGTCGCGTTACGCGCTCCAGATGGAAATGCCCGAACCCAATCTGGGTCAGGAAATTCAGATATACGAACGCCAGAGCCCTCCCTCGGCGGTCGCGTCAGTTTCAGGTCCCCAGATTCAAATCGTCGCGCCCCCTTCAAACGCCGTTGTACAAACCGATAGAACCGCAACGACGGTTCAGGCGCAGGTGAAAGGCATTTCCGCGGGCGACTATGCCATCGCCGATGTTTTCACCAACCGCTGGTACACGCAGACCGGCAAAATGCGCCCCGGCGCGCCGGACGGCAAGCTCAGCGCCACCATTTATCTTGCTGGCGAGGGACGCGAGCAATGCCATCACATTGTCCGCGTGCGTTTGTTTGACCCGGCTGGCCATTTCTTGGCCGCTGCATTGAGCTTCAACGTGGTACGCGCCAATGCAAATGGCGCTGTTCCGTCTTGCCGTTGAATCCCGCCCTATCGCGTTTCGGGCCACGTTACTCGCCGCTTGATGCTCGCGGAGGCGTTGCCGGCGCACCGCCATGTTATTCTCTTAGCAGTACGCAGTTTGCCCAGCTTTGGCTGTTTCAGGAGCGATGAAATTGCCGTGAGCGCCGCCTCCAATCGCGCCGCCGAATTGAAAACGATTCTCGACCAGCGAATCGCCATCCTTGATGGAGCGATGGGCACCATGATCCAGGCGCGCAATCTCACTGAGACGGATTATCGCGGCAAGGAATTCGCGCGTCACGCTCGCGATTTGCGCCTCAACAACGACCTGCTGAATCTAACTCAGCCTGAAATCATCGAGTCCATCCACCGCCAGTATCTCGAAGCTGGCGCCGACATTATCGAAACCAATACGTTTAACTCCAACGCCATTTCCATGGCGGAATACGGCCTTCAGGAACGCGTGTACGATTTGAATAAGGCCGGCGGGCAACTCGCTCGCCGCAGCGTCGAGCGTTTTCTCGCGGAAAATCCCGCCGCTGGCGCGCGCTTCGTCGCTGGCTCGATCGGCCCGACTAGCCGCACTGCCTCCATGTCGCAGGACGTGAACAGTCCCGCATCCCGCGCCGCCACTTTCGACCACTTGCGCGTCGCATATTCCGAGCAAATCCGCGGCCTCCTCGATGGCGGTGTCGATGTGTTGCTGGTCGAGACCATTTTCGACACGCTCAATGCCAAAGCCGCACTTTTCGCCGTCGAAGAATGCTTCGAAAAATCCGGCGTGCGCGTGCCGGTAATGGCCTCTGTGACCATCACGGACCGCAGCGGACGCACTCTTTCCGGCCAAACCATTGCCGCGTTTTGGATTTCCGTTTCGCACATGAATCTGCTGAGCGTCGGCATCAATTGCGCTCTCGGCGCCAGGCAAATGCGCCCGTACATCGAAGAGCTTTCTCAAATCGCGCCGATTTACATTAGCTGCTATCCCAATGCGGGCTTGCCCAATGCGTTTGGCGGATTCGACGAAACGCCTGAGAAAATGGCCGCCGACCTGCGCGAATTTGCGGCCAGCGGCTGGTTGAATATCGCCGGCGGCTGCTGCGGCTCGACTCCCGCGCACATTCGCGCTATCGCCGCGGCCGTGAAAGGCCTAAAACCGCACGCACTGTCGCAGCCCGAGCGCTACACACGATTCAGCGGTCTCGAGCCGCTGGTGATTCGTCCCGACACAAATTTCGTGAACATCGGCGAGCGCACTAACGTCACCGGCTCGCCCAAATTTTCCAAGCTCATACTTGACGGCAAATACGAGCAAGCTCTTGCGGTGGCGCGCCAGCAAGTCGAAGGCGGCGCGCAAATCATAGACGTCAACATGGATGAAGCCATGCTCGACTCCGAGCAGGCCATGACCACGTTTCTTCATCACGTCGCAGCGGAACCGGACATCGCGCGCGTTCCCATCATGATTGATAGTTCCAAATGGAGCGTCATCGAGGCTGGCCTGAAGTGCGTTCAGGGCAAAGGCATCGTGAATTCCATCAGCCTCAAGGAAGGTGAAGAAGCTTTCCGTCAGCGCGCCCGCCTGATTCGCCGCTACGGCGCAGGCATGGTCGTGATGGCTTTCGATGAAAAAGGCCAGGCCGATACCGTCGAGCGCAAAGTCGAAATCTGCGGTCGCTCTTACAAACTTCTCACGGAAGAAATCGGCGTTCCTCCCGAGGACATCATTTTCGACCCCAACATTTTGACCGTCGCCACCGGCATGGAGGAGCACAACAACTATGCCGTGAATTTCATCGAGGCCACGCGACAAATCAAAGCTAAATTTCCGCGCGTCAAAGTCAGTGGCGGCATCAGTAACATTTCTTTTTCCTTTCGCGGCAACAATGTCGTCCGCGAAGCCATGCACTCCGCGTTTCTCTATCATGCCATTCGCGCGGGCATGGACATGGGCATCGTCAACGCCGGCCAATTGGCCGTATACGAGCAAATCCCCAAGGACTTGCTCGCGCTCGTCGAAGATGTTCTGCTGAATCGCCGGCCAGACGCCACCGAGCGCTTGCTCGCCTTCGCCGATTCGGTAAAACAAAGAGGCAAAGCTCCAGCAGAGGAAAGTGCGTGGCGCCGCACCTCCGTAGAACAACGCCTCAAGCACGCGCTCTTGCAAGGCGTCGTGGAATTCATTGAAGCGGACACCGAAGAAGCGCGCCAGAAATACGGCAAGCCAATCGCGGTGATCGAAGGGCCGCTGATGGACGCCATGAACGTGGTCGGCGATCTCTTCGGCTCAGGCAAAATGTTCCTGCCGCAAGTCGTCAAGAGCGCGCGCGTGATGAAAAAATCCGTGGCTTATCTCCAGCCGTTCATGGAAGCGGAAAAACGCGTCAACGGCGGCGGGCGCGCCAAAGGGCGCGTCTTGCTTGCCACCGTGAAGGGCGACGTTCACGACATTGGAAAAAATATCGTCGGCGTGGTTCTCGGCTGCAACAATTATGAAGTGATTGATCTTGGCGTGATGGTCTCGAGCGACAAAATCCTCGCCACAGCACGCGAAAAACATGCCGACATGATCGGCCTCAGCGGACTCATCACCCCCTCCCTCGAAGAGATGGCCCACGTCGCCAAGGAAATGCAGCGCGAAGGCTTCAATGTGCCGTTGCTTATCGGCGGCGCTACCACCAGCCGCGTTCATACTGCCGTGAAGATTGCGCCCATGTATCGCCAGCCAGTGATTCATGTGCAGGACGCTTCGCGCGCCGTTGGCGTTGTGGGCAGTCTGCTTAGTGACGACTTGAGAGCTCGTTTCGTTGACGAAAATCGCGTCGAGCAGGAGAAGGCTCGCGAAAAGCATCGCGGCCCCCAGGCGCAACAATTGCTCTCCTTCGCGAAGGCTCGCGCTCGCAAACCCGCCTTCGATTGGGCGTCGTACACCCCGCCGCGGCCTTCTTTTCTGGGCGTGCGCGTGTGCGCCGTTCCTCTCGCGGAAATCATTCCCTATATTGACTGGACTCCTTTTTTCCATGCGTGGGAACTGCGCGGAATCTATCCGCGAATCTTCGAGCAGGACGGCGTGGGACCAAAAGCGAAAGAATTATTCGACGACGCGCATGAGTTGCTCGCGCGCATTGTCAATGAAAAGCTGCTTACCGCTCGCGCTGTTTTCGGCTTTTTCCCCGCCAATAGCATTCTCGAAGACATCGAAATTTACGCCGACGAATCTCGCTCGCGCGTTCTCGCCACCTTCCACACCCTGCGCCAGCAAATCGCCAAGCCCGAGGGGGAATCGGATTACGCTCTCGCCGATTTCATTGCGCCCAAGGAGAGCGGCCAGCGCGATTATCTGGGCGCATTCGCGGTGACCGCAGGACTTCAAATCGAGCCCCTCGTCGCAAATTTCGAAAAAGCTAACGACGATTACAGCGCGCTGATTTCCAAGGCCCTCGCTGATCGCCTCGCCGAGGGGCTCGCCGAGCTCGCTCACAAACGCGCCCGCGACGCTTGGGGATTTGGCCGCGATGAGAATTTAACCGCTGAAGATCTACTCCGCGAAAAATATCGCGGCATCCGGCCCGCGCCGGGCTATCCCGCGTCGCCCGATCACACCGGAAAGCGACAATTGTTTGACTTGCTCGACGCTGAAAAAAATGCCGGCATCCGCCTTACCGAAAATTTCGCTATGTATCCTGCGGCGTCGGTGTGCGGCCTCTATTTTTCGCATCCGCAGTCCAGATATTTCGCCGTGGGCAAAATCGGAAGCGACCAGGTTGACGATTATCATCGCCGCAAGGGCATGGACCTGCGCGAAGTCGAGCGCTGGCTCGCGCCCAATCTGAATTACGACCCCGACGTGTAGGAAAGAAGTCGTTTCAGGGAAGAGCTGCCAATCGAATATGGCCACATTTTTCATTCGCAATTTTGGCTGTCGCGCAACGCAGGCCGATGCCGCTGCGATTCGTCAGGATTTTCTCGACAAAGGATACCGCGCTGCCGAATCCGACGCCGACGCCACGATGATTGTCCTCAACACATGCACCGTCACAGCCGCGGCGGACGCGGAGGCTCGCGAATCCATTCGCCGCATCCATCGCGAAAACCCCACGGCGCGCATCATTGCCACCGGCTGCTATGCGCAGCGCGCCCCTGAAGAACTCGCCGCTCTTCCCGGCGTCAGTCTTGTCGCAGGCAAT
>DASYYQ010000050.1:0-38290 GCA_035933545.1 Candidatus Acidiferrales bacterium | reverse complement strand
CGTAGAAAAGCTTAGCCAACTTGCCTTCGACCATCTCACTCAGACGCGCGCCCGCGAGAGATTTTAGCAGAGCTGGACGGGTCCACGCGCGCTTTTAGGGCAGTCCTCTGCGCAAAAAACGAAAATTCTTGCATCTGCCTAGCAGCCGCTCAAACGAGCGCTCGCAAGTTACTGATAATAGGGAGCTAAAACAGTGGCTGATTCTCGACTGATTGGGCCATTACGTGCACAGAGCAGTGTATCGCCACTTTTGGGAGGAGTCTCGTGAAATTGCGCTACCTGTTGCTCTTTGCTCTTGTTCTGACGATTCCTGCTGGCTTCGCGCATGCCAATCCGGTGGATCCTTCCGTGATTATCAACCGCACGCCACTCGATGCGACTTCGTTCACCGGAATGTTCGACGTGACGCTCGGGGCCGATGGCGGCGCGGACGTGATCTTTGAAAACGCGCTCTCTTTCGATATCACCACACTTACCGTTCAGTTTCAGGTACCACTTCCTACCGGCGTAAACACGTGCTCGAGTGATATTTTCTCTAGCTGCGGCGTCGAGGCCATCTCATTCAATTCCCAGACGAGCTTGCTGACGGAAGACTTCGTATTCAGCGACGGAACGATCGCGCCGGGCGAGCTGTTTTCTTTCTCGGCGGCTGGATTCACCGGCGCGAATCCTAATGTGGTGGTGAGCAGCACAACGCCGGAACCGGGCACGATTGTTCTCCTGCTTACTGGTGCGCTTCCGTTAATAGGCTTTGGCCGTCGGCGCTGGAACGCAATGCGGAATGTCTAGGGCTTTTTCGCGGAGAACTCTTTAATAAGCGCGGTAAATTTTGGATTGTTCTGGAGATTTTCCAACTCTTGATCTCCCGAAGCGTAATCGACGGGATAATGCCTCTCAAACGCCTCGCGTAGAGCTCTCAAAGCGCCATCCTGCCGATTAAGAATGGCATCAATCTCCGCCTCGTCGTAAATGTAATCCACATTGCTCGCGGCCAGCGCGCGGGCGCGTCCGATAAATGTTTGCGCCTCTTGCGCATTGCCGATTTTTGCATAGGAGAGCGCGATTTGCGCCATGGTAGCGGCATCCTGGGGATTTGTCTGCAGTTCTTTGTATCCAAGAGAGATGGCCTGCTGATACGTCTGCCGCGCTTTGTCTTGCTGTCCTGACCAGCGATAAGCATCCGCCAAATTGACGACCACTTCAGAATCGTTCGGATTGAGCGCCACGGCCTTTTCATAAGTGCCGGCAGCATCGGCGTACTGCTTCAGGAAGAAGTAAGCGGTGCCGAGATTCGAGTAAGTGGTCCAGTACGGCTCGATCTGCAACGCTTTTTGATAATAAGGTATGCATTCTTTATATTTGCCCTCGCGCAGATAGACGGTTCCCATGTTTTCGTATCCGGCATCGATATCAGGCGCCAGCACGGTGATCTGGCGGAAGGCATCCAGCGCTTTGGTGTAGTCGCCCAACTGAAAGTAGGCATTGCCGATTTCATCCTGATTGTTCCAGAAATACGGATTGAGCTGAACGGCCTTCTGAAAAGATTGAATGGCGGCATGGTCATTGCCGCTTCGCAAATATGCATCGCCCAGGCGTCGGTACGCTTCATCCGAATTGGGCGCAAGCGCCACGGCGCGCTTCAACTCCGCTACCGCTTCGTTGTATTTGCCGGTGGCGCTGTAGGCGCTGCCAAGCGCGAAATGCACCTCCGGCAAGCTGCCGTTGAGTTGTTTAGCTTGCTCGGCTGCCGCCAGAGCTTTGTCCGTCCAAAAACTGTCTTTTTTGATGCCATACATTCGCAAGCTTGCGTCTGCGACGCCTGTGTAGGCGAGAGCGAAGGAAGGATCCTTGGCGACGGCCTGGTTAAAATAATCCAGCGCTGATTGAATGTCTTTGCCCTGATGCCCGCGTAAGGCGCTGCGACCGCGCAGGTACAGGTCATAGGCGGCCAGGTTGTCAGTCGGGCGCGCGGCGGCACGCGCCATTTCATCGCCGGTTGGAGTGACGTTCAACGCGGCCACGAGCTGGCTGTATATCTGATCCTCGAGGGTAAACAGATCGGCAGTGACTCCGGTGAATTCCTTGCTCCAAAGTTGCTTGCCATCCGCAACATCCTCGAGGCTGACGTCAATGCGGATTCTGTCGCCTGCGCCTTGCAGTGAACCTTGGACGAGCAGGTTGGCTCCCAACTCCCGAGCAATTTTCGGCAAAGGTTCCTTGGGATCGGCTGCCGCAGCAGCATCCGTGGAGGTGGTGCGGACGTCCTTCAGCTGAAACAACTTTGCGGAGAGAGCTTCTTGAATGCCTTGCGCGATGTATCCGAGCTGCGCGGCGTTCCCGAGCACCTGCACGGGAAGCACAGCCACGAATCGGCCGCGCGCAAGCGGAGGCACTCCCGCGGTACCTGGACTGCCCGTAACCGGCCCCGCGCGTCCCGAGAGAATATGGTGGACCTGAGGGATGGCCAGCAAGCCTGCAAGGACGAGCGCCAAAGCCGCACCAATCCACCAATGCTTTCGCATTTCCGGCAGAGGTATGCGCAAGCCGTTCGATGCCGGAGCATGCGCTGCGCGCAAATCCGCGAGCACTTCTTTGGCATCTTGATAACGCCGCGCCGGATCGCGTTCCAGGCAATGCACAATAATTCCTGCCATATAAGCGGGCACTTCAGAATTAATCTGCTGTGGGTTAGGAGCCTTTTCCTTGACGCGCTTGTACATCACTTGCAGGGTCGAGTCGCCTTTGAAAGGATTTTCGCCGGTGACCATTTCAAATAAAATCAGTCCGAAGGCATAAATATCTGTACGTTTGTCGATAGGGCCGGTTTCCACCTGCTCAGGCGCCATATAGCGAGGCGTGCCGAGGAATTGGCCGGTGCGCGTCATTCCGCTGGTCGAGGATTCGAGTGATTTCGCCAGGCCAAAATCGGAAACGTAGACGTGGTCACCCGAACCTATCAAAATATTTTGCGGCTTGAGGTCACGGTGGACCACGCCCTCGGAATGCGCGGCGTCGAGGCCCTCGCAAAGCTGCATGGCAATATTGTGGGCGCGCTCGATAGGCAATCGGCCAGCCTCTTGCAATACTTGATGGAGGTCAGGGCCATCCACGAAGGCCATGGAGATGAACTTTACGCCATCGGCCTCTCCAAGATCGTGAATGCGCAGGATATTCTTGTGTGAAATGCGGCTGGCGAGCAGCAGTTCCTGTTTGAAGCGCTGCATCGCGTTGGCATCGGTAGTCAGTTCGGGCTGCAGCACTTTCAGCGCTATCGGCCGCTCTAATTCCGTGTCATACGCTTTGTAAACGCGGCCCATGCCGCCTTGGCCGAGCATTCGTTCAATGCGATAACGGTGGCCCAACTCGTCGCCAGGCGCAAAGACGCCATAGATCAGCGTTGCCGAGCGCGCGCCTGTGCGTGAGGGTGAACCGCTGCCGGAGCCGCTGAGAACAGTCGTCGTTCGCGGACCCGTCGCCTCAGTAGCAGCGCCCGAGGCAATTGGCATAACATCCAGCGTACGATCGACATCCAGCAGCAAGTCGAACGAAGACCCGCACTTCGAGCAGTTGGATGATTGCTCGGCATTTTCCGCGCTGCACTGAGGACATATCACAGCTGGGCCTGCGCTTTCTGAATGCTCCGAATTGTGCGATTATCACCCAGCTTGGCAGCGCCTGCAAGCTCCGCGCTCGGCCACTGCGAATTTCAAATTTGATGTCCTTTGGGCACGACGGCGAAGCCGCCAATCATCCCAAACGAGGTTTTCGGCATCTAAGCTGGGAAATGACGAGACAGTTCAAATTTGTCAGTATTTTGCTTTTGTTGCTTGTGATGGGCGCGATGATGCCTGCTCACGCGCAAGTAGCCGGCCCGATCGCGCCTCCGCCGAAATTTAAGCTGAAAACCATTCCAGCAAAGCCCAATCCGGGCGCGCCGCCGATTCCGGCGGCGCAGATTATCCAGCGGTTTACCCAGAACGAGGACCTGAACAAGCGGGCCTATGACGCCGATGCGATGGACCAAACGGTCAAGGTCGAGGAGTTGGTCGATAATGGCGGGACGTTCCAATTCAATGGCCAGCAGTATATGAAATCTGACGGGGAACATTACGAGAAAATCCTCGAGCCACCTACTTCCAACCTGCGCTATACCGAATTTTCTCTTGCCGACGTGAAGTATCTTGCCGGCATGCCGCTTTTTTTCCTTACCACCAAGGAGTTGCCCAATTACAACTTGAATTATGAGGGTAAGGAGAAGCTCGACCAGATTGACACCTACATTTTTGGCGTTCATCCCAAACAACTGGGGAGCAAGCCGCTATTCGACGGAGTGATTTGGATCGACGATCAGGATTTTTCAATCGTGAAGAGCTACGGACATTTTGTCACTGGCGCTGGAGATGCGGGAGGCGGTTTTCCCTTTCAAATGTTCGATATTTACCGCGAGAATCTTGTGGGCCGCCTGTGGTTTCCGACCTACATTAGCTCCGACAGCGACGTGAAAACGCCGCAAGGTTCTGTTCCGATACGCCTAATCATCCGCTCCTCGAATTTCAAACCCAGCGCACCCGCCGCCTCGCCCGCCGCAACAAAGCCGCTCTCACCCGCCCCCGCGCGTTAGTTCAAACAGCTTTTGCCGCGGCGACAAAATTTGCGTTAAATTCGCAATCGATGGAATCAGCACGCAGGGATGCTCTGATCTGAGCCGCGCGGAACTGGGGAAAGGTCCAATCACGCCTATGGACCTGACGCCCGCGCGATCCGCCATTTCAATATCTTCCGGCGTGTCGCCCACGTAAACGCAATCGCCGGCTTTCACGCGCATGCATTTCATCGCCTTCCGCAGCGGGGCCGGGTGCGGTTTCCGATGAGCCGCATCCTCGGAGCAAATGCAGGCATAGAAAAGTTCCGTGAAGCCAAATTCTTTGAGCTGCCGGCGAACTCTTTTCCTGTCGCCGCTGGTGACAAGGCCGAGCAAATAGAAACGGCTGAGCTGTCGCAGCAAAGCCCTAACGCCCGGTAACAAACGAGGACTCTGGCGCCGATAAGCCTCGCCCCAAACCGCATCGGCTAATCGCCATTGTTTCCTGGGAATTTTCGCGGCGCGATAAACGCGATACCAATCGGGGGAATAGTGCCGCGCTAGTTCGCGATTGCTGAAGTTAATTTCCAGCGCGAGGAACATAGCCTGATACGCGCGAGCATCCGCTCGGTAGGAATTCAGCAGCGTGCCGTCCCAGTCAAGAATGACCGCGCGTGTATGAATGCGGAGCCGCTTCACTCAGAGAGAATTAGTATAGCGGCAGCGTGGAGTCTAGTGAAAATCCACGGCCGAGGGAACCACATCGTCGCGGTCAAAATCGATATCGTCAAACGATGCCGCGAAGCCGTTCCAGCCAGGCACACCGCATTCTTCGATGCGTACGATGTGAGCGGCTGTCTTCAGGCGGACGCTGCCACGGCCGAGAGGCCGTTCAATCAATCCCACGGCAAGCTCGATCGCTGTTCCCGGCTCGATTGTCGTAGGAGCCAGAAAGAAAATACCGCTGGAGCTGATGTTCTTCGTGACCAGCGTGATCGGCGCGATTTCCACGCGTCCTTCAATGCTGGTGAGCTGCAGAGGCAAACTCAAACAAGCTCTCGGGCTGCGCCGGCGATCTTCGACCACGCTGATCGCGTGCGTCGGTACGCGCAAAAATGCCCTATGCGGTATGCAGGGAAGAGCTTTTGAGAAACTTGGCGCGGTCGCGTCCGCTGGTGTGCTGAACAATTGCAATTTTCGAAGCGCCCCCATATTCATTCCCCCAAGTCGGCCTTCCCTGGGCCGAGACTGAAAACTATGCATCCGGACGCCATAGACCGTCAATGATGTCAAGGGGAAAAGTGTCTTGTAGCTCAACAGCGGAGTACTGTAACTTGGGGCGCCCAAAAGGAATAAGTCAGAGCCCTTTGAACGCAAGAATCGGATAGATATCGCTTTCGCGGTAGAGTAGTTTTGGGTCATGAACATTGCGACGCAAGTGAATATTTCGCGTGAACGCGCTGACATTTCGCCGCCACTCTGCTGGCAAGCCGTGAAGCAGCGAAACTCAACCGCTGACGGCAAGTTTGTCTATGCGGTACGCAGCACGAAAATCTATTGCCGCCCCTCGTGCGCATCGAAACGGCCGGTTGCTAACCGCGTGGTCTTCTTCGCCGGCCCGCGCGAAGCTGAGCTGGCCGGATTTCGCGCGTGCCGGCGCTGCCGCCCTGAGATTAAGTCGCCACAAAATGAGTGCGCCCTTCTCGTGCGAAAAATTTGCGAAAAAATTGACCAGACGCTGGCAGCTGAATCTGACGCTCCGCTCACTCTCACAGAACTCGGCCGGTTCTTCGGTATCAGCCCGCACAAAATTGAACGTGTGTTTCGCAAAATTCTCCGCGTTACACCACGACAGTTCACTGACGCGCGGCGAATGTTGCGCCTGAAATCTAAACTACGCAAGGGAGAGAAATTGACAATGGCTATGTATGACGCGGGCTACGGCTCGAGCAGCAGGTTATACGAACGAGCGCCATCACAGATGGGGATGACGCCGGCGGCATATCGCCGCGGAGGTGAAGGCATGGAAATTCAATATACGACTGTCCCGTCTCCGCTGGGACGTCTTTTAGTAGCCGCTACGCAGCGCGGCGTGAGCGCCGTTTATCTTGGCGATTCGGATGCGCCGCTCGAGAAAGCGCTCGCGCGAGAATACCCACGGGCGGAAATTCGTCGCGATGCTGCAGGCATCGGACCGTGGGTGCGCGAGATTGTCCAGCATCTGCGTGGCCAGGAACCGCACAAGGCTCTGCCGCTCGATGTTCAAGCCACCGCTTTTCAGCGGCGCGTCTGGGAGGAGCTGCGCCGGATTCCATGGGGCTCCACGCGCACATATAGCGAAGTGGCACGCGCCATTGGCAATGCCAAAGCTGTACGAGCTGTCGCGCGCGCCTGCGCAACAAATCCGGTCTCCGTTATCGTGCCGTGCCATCGTGTGGTCCGCGGGGATGGCAACCTGGCGGGCTACCGCTGGGGTTTGGCGCGTAAGAACGCACTCATTGCGAAGGAACAATCGCGGCGGCCACGCCGCAGTTCGTAAGCAGGCCTTGAAACGCAAAGCTCTTTGTGCCGGATTTAACGCTTTACCACCACTTTGTAGTAAAGAAGGGAACCATCGTTCCCGCGCACGGGTTGAATGCTTTCTATTTTAAAGCTCCGACTTTTCAGATCGCTGGCGGAATCGCTGAGAATTTCATGGGCCTTCTGCTCCAGCTCTGCGCTTGATTCGCCGCGAGACGGCGGGTCGCCAAGCAGCGACCGATCCAATCTAAAAGTCTCAACATGCGTGACCGGATCGTCCGCCTCAAGTACAACACCCGCGGCGCTCGTGGACGCGTTTGGCGGCTGATCGTGAAACCATCGCCGAGGCGTTATCAAAACAAATAGAACGATGGCCGCGACCATAACGTCGTAGGGCCAGCTTCCGCGGTCATAGGACCATAGAATCGTCGATGAAATGGCACGCAGGAGTTTCCGCATATCAGTTCGCAAGGCAAACTTGGCGCGTTACTGACTCGAACTGCTCAACGTTCGCTTGATGCATCGAATTTAACAGTCGATTATAGGAGTGTCAACGCGATGCGAACGAAGAGATCTTTCATCGAAGCGTTCCTGGCTGCGGGAGAATCAAGAGAGTGGTCCATTTCGGATGCTAAGCTGGGACGGGCACCCCTCGGCGGGTGGCACTCGCAGGAGCCATGGCCACCAACAGATTCCTCAGGCGATGGCGGTCTTCCAAATCCATTGCGACCATTTCTATACCGGCCTGATTTTGTTTTGTGAATCGGACAAGCACGTCCAGATGAATGGGACGCATTCCCGATGAAATGCGCAGGCTTGCTGCCGCACCCACGGAGAGCCGCAAATCCCCACTGAGAAGTCCGCCCTCAAGGCTAAGAATCTGCACCTCGGGCTGGCATTTGCCGCGGCTGGATTGCACCACGGCGGGTACGGGGCGGGGCATTCGGATCCGCTGATATCGCCGGTAGCGCACGAAATCGCGATCTTCTCGCGCATCCAATGGCGCAAAATTCAGCAGGTTAGCATCCAGGCCGGCATTGGAAAGCAAAATCGGCGCGCGTTCTGGATCCAATTTTACAAGCGCCTGCGCAGCCGCTAACCGCATTTCGGCGGGATAGGCCCATCGCCAAGCCCGTTTCTCTTCCACAAAGCGCATCAAGTGCGGCTCCATCGCGGAGACTCGAAGTCGTCCGAGTGCTTCAATCGCTTTTACGCGGACGAAATCGGAGGCTTGCGCCAAGCGTTGACCATTCGCTAATCGCAATAGCTCCGGCGCAACAGAAGCGTCGCCGCTCATCCCAATTTCATCGAGCGCCATCGGGAGAATCATGGAATCGAGGAGTTCCATCATGCTCATCACCATCCGGCCGCGCTCTGGCGCCGCTGCGACCGAGAGCTGCCGCAAAGCTTCGTCATGCGTCTCCCGTCGCCCGGAGGCAATTCGGCGCGGCAACAATTGCGCCACCGCATCTGGCTCCAGGCGGCTTAGAAGCCCGGCAACACGGACTGCTTTCGGCGCCGGCGCAAGCTCTAAAGTTTGCCGCAGGCGTGCATGGAGCGGTTCGCCAATGGCGCGGGCCAAGCCCACGATTTTCTCGCGCTCTGAGGCGCGTGCGACGTGCATGAGCCGGTTTGCGAGGTGCTCCGCGGCCGCTTGGGGCACCCCGCGCATCACTTCGATAAAATCGGACTTCAGGCTTGCAGCGCTCAGGCCGTCTTCGATGAATTCCGGAATCCGGTTGTCAAATCCGATGCGTGGCCTAAGGCTTTGTGTCCAGCTTGGGCGTGATTTCTCCAGATCCGCAAGAGTAGCGAGCATCCTTTGCACGGCGGGAAACTCGCGGCGCTCCGCTGCGTGGCGGCTGAATTTAACGAATGCAACGCTGAGCAAGCTTTGTGTTTCGGAATCGCGTTCCCGCTGAAGTTGTTCCCCGATTGCGCGCACGGCCTCGCTCAGGGGCGCGCCGCCGAAATTAGCGTAGGTATCCGCAAGATCATTGAGTCCGATTGCGGTTCTTTTGCGCGCTTCTGACTTTGTGCAAGAAACACAGCTTGCGTACTGTTGCAGAACGCTTTCCGCGAGACGTATATTTCCGCCACGCTGCAATTCCTTGACGCACTGTTGAATATTTCTCGGCGGCACACACCAACTGTTGGAAGAAAGTAGAACAGCCTGCTTGGCAGCTTCGGAAATTGAGGCCCAGAATTCACGTTCTAGCGCATCCGTCTGCACTGGCGCGGAGACGTTTGTCCCTTCGGATCTTCCTTTGCGTGACGGCAGCGCAGTTCGCAATCCGGCAATGCTATTGCACAGTTTGGAGAGCAGCGGTCGGATGCCTTCGGCGCCGATTGTTCCGCTTTCGAAACGCTCGGTGGCGCAACGAATGGCAATAACGTTCGATAAACGCACCAGGGCCACGTCATCAAGCCGGGTCAGCCGAGACTTTGCCGTTAGCTCACTGAGCGCGATTTGCAAAACGGCTTTAGGATCTTCGGACAGCGAATCAAACCGCTGCTCCCACTCTTCGCGCTCAGGTAGCTGCTCCTCAGGCTGCGACCCTATTTGCGTGACAAGCTCTATGACTTGCTCCGCTTCTTCTTCCGTTACTGGCCGGCCGGATGCTCCTTCGCCGTTCGCGCCGCCCAGCAGTTCTTCGCCGAACTCAAAGGAGTTGAATCGTCGTAAGCGCGGCCCTACGCCGTCAGTTCCAATCATCGCGGCGAGTTGCGCCGGATCGCGAAGCCAGTTCTCCGATGGCGCGTCATTGCCAGGACGCGCTGGTACGAATCGAATCTCGTTGATGCGTATTCCTCGCTCCGGATTTGCCTCAAACGAATTCCTAAGGAAGCGCAAACGCTCCGAGGGCTTTATCGCGCCTCGAGCGAACGCCTTAACAAAATCCAGAAACGAATCTTCAAGCAGTTCGCGCGTGAAAACAATGCTGCCCACGCCAGCGCTCGTAAAAATATGAGCGAGGCTTTGTCCTGCGGCAGATGATTCAAGCGCTGTGCCGTTGAGCACGAGCTCTTTTCCGGATGTGCCAATCATCAATCCAGGCGCACCAGACGCCTCGATGGACGCTCGCAATTCGCGCCAGGTCTCTTCAAATTGCTCGTCGGACCGTATATGGTGCAGGCCGTACAAGCGCGCGAACTTCAGGAGCGCGTTCAGGCCTTGTACAATATTTCGCAAAGCGGGCGTCGGAGTCTCGCTGGATCTGGGCATAGCGACGAAGACCTCAGGAAAAGGCTACGATAATCGTGCGCTCTGTAGGGAGGGCCTGAAAATGGTACAGAAGTACTGCAGTGCGCATTCCATTAACACCGATGCTCCATCTATGTGACTGATTGGAAGAGGCTTACCGATTTACGAACCGATTTTTACTCGGACTTCCATCTTTGTTAGTGCCGGACGCACTCGTCGCACGATTTCGGTTGCCCACAGCTCTTTGCTGAGAACCACTAGCGAGCCATTCTCGAAATCGCAAATTCCGCATAGGAAATAGTCAGAATAAGCCGCCTGATAAGCGTCCAATCCGCGGCGCGCAAGCTCGCTTTCGAGAGCGTCGTCCGGCATCGGCAGACGGCTGCCAGCGCGAATGCCGAAGGTTTCCGACGCAAATCTTCCAAGCAGGGATTGCATGGAGTCTGCTGGAGGCGCGGCGATAACCATCAGGCGTTTCGACACTTCGCGATAATCGATGGCCTTAGCTTCGCAGAAGTCGCGCACGCGATCCACGTGGCTGAAAAAATCAAGCGACCATGGTTCTTTGCCCGCCAGCGCAGGCAGGGCGGCACTCCACACTTGTACCGCATTTTCGCCACAGACCGGTTCGTGGTCTACGCCTTCCACCAACTCGAGTCCGACAGCGCGGACATCCTCTCCCAAGTCCAGCGGTTCCACTTCGAGGCTGATCATTGGGCGAAAATCGACGATACAATATGAAAATGTACGATTCGATCCGTTATATCCATACGATTTATGCTGAATTCTGCGTAAAACGTTCGCGAAATTCCGGGGACTGCTTGCGAACCTCGAGCCAATCGAAGAATGCATCCGGTTGCTCCAGCCAGACCGAAAACCAGCGCGCCACTTCCTCCTTTTCAGCCCGTTTCTCCGGTTCGACTTTATGATTTCGTGCAATCATCTCGGCGCGCCTGCGGCCAAGGCGCGCCACTTCCAGAACGCGCGCTTCCGCTGCGCGTTCCCCCTCGGTTTCGAATTTCCTGAGCAGTTCGTCCAGACGAATCAAGCACATTTCCGCCTCCTCGAAGGAGGAAAAGTGCAGCAAGTCCTGAAATTCCTCTTCGTAGCGGCCATGGGTATCGGCCTGCGCGGACAAGACCACGCGCATCTTCGCTTCGGCCAGCACGTTGGCTATGTAGTCTGGCGACGTTTTGCCAGCCTCGCCCGATTCGGCGATCAATTTGCGGCGAATTTGCTCAATTTCCGCAGGTGTAAAGACGTTTTTCTTCAGCTCACGCGCGGCGGATAGAATCATTTCTTTTTTTGCGAGATGCTTCGCCTTGCTCATAAACGTCCTGCAATTTTCTTTTTTGTGGAGCTATGTTTCCTGGAGCGCGTGACTGGAGAGGCGCGGTGTTTCGCTCGTTTCGTTTGCTTGTCCCGCTTCAATATTTTCGTTGGCTTTATTTGTTTTTTTCGCACACGCGGAGGCGGAGGCGGCTCGGGAGGCAAGCCTTCGAGCAAGCGGCGATACTTCTCCACGTTGCGGTCGTGCTCGGCAAGCGTGCTGCTGAAAAAATGACCGCCCGAATCGTTGGCCACGAAATAGAGATATCGCGTTTTCGCAGGATGCAAAGCCGCGCGAAGAGAGGCATCGCCTGGATTGGCGATTGGCCCAGGCGGCAGGCCACGATGAAGATATGTGTTATAGGGGGACTGCGTGTGCAGGTCCTCAGCGGAAACTTTGAGCGTTGGCTTACCCTGCAAGTCCAGGGCATATTGCACCGTAGGATCGCACTGCAATGGCAATCCGAGCTTCAGGCGATTGTAAAAAACGCTGGCGACGACAGGCCGCTCCTGAGGTTGCGGCGTCTCTCGTTCGATAAGGGACGCGAGGGTGACGATCTGAATCGGCGAAAGAGGCATTGGAAACTTACCTGGGTCTGGCTGGATATTGGCGGAAACCGGCTTCTCAACTGAGGGATCTTCCGCCGCCGCTGATTGCAGCTTGTTCCACTCCTGCTGAAACTCGCGCACCATGGTGGCGGCCATTTCCTCGGGCGATGCGTTGCGCGAAAACTGATAGGTCGATGGAAAAAGGAAGCCCTCGAGGCTCTTCGCGTGGGGCGCGAAGTTGCGCACAAGGGATGGATTCGTAGCTACCGCCAAAAATTCCGCCTTTGTGCAAAGCCGCTGGCGCTGCAGCTCCCCCGCAATGTCGAACATGGTCCAGCCTTCCGGAACCACGACAACATGGACGTAAACATGGCCGCCCGCGATTTGGTCAAATACTTGCCGCGGAGTCTGCGGCTGATTAAACAAGTATTCGCCGGCCTGCAACACGTGTTTACGATGGCGCTCGCTTATAAGCAGAAAGGCCAGGCGGCTGTGAATTATGCCGTCGCGCTGAAGAAGGCTGGCGATGCTCCAGCGCGATGTTCCGCGAGGAATATCCACGAAGACTTGCGCAGCCGAAAAACCGCGATAAGGCCGCGCCAGCTCCTGTCTGAGCCAAAGCGTTATGGCCGCAGCGAGCACAACCAGAACCAATAGAATGATTGCAAGTCGTCGCATCACGTATCGATCGGCCGATCGGATTTTTCACGAGCGCGCTCTTCGTCCAAATACTCGCGAAGAAGTATCGCTGCGGCTAGAGAGTCCAGGTCTGCGCTCTTCGCCGATCTCGATTCTTTAGCCATCTCTTCTGCTTCCCAAGTGGTCAGTCGCTCGTCTCTCATCACCACAGGCAATCCCAATTCCTTTTGAACGCGCGCGGCGAATTGTTCGGCTTCTGCCGCCATTTCGCCCCGTTTTCCGCTTAAGTGCAGCGGTAATCCAACGATGATGAGGCCCGCTTGATTCTTTTTCACCACTTCGCGCAATCGCCGCAGATCTTCACGGCGATTCTTTCGTTCTAATGCAGCAAGGGGCTGAGCAGTGACTCCCAGTTCATCAGAAATGGCCACGCCGATATGACGGCGGCCGTAATCAAGCGCAAGTATCCTCATCGCTTTAGATGAAGCGGCGGCATGAGCGGCGCTAGCGGCGACGCGAGTGAAAGAAACCATTCATTTATTATAGCGTGCAACATCCAAGGCGAGCGAAGTTGGCCTACTTTGTGTAAACATCAAGGAACTTGCGGCTTGCTGCGACGGCCACGTTTGCCATCAGCCCACATTTTCCAGAGTCCCATCAGCTTCATTTGCTTCTCCATTCCAGTTTCCTGCAGCAGGCGCGCGACCTGCGCACGCGTCTGGCGAACGCCCAGCCGCTGCGGCATATCCGCCAAACCGTAGGCGGTGACCGCAGCGATCGCCTCGTTTTTCTTGAGCTGCCCAAAATCCACTTTGTCGAAAGTGTCTGAGAACGCGTGATCGTTCATCATGTAGTCGTCCGGATCTTGATTCGCCACTAGGGTAGGCACGCCTTCGAGCAGGAAGTCGAAATTATCCGTGCCAATTTCGGCATCCGTTGTGTTTTTCATTGGGCCGAGACTCGCGAGCGGTTTCAACGTTTGGTCGACCGCGCCAACGATATCTTTTCGCCCGCTCACGGAATATCCTGTCACGCGCCCATCTCCTGCGTCGAAAACGATGGCGGCGCTCATATTGTCCAATTCGGTGCGGTGCGCCAGCGCGTATGCCCATGAACCCAGCATGCCTTGCTCCTCTCCTGTAAACAGCACAAAGCGTATTGAGCGCCTGGGAATCGCCCCGGATGCGTGAATCGCTCGCGCCGCGTCAACCACCATGGCGGCATTGCACCCATCATCGAGGGCGCCGGTCCCCAGTTCCCAGGAATCCAGATGCGCAGCTAAAATCACGAACTCATTCGGCTTTTCACTGCCGCGAATTTCGGCGACGACATTTTCGGCGGCAGTTTCGCCGGTGATTTTGTTGGGCATGTCAAGATTGACTGTGACAGCCTGCCCCGCGCCGATGAAGCGGGCCAAACGTTCAGCATCCTCACGCGCCACTATGGCCTGGGGGACGCGATCGATGTTTCCATCTTGCGAGAAGATATGGCGATAAAGCAGCATGTAGGGGCGCGTGGACATCCACAAAACCGCCGCCGCTCCTCCATCGATTGCGCGTTGCTCCACGGCAGGCTCATAGAGATATTCGGTGAACAGATCATTCCAGGTCTTCAGAACGTTGGTATGCACCAGCAAAATTGCGCCTTTAATGGAATCGCCGGCACGCTTGAAGTCCGCCGGCTCGCCAGTGCCGACGTCCACCACATTTGCGGTGATGCCACCGGCCGGAGTCGCCGGGGACCACGCGATCGATACTAGATGCGCGGCAAAATGCGCGGGCGACAGCACTTGCATGCGCGTGTGACCCTCGGCCCAGCCCGCAGGCAAAGTGAAGTTTTCGGTAAGCACTTCATCCACGCCGGCTTGGCGAAAAGCGTTGACGGCCCAATCCACAGCTTTGTCGGCGGCCGGCGAGCCGGTCACCCGTCCGCCAATGACATCCGTCAGTTCGCGCAAATTGCTTTTCAGTGGCGACGAGCCCAGCGCGCTCTGGATGATTCGCGGCGCCACGTCCGTGCAGGACTGATGTATCGAGCAGCCGTATGTTCCCTGCGGCATTTTAGGCTCGAATGGTTTGTGAACCGGAGGCAATCCCTGGGCGGACGCACAAGGCGCGCAAACCATAACAGCACACAGTGCTGCCACCCAACACCAATTGACCTTGCGAGCTTTCGCCAACACCATATCTCCGATTGTGCTTTGAATGCCGCCACGTGCATTATAGCAATGGGCTGAATGTGGTGGTTATCCGCACGCTGTCAGGATGCGATCGGTGATCTTGGCCACTTGCGCCATTTCATGCACGTCATGAACGCGCACAATGTGCGCTCCACCCAAAATGCTCGCTGCAACTGTGGCCGCCGTACCCCACGCGCGCTGGTCTGACGGGACGCCGCCAAGCGCCGCTCCGATGAAACCTTTGCGCGACGTGCCCACTACAATTGGCCGTCCAATCTTCGCCAGTTCCGGCAATCGCGCGAGAATTTCGAAATTCTGCTGGAAGTTCTTGCCGAAGCCGATTCCCGGATCGAGCAGAATTTGCGATCCCTCAATACCTGCCCCCATTGCTCGAAGCACTGCATCGCGAAGGCCCTTGACGACGTCGCGCATCACATCCCGGGCAAATGGGCCTTTTTGCATAGAGCCGGGATCGCCGCGCATGTGCATCAAGATTATCGGCATGTGACGATCCCGCGCGATGCCAGCCATATCCGGATCGGCGCGCAAGGCGCTGACGTCATTCACCACTTCTGCGCCCAAATCGATGGCCGCTTTTGCCACCGCCGCGTTCCGCGTGTCTACGGAAATTGGGATCTTCAGTTTGCGGCCCAGAATTTTTAACACGGGCGAAATGCGCCGGAGTTCTTCTTCAGAAGATATTCGCTTCGAGCCGGGGCGCGTGGATTCGCCACCGATGTCGAGAATATCTGCTCCAGCGCGTTCCATCGCTAGCGCGTGAGCAACCGCTGCCTCGGTATCCAGAAACGTTCCGCCATCTGAAAAACTGTCCGGCGTCACATTGAGAACGCCCATGAGCAGCGTCCGCTCGCCCAACACGATTGTGCGGGAAGGCATGCGCAATCGAAATTTGGCGCGCTGGATCATTCGTTTCTCACTAAACGCTGAAGGGTTGCGCCGGAGATGCGCATGACTTCAGTTCTCGGCCGCCTGGTAATACGCAGGGCGATTTACAACGCGCGCCGCGCCATGTCCCAGCACTTCCACACTGAGCGAGTGCCAGCCAGGCTTACGGCCAGCCGCAGGATAATAGCCGAGCGTGTACTGCGCGCTCAACCTTCGCACTATGGAACGATAGGCACCAGCGACCGTGCCGACCTCGTTCAGAAAATAAAGCTGGCCGCCGACGCGACGCACCAATTCCGCGAGAAACGCAGTATAGGCCGGAATGCCAAGGGTCAGCGCGGCCGGCGTAATCAATGAATCGGCCTGGTGCGAAGTCAGCCACTGCGGCGTCATGACGCGCGGACGATTTTGCGTGGAGATTGCGTAGACTTCAATTCCTTGCGCGCTTAATGCGCGGACTACATCTTCAAAAGTGGCGCGATGCTGCGGACTTCCGTCATGCGATCTCACGCCTGCGCCATATAAACTGAGGCCCAAGCCGCTGTCTTGCCCATCGGTGAGCAGAATAATCGCTTTTTTGCCCGTACGGCCCGGGAAAATCTCGTTGGCCACCAGATAAAGCGAGCGATAGATGTTCGAACCGCCAGTATCTCCGAAAAGCGCGCGGACGTCTACCCCGCTGATGGCTTTGGACAAAAGTTGACGGTCGCGCGAGAACGGCAGCAGCAAAAAAGTGTGCTGCGAAAAATCGGCGACAGCGACTTCGTCTACCGGCGAAAGACCCGCAATAAGTTGCTGCGCTGCCGCTTTCATTGCGGTTGAATCTGGCAGCACGCTAGGGCTTGCGTCCATTACTAATGCGATGCTCGCGCCTTCGCTTGATGCGTCGAAGTGTGAGATTTTCTGCTGTACGCCATCCTCGAACACGCGAAAATCGCTTTCATTGAGGCCGCGAACCGCGGTGCCGTCCGGCGCGAATACGTTGCAGGATACTTCAACGAGGTTGACGTGCACGCGGAGCAGCAGGCCGGAGCGGGATGCGGGAGCTTCTGCGTCGATGTTATCTGCGCCTCGATTGCGCCGCAAAATCAGCTCACCGGTTCTGGCGTCGCGAATCAAAACCACATCGCGATCCATCTGCACAGGCTTCGGCAGCTTATGCTTAGCTTGCGTGGTCCCATGCGCCGAGGATGCGGCACAGAAGAGCGCGACATACGTCACGCAAGCTATTGCTGTAACGCGCCGATTCATGATCTTGAGTTTATGCTTATGGTAGCGTGCGCGAAAGGCGCCGCTCAATCGAGGTCGAAATCACGAATGGGCTTTTCCACCGGCTTGTCTTTGGCCTTCTTTAAGCCTTCCGCGAATTTCCGTTCCAGAACGTCGTCCTTCACGCGTTCCGCTTCAACGGATAAACGGAACTTTTCTTCAACGCGCGCAGCCTGTTCGCGAAGCAGACGCGCCGTGTCATCCAAATCCACCGACGGCGCGCCTTTAGGCGGAGGAACATGCGAGAGAACCACGCCGAGCTCGCGGTCAATTGTCAGCTCAGCCTGACAGCAGGGGCATGCCACTACAACCGGCGGTGTCGATTTCTGTGCCATGCATCCATTTTACGACAAATCCATGCGGGAGGCGTGCGGGATACTTTCCGCGCGCAGAGACCAGGGATAGAACTGCCTGTTGAGCGCGAACTTCAGGCTGGCGCTGGTTTTTCGCCCTTGGCCATGCCCGGCACGGCGCGCGGCTCGGGCCGCAGTGACAATTGCGGCTCCTTGGAGGGCACAGGCGGAGCCGAAGGGGGCGGAGGCAGCTTTTCCGGCAGAGGCTTGCCGTCAATCAGCAGGCGCAATTCGTTGGCATCAAGCACTTCGCGCTCCAGCAACCCACGAGCAACGCGCTCCAGTGCGTCACGATGCGTCTCCAGGATATTGCGCGCCCGCGTATACGCTCCTGTAACAATCCCGTGAACTTCGGCGTCAATCTTAATCGCGGTGTCCTCGGAATAGTCGCGATGTTGCGCGATCTCGCGTCCGAGGAAGATGGCCTCTTCCTTTTTGCCAAACGTGAGAGGTCCCAGAGTGCTCATGCCCCATTCGCAAACCATCTGCCGGGCAATCTCGGTAGCGCGCTCAATGTCATTTCCGGCGCCGGTAGTGATGTGCTGGAGGAAAATCTCCTCGGCGGCGCGCCCGCCCATAAGTACCGAAAGCTGGCTTTCGAGAAATTCGCGAGTGTAGGTATGTTTGTCATCGATAGGTAGTTGCATGGTGACGCCCAGCGCCATCCCGCGCGGAATAATCGTCACTTTGTGCAGAGGGTCGGCACCCGGAGTCATCGCGGCAACAAGAGCATGACCCGCTTCGTGGTAGGCAGTGTTCTTCTTTTCCTCCTCGGAGAGGATCATCGATCTGCGCTCTGCGCCCATTAAAACTTTGTCCTTGGACATTTCAAAATCGTCCATGGTCACGACTTTGCGGTTCTGCCGCGCGGCCCACAGAGCCGCTTCGTTCACGAGATTGGCGAGGTCTGCGCCGGAGAATCCCGGAGTTCCGCGAGCCAGAATGGACAAGTCCACGTTATCGGAAATAGGCACTTTGCGCGTGTGTACGCGGAGAATCTCTTCGCGCCCCTTCACGTCAGGCCGCGGCACTACTACGCGACGGTCGAAACGCCCTGGCCGCAAAAGCGCAGGATCAAGGACATCTGGCCGGTTCGTGGCGGCAATCAAAATGACGCCTTCGTTGGATTCAAAACCGTCCATCTCCACGAGGAGCGCATTGAGCGTCTGCTCGCGCTCATCATGGCCGCCGCCGAGGCCGGCTCCACGATGGCGTCCCACAGCGTCAATTTCGTCGATGAAGATAATGCACGGGGCGTTCTTCTTTCCCTGCTCGAACAGATCTCTCACGCGGCTGGCGCCCACGCCTACGAACATTTCGACGAAGTCCGAGCCAGAAATCGAGAAAAATGGCACATTCGCCTCGCCGGCAATCGCTCGCGCCAGCAAAGTCTTGCCCGTTCCCGGAGGCCCTACAAGCAACACGCCTTTCGGAATGCGGCCGCCTAACCGCTGGAATTTCTGCGGATCCTTAAGGAAATCGATAATCTCTTGCAGCTCTTCCTTGGCCTCTTCGATGCCGGCGACATCCTTGAACGTCGCTTTCTTTTGCTGTGCGGTCAGTAGACGGGCGCGTGACTTGCCAAAACTGAGGGCCTTATTTCCGCCTGCTTGCATCTGGCGCATCATAATCAGAAACACCACAAGCAGCAGAATAAAGGGAACTCCATCGATCAGAAAATTCACCCAGTTGTTCTCGCTGACAGTCTTGATGTTGACGTCGACGTTCTTCGCTTCCAATTCCTTGGTCAAATCGCTCAACGTTTCCTTCGGTACGGTCACATGGAACTTCTCTTTGGGCTCGCGGAATTCGCCGTCAATTTCGGCGCTGACCGACGAAAGCATAATCGTGGCTTCGCTGACGTTGCCCTTTTGCACCTGTGCTTGGAAGTCGGTATAGCTGGGAGTCTGTTCCCGCGCCGTCTGGCCGCCCGTGGAGGCCATCCTCCACAACAAGACGGCAAGAAGTATCATCGCCATCCAGAACAACACTGTTTTAACTGTTGAGTTCACGTTGCTACCTCATCCGGCCTTGTGTTTCGGTCTATGCCGCTTCGGATCTCTGATCTTCCTTTTCGTTCTCTTCATGGCGCTTGCGAGCCCCGGCGCCCGACTGCCGCCATCATCGGTCGCACTTATCGTTGCAATAAACGGCAAATTGCGATAGAGCCCATCCCGGCCTGCCAGACCATAGCCCACCCAATATTTAGATGCACTGGCGAAGCCAACGTATGTCGCTTTCAAGCTTACCTTATGGTCCTTCTCCTTATCAAACAGCACCGCCAAGCTCAAGGACCTGGGCTTACACTCCTCGAGGCGCTTCCAGAGAAAATCCTGCGGCACGCCTGTGTGCAGTATCGCATCAATCACGAGCACGTCGCGGCCCTCCAAGGTCGGGGGCGTCGAGAAGAAAAGCTCCGGCCACTGCGACCCGCCGAGTTCTACAGCTCTCAACTCGGTGCGGACAAAGTGGCAAACGACCGGACAAGAAATCTGGCGCACCAAATCTGCCGAGAACAAGAACGAATTTTCGAGGATCGCGACCACGTCCAGGGTGCGACCCTGATAATCCCTGGAAATCGTTCGTCCCAGGTCGGCTACACGCGTTGCTAAATCCCTACGGGAATAAGCAACCTTCACACGAACCTCGCCGGTCGTCCTCGAAGATCCATAAACCCGTTTGCGTCGCCTCGCTAACCGAAAACTCTGCCCCTGCGGGCATTCGGTCTGCCCAGACGACGCGACCCGCACTCGTCAAGACCGGCCAGAGCGCTCTTTCATACCGCCCGATGCGTCTGGCCATCAGCATCCGAGCCAGGCTCTGCCGCCGCCCTCCACACGGGCAGTAGGCGTCACCCGGTTTCCAACTGCGCAGAACCAGCGGAGGGCGGAGCCGTTCCGTATCAAGAACCACTCCCTCTTCCCTAGTTTCGCGCTCCCGCACAGGCCAGTCAATCAATTTCAATTGGAACCCCCGCCCAAGTTCCGGAATGGAAACAGCCGCCGTACCGTGCGTCGGCAGTTCAATTCGATAAGCATAAGCAGCGGTCTGCCGCTCCATGGTTCTGGATTGTTTGGTGATGGCACGTTTAGCAAAAATTAATTGCTGGAATTCTTTGCGAACCTGAATTCCTCCAGGCAACTCCACGTACCGCCCGCTTGAGCCGCTCTCCGCCAATCGAATGACCTGCTCAACGTGTTGCCGCGAAAGCTCGCCGCCGGTTGGCAAAGCATCGGAATACAACTTGCGAATGATCCGCTGGCTTACAGTGCGAAAAGGCTTGTGCGAACCAGCACTCGAAAGACGCATATCCTCCAATGGCGAAAGAAGATCTGCCACGGCAATGGTGGATGTGGTGGCTGTGGCCCTGACAAATTTCCGGCATAACGCTTCGACCAGTACATTCCAAAACAGTCCTTCTTCCCGCGCCAACGCGGCGAGGTTTGTTAACTTGCTCACGATGGAGCGGGAGAAATTGCTTTCCATCTCCGGCAACAAATGCTTGCGCACGCGCGCTCGCAGCCGGGTTGTATCCGCGTTGCTGCCGTCCTCGCGCCATTCCTGATGAATGCTCGCCAAATAGTTGCGCAATTCTGCGCGGCGCGTATCCAGCAGCGGCCGGATGATTTTTCCCCGCACCGAATAAATCGCGGCCAGTCCCGAAGTGCCGGTGCCGCGAATGATTCGCGTTAGAACAGTCTCAGCGTGATCATCCGCAGTATGTGCGGTGGCCACGCAATCGGCGGCATCGCGCGTCAGGACATCATCGAAAAAGCGATAGCGCAGCCGGCGTCCAGCATCCTCCAAATTCCAGCGATTCTGCTTGGCAAGAAGAGACACATTGGCGCGTTCGACGATAAACCGCAGGCCCATCATTTTCGCCGCCGATGCGACAAACGTTTCATCGGCATCGGATTCTGCGCCACGCAATTGATGGTTGAAGTGAAGCACCGAAAGCGTAATGCCCAATTCGGCGCGCAGCGAGTCAAGAAGCCGCATCAAGGCGATTGAATCCGCTCCTCCAGACACGGCGACGGCGACTCGTTCGCCTGCGCGGATCATCTGGTGCCGTTTAATCGTTTCTCGAATGCGGCGGATGAGCGAAGGGGCCATAGCGTGCAAGATTCTTTGCTCATAATATCAGTGACGATAGAAGGGGTACAGGAGGGCTTCGCTAACGCTGAGACATTTGCTGTGCAAGCAAGGCACGGCTATACGCAATACGGCGGTCCAACGCCACAGCCGCAAAGTAGGTGCAGTTGACGCGTTCATTGTCTGCCCATGCGCAAATGGAGGGTGAGAGCGCGCGGCCCATCTTTTCCAACCAGCCCATGAGGCGATAATAACTGCGAACAACCGCGAGGTCACCTTGGTCATCGCCTTTTTGCGGGCACAGGCGCACCAGTTGAAGCAATCGGTTGAACTGTTCGCTTCCCAGCGGCTGTCCTTCAATTCCCGCAACCTCACGTACTTGCTCGGAAAGATCGGACTTTCGGTAGGCCGCAATCACGGAACGCGAATAGGAAACGAAAAACTGCAGCAGCGCCGCAATCGAGATTACGCAGATGAGCGCGGCAATCATGATTGTTGGTGCGCCGCCACGCTAGAAGCCGGTACCCGCCTTGCAACACGGGCCGTCTCCAGGCGCGCCTCTTCAGGGATTTTGGTGAACGTGTACGCCCAAGCAAGCGGTAGAAATGTCCCGGCTATAGGTGGTACCCATCTCAGGAAATTCGCTTCCAGAGATGGGTAAAGATTCCGCAGAGCGTAGCCCGCAGCGTCAGAGCTGAAGAAAATGCCGAGCGCCAGCACCAGCTGGATCAGCCGCGTCCTCGTTTCGCGCAACTTGATAATGGCGCCCCACAGCAAATAGGTGAGCACCACCCCAACGAAATAAAGATTTTGGCTCATCTCGACCACAAAGTGCGTCGCAGTGAGATGCCCCAAATTTTGGTGCACCACCGCAAACGAAAATGCCGCTGTGGCGGACAGGAGAAGAATAGAGGCGAGTCGAACGTATTTCCCGGCCCCCATCTGCCGAAATACCTGGTGATAAAAGCTCATAATCACGAAAAAGAGCGAAATAGTCAGCAGCGCATCCGTGTAGTAATAGAAATATCCGTAAGCAGGCGATGAAAACCCGTAACGTCGCAAGATGAAGAAACCGCTGACTGTCACGGCTGCTGCTGCCAACATGTAAAGATTTAAGGAAAAATATCGGAGGGAGCGTTTAGACGTGCATAACCACACTACTACGTACACCTCTAGCGTTAGGCTCAAGAGAGTTAAACTATAATCAAATGGGCCAAGCATAAGGTCTTTCCTTGAGGCCTGACCCGGATTATACCGGAACCCTTTGCCGGATGAAAGCTAGCTAGCGAAGAGCCAGAGTCTTTGAATCCGGTGGTACCGGTAGACCCGTGCTCGCCAGTAGCGTCTTTGAATCCGGCGGGACCGGGAGGCCAGTGCTCGCGATCGTTTGTACGGTCGGCTGATTGGCCGTGAGATTGCGTAGCCCAACTGCGCTCGCCAGGACCAACAACACTAAGACCACCAACATTAACAGCTTGTTCATAGAACCCCCACGGGTTTGAAGTTACAACCGTGTGGATTCTATGTGGCCTTACGTTGTCAAGGGGTAAAAGTTTAGACCTTGTGTCTAAACGGTACACCCCTCCGCTCCGGACAGTAATCAGAGCCTCGATTCAATTGTCGTGGCCACGGTACCCGGCGGATACGGCGATGTCAACGGTACCTTAGTACTGACGAAAATAGGCCGCTGTGCGTGAATGAGTGTGGCATTGCGCCGCGCGAATTCGCTCATCGGGCTCCGCTTGCAACATTCTTACGGCCTTTGCTCTGCCGGTGTAGAATGTCGTTGATATGGCCGTTCCTACGTCGGCATTGCCCGGTGATCTTGTCGAAAGCGCTGCTCCACGCGTCACTCTGCGGAATGCGTTCTCCCATCCTTATGATTCGGCCATCGCTGCTGCGCGCACCTGTTATGCGCCGCGTTTGATTCAGCCCGACGAAATAACCGAAAAGCAGAGGATCAATATTGGCGCGGCGACTTTTTACAGCGGGCATCACACCGTTTATCAGCACGCACATTTCGAATTCGGGCTCGAAAATATCAGCCGTCAGTTTGTCTGGTCGTTTCTTCATGCTCACCCTTTTTACAATTCAGAACAGCAGAGCCAGCGCTACGTACGCCTTGATCGCGCACAAGCCTACATTCCGCCGGAAGATGCCAGCTTCCGCGCCGCGGAGCGAGCCATCTATGAACGCGCGATTGCTCGCGCGTGGCGCCAATATCGCGACCTCGCCGCGATTTTGGAGCCGGAAGCGAACCGCATCCTCAGTGACATTTGGCATGTCGGCCCAATGTCTCACCCGCGCCGGATTGAAAAAATCAAAGCTGCCTCCGGAAAACGCTCCATCGAAGTCGCGCGTTACGTCTTGCCGGTGGCCGCTTTTACCACAATGGTTCACACGCTTTCCGGCATCGTTTTGCACCGCCTGTGGCGCATGCAGGGCGCTTCCGATACTCCTGCCGAAGCGCGCGCGGTCCTCACGCAAATGGTGGAGTGCGTGCGCAAGGTAGACTCGCAATTTTTCGATCGATTCGAAACGCTGCCCATGGAGAATTTGCCTGAGTGGTCCACGGCATCGCGCGTGAAGCAGGGTGAATCCTTCGCTACGGAATTCGATGCGCGACTTGCAGGGCGCACTTCGCGACTGATCGATTATTCCGGGAATTCCGTGACCATTATCGCCGACGCGTATCGAGCTGTACTCGGTCTGACGGAAAGAGAGTGCTCAACGGCTGATGCGATTGAGGCTCTGCTCAATCCCGCTCGCAATGCTTACCGTCGCGAATCGCTCAACATCGGCGTGCATGCGCCTATCATGCGCGCCCTGCAACATGCACACTTCACTTTCGCAAAAAAAATCAGCCACACGGCTGACAGCCAGGACCAGCGCCATCGCATGATTCCAGGCTCCCGGCCGCTCTTGACCTTGGCCGATACACGCTCGCCCGATTACATCACTCCAATGCTCATTCGTGAAAATCCGCTTGTGCGAGAACTGTTTGAAAAAGCTATGGCGGATGCCTGGGCCGCCAAGAACGAACTCCTTGAGCGCGGCGTTTCCATTGAAGTCGCTCAGTATCTGCTGCCCAACGCGAAAGCGATTCGTCTTATCGAATCCGGCTCTCTGTTACACCTGCTGCATAAATGGACGATGCGCACTTGCTTCAACGCGCAAGAGGAGATTTACGAGTCCTCGATGGAAGAGATCGAACAGTTGCGGTCTGTTTTTCCAGAACTTGCTACCTATATCGGCCCGCCCTGTTATCTGCGCGCTGGTATTACTACGCCAATCTGCACAGAGGGCTCGCACTTCTGCGGGGTGAAGGTCTGGCAGGATTTTCCTAACATTCAGCGCCGCTTATGACGCGCAGAGGCAGCCTGGCCTATTATCTCGCTGCCTGGGTTTGCGGCTGCTTTTTCATGAGCTTGGCGATTTGGCTTGGGAACCGATTACGTCCCACCGCTCCTCCCTCCGTTCCGCTGCTCCTTTATATTTACTTTCTTTCGCTAATGCTCGGAGCGGTCGCGTCCCTTCTTTTTGGTTTTCTGCTTCGCAGCGCTGCGGATGCTATGCACTGGAAAAGGGTCTGGCATTGGCTGCTCGGAGGCGCGATCATCGCCCCCGCGTTGATCGCTATCCTTGAAAGTGTGGCTTCCTCTCCGGCCCTTGAAGGAAGCGGGTGGCGCTTCTGGATTTCGACGGCATTGACAGGTCCATACCTGTCCAGCGGCAGGCGCGAGTGGATGCTTATGCTCACAGTACCAGTGGGCATAGCGACAGCCTGGGTGCTATTTCGCGTTCATTGCGCGTTTGCTCAGCAGCCGAAGTGAATCTCGTTCGCCGATTTGTCACCCAAGCAAAAAAAAGGGCGGAAATGAGAATCCCGCCCTTTGAAGCTATTCAAGTTGCAAGCTGCGCGCCCTAGAACTCCAGTTTCAGCGCGAGTTGAATCTGGCGTGCAGAGCCAAAGTCGCCCGTCGGGAAACGCGTACTGCTGATTAAACCAAACGTTCCGCTTGGTGAGTTTCCACCGAAGGTAAGGTTTGGATCGCCGAAATTCGGGTGATTGAAGATGTCGAAAAACTCGGCGCGAAATTCCGAATCAATCCGTTCCGTGATTTTGGTGTGCTTGATAATCGAGAAGTCCGTATTGACGAAAGACGGCCCTATAACCGTGTTCCGGCTGAGATTCCCGAAGTGATAGATAAAACCGCCATTGGGGCCCACTACGCGCGGCGCTGACAACACACTTGGATTCGCGATCCACTGAATGCCGTAACCAGCGCCAAACGGGACGCTCTCGGTTTGCAGCGCCGCGCTCGCATCCGGTCGAAGCGTGAAAGACCCCGTGGGCGTCGAATCGAGAAAGATCACAGTCAGGGGATTGCCAGCCTGCGCTTGCGAAATTCCCGCAACTTCCCACCCGGAGACAAGTCGGTTGCCCTTGAACGGCAGGTCATACACGGCATTAATCACGAACCGGTTCCGCGCGTCGAAATCCGAAGGCCCGTAGTTCAGTCGGGGGTTTGTCGAGTCTTCGACGGCATTTGTGTTAAGCGAGTTGTAATCGTACGACTTCGAATACGTGTAAGACGCGTTGAATTGGAGACCCTGCGAGAATCGCTTGTTCGCAGTGACCCAGAGGGCGTTGTAATTCGAATTTCCGCTCGAATCCACTTGTGTGATATTGCCGAGAGCCGAGCCTGGATCGATTGGACTCGAAGCTGAAAGGCTTGGGAAAGGCCGCACCGGCTGCAGTTTGCTCGGGCCTTCCACTTCCTGGCCGATGGCGGGCTGGTTTAGGTTTATGGGGAGGCGCAAATGAGTGCCTTTGGAACCGATATATCCGATCTGCAATCCCAGCGATTGCCCGAGCTGATGCTGCACGGTCAAGCTCCACGATTGCACGTAGGGATTGTGGAAATTGTGAAAAATGGTGCCAGGCGCAAGGCCCGCAGCGCCAGCAGTGGCTAGGGCATTGGTGAAAGACACGGTACCGTTGACGAGAAGCGGATCGCCAAACGGCGGATTGGTGGTGAGACCGGTAACAATGCCGGAGACGGGCTGGTCGGTCAGAATGGCATACCCTCCGCGCACTGCCGTCTTGCCATCTCCCCGGGGATCCCAGGCGAAACCCACACGCGGCTGGAAGTTCTTATCGTTCGCATTGTATGGGTCGCCCGTTTGCACCAAGCTGTCGGTCACCGGGTCGAACACGACGAAACGATTTTCCGCTTCCGAAATGGTCATGTTGTCGTCATAGCGCAAGCCTAGTTCGAGCGTCAGGTTCGGTCGCAATTTATAACTGTCCTCAGCGAAGAGGCCAAAGGCGGGCTCCAGTAACTTACTGGCGCCGTTCCCGAGGTTCGTGTTGAATGAACTGGCTTGGTCGTTGATGAAGTTAGCCTCGCTTGTAAACGTAAATGAGCCAGGCGTGAGCGCGAAATTGTCGTTATAGAATCGGCGAATGTCGCCGCCAAACGCGAAAGAGTGCTTTCCGCGTAAATAACGCAAAGTGTCTCCGAAAGATACCGTCGTGTCGCCGCGGCCTTGCGGAAAGCCGGCTGGTCCTCCGATATTGAAGAATCCGCTGACGTTAATCTGCGGAAGCCCGATTGCTGTGGTCGTGCCATCGCTAATGTTGAAATCGGCGGGATTGAGAAGCCGGTTCGGAACAAAAGTGATGTGAATGCGATTGTAGCCCAGCCGCGCCTCATTGCTAATGGCTGGACTGAAAATATGGTCTTCCTCAATAGTCATTATCTGACGGCGCGCCGCCCTTGTGTCGCCCCAATTGGGTAAACTGTTGCCTTGTATTGTTGGTTCCTGGCGGAGATCCTGCTGCATATTGAAATAGCCATGCAAATGGTCATTCTGATTGAGCATCACGCTGATGTCGCCGCTGCCCTGATCAATATTTACAGGAGCCACTGTCCCACCGATGAAGCCATTGAACGTGGCCGGATCGGCGGGATTGCCGGTGCCGACGTCATTGGCTGGGGGCAAGAGGGCAGCGATCTTTTGAATCGCCGCATCACTGGTGGCCGTTACTTGGGCCTGATCGTCGATGCTTAGCGTGTGTGAGTTCAGGCTTAGAGCCTGCCTTTGGCGAAGGCCTTCGTAGCTCAAAAAGAAAAATGCTCGGTTCTTCACGATTGGCCCGCCACCATCGGCGCCAAAATCGTTTCGAATGAACGGCGATTGCGGATTTGGCGCGCCGGTGGAGGTTCTCTTCGGATTGAAAAAATTCCGGGCGTCGAGATAGTTATTCCGCAGGAATTCAAAGAGTTCGCCGTGGAAATCATTCGTGCCAGAGCGCGTGGCAATGTTCACAATGGCGCCGGAATTGCGCCCATATTCGGCAGGAAACGTGGAGTTGTCCATTTTGAATTCGGAAACCGTGTTGATAGTCGGCTGGAAAGTAATCTGATTTTGGACTTCGTCGCTCAGGTTGATTCCATTAATCATCCAGTT
Source organism: Candidatus Acidiferrales bacterium (assembly GCA_035933545.1). Lineage (GTDB taxonomy): Bacteria > Acidobacteriota > Terriglobia > Acidiferrales > UBA7541 > DAHUXN01. The sequence continues at coordinate 10,190 of DASYYQ010000050.1, read as the reverse complement.
GGTGGTATCTTCGCGCTGACCTGCCGTGTCGATTGCGAAAGAACCTTGGCCGCGAAGAGGCGCGGTGAGGAAGCCATTTTGCGGAGGCGTAACAGTTCCGGGGACAAGCAAACCGAGGTCAACGAAGTGTCGGCCATTTAGTGGAATTTGCTGAACAGTGGTCTGATTGATGACCTGCCCGACTGTCGGTGAGCTCGTATTTACGAGAGGCGCTCCGCCGGAAACGACCACTTCTTGAGTGACTTGGCCGACCTTTAACTGCGCGTTTTCCGTTACCGTTGTAGCGACGTCGAGCTTGAGTTCGCGAATCACGAAGCTCTGAAATCCGTTCGCGCTGACAGTAACTGTATAAAGACCTGGAAGAAGCCCAGGGACAAGATAAGAGCCTGATTGGTCTGTCTGAGTCGCGCGTTCCACTCCAGTACTCTGGTTGTGCACAACCACCTTGGCGCCGGGGATGGCGGCGTTCGAGGTGTCTGTAACGGTGCCTTGTAGAGTGGCTGTCGATTGAGCCAGCGCAGGTAAACTTAATGCGAAAACGCAGGCCAAAACAACGATTAAGCGAAAAGTGCAGGTGGCGATTGTGTCCGCCCACCGAGTGATTCTCTGCATGAATCCTCCTTGAAATTCGCCTTCAACATCGGCGCGATTAACAGCAAAAATCGAGGCTAATTCCGAATCAGGGCCTCGCCCTAACTGGCTCTCTGCTCACACAACAACGTCATTATTGGTCAGTCGCTGATCAAACATAATGCACGCATCGCACCATTCTCGGCTCTGACAAGAGACAGCAAATTCAGGCTAAGTGCAATAGATTTAACAATCCTGCGGAGACATTCATCTAGCAGGATCAAAATACTCCCAACTATGGAAGGAAACTATGTTTTCTTGTAGAAAACGGGCAAAGGAGCCAGAATCCACGGACGCGTCCTTATCAAGCGCGAAATTGCTGTGGACAAGCAAAAGAAACAGTCTTGATTTTAGGCCAAACCTAAAAAAACTCGGGACATCCCAATTGCTGGATTCCGTCATCTCTAGTAGTCTTTCTGGTTGTCGCTGTGTGTCAACAGGCGACAGTCTATTGGACAAACTACTTGGACAAAAGAATTTGAGCCGACGGAGAAAAATTTCTGCTGGGGTTTTCATGCTGGGGGTTTTACTCCTTGCGTCCTGCGGCGGAGTTATCAATTTGCCGAGGCCGGCCATCAGCACGCTCAATCCTGCAAGCGTGGCGGCGGGCGCGACCACCTTCACACTGGCAGTGATGGGCTCGGGCTTCGCGCCGAGTTCGCAAATACTGTTCAATGGATCCCCGCGCGCAACGATTTTCCTCTCCGAAACGGAATTGACCACGCTCGTGAATCCGAATGATCCGAATATCGCAACAGCTCAGACGGTTACCGTAACCGTCTTTACTCCCGCTCCAGGTGGAGGAACTTCAAACTCCGTCACCTTGACTGTAAATCCGACGGCGCTTCCCGTGCCGCAAATCTCGACGATTACTCCAAGTTCAGTCCAAGCAGGCGCGGGGGGCGCGAATGTGACGATCGTCGGAACGAATTTTGCCAGCGAATCGGTCGCTACGGTGAATGGTGCGAATCGACCCACAAGATTTGTCTCCAGCACGCAACTAACAGTGACACTCCAGTCCTCGGATGTGACCGCAGGCGGTGAACTGCAAATCGCTGTTTTGAATCCACCGGCGCAGAATGTGACGCCGCCGGGGGGCGGCATATCGAATTCGGTGGTGCTGAATGTGGTGAATCCGAGCCCAGTGATCAGGGGCGTCACCCCCCCAAGCCTGGTTGCCGGCAGCACGACGACAACGGCCATCAATGTGAGCGGAAGCGGTTTTGACTCGGCGAGCGTGGTGCTCGTAAACGGAACGGGGCGGCCAACTGCTTTTTCAAGCTCTTCTTCCCTGGTCGCCCAACTTGCAAGCGGCGATACGGCTGCGGCCGGCACGTACACCGTCCAAGTGGTAAATCCCGCGCCGGGCGGCGGCGCGACCGCCATTTTGCATTTTTCCGTGGTGCCTTCGGCGTCTGGAGCCGGCCTGCCTGACCTCGTAGATGTAGCGACGGATGGCGCTCAGGCGAATAACGGCGCTAGCCCGCCAAATCAAGCGGGCCCCTCGATGGACGGCAGCGCGCGATACGTGGTTTTCACGTCGTCTTCGACAAATCTCTTGGAAACGACCACAATTAATCCGCCTCCCAATCCACTCACAAATGGAACATCGAATATTTTTCTGCGGGATACATGCCTGGGGTCGTCAAGCTGCGTGCCACGAGAAACCTTGATAAACGTTGGTCCGGCCGGGATCGTGGCCAATGGACCGAGCTTTTCCCCGGTTGTTAACTCCAACGGCGCAAACGTGGTGGCATACACGTCGCTGGCCACCGACTTGGTTTCTGGCTTCTCCTTTGACGGCACAACGCCGCAGGTATTCTTGTCCACTTCCTGCATTAATGCTTTCACGGGATGCACGCCAAACACCAGCTTGATTTCCGTGGCCAGCGATGGCGTAACGGCCGGGTCTGGAGCTTCAGGACAAGCTTCGATCAGCAGTGATGGCCGGTTCGTTGCGTTCGCTTCGAAGGCGACAAATCTCGTTTCCGGCGCCACAACAGGATCCCAGGAAATATACTTGCGAGACACATGCGCCGGTGCGGGTTCAATGTGCACGCCAACGACGTTGCTTGTGTCGGTAGCGCCGGATGGCGTGACTCCCGCCGACGGCTCGAGCGCAGAGCCGGTCGTAGTCTCCGGAAAGAGCGGGCAGTTCGTCGCGTTTACCTCCACAGCGACAAATCTGGTCAGCGGTTCGAGTGGTGCCCAGGAAATCTATCGTGTCGGATTATGTATTGGGATCAGCACCGGGTGTAAGTCCACTTCCGCGCAGCTTATATCAACTCCCGACGGGACCACTTTCGCGGATGGCGCCAGCGTGGAGCCCACGATGACGCCCGACGGAAGGGTCGTCGCGTTCGCCTCGACAGCCACAGTGCTGGGCGTAGCGTCTGGAGGCATGCAGGAGATTTATGAGCGAGATACATGCCAGGGCATAACCAGCGGCTGTACGCCGGCAACGACACTGGTTTCCGTCGCGGCGGACGGCACTACTCCTGCGAATGCGCTCAGCGAAAATCCAAGCCTGGGCAATACTGGACAACTGGTAGCTTTTGCTTCGCTCGCTACGAATCTCGTCACCGTGAATACCAACGGTCTTGAGAATGTCTACGTTCGAAACAGCTGCGTGTCAGGTCTGAGTTCCTGCAAAGTTGCCACCGCGATGGTGAGCCGCTCAGCCCTCGGCGCAGCGGGAAATGGCGCGTCGCTCAATCCTGTGATCAGCGGGGCTGGGCATATCGTGGCGTTCTATTCGTCTGCGAGCAATTTGGTAAACAATGACCTCAACGGATTTCCAGATATCTTCCAGGACGTCTCGACTTTTTAGCCACGTTTGGACCTCGGTTCGCCACATCTGCCTTGAAACGTGACCCTTTTTCGGAGAAGGATTCTTGGGTTTCGGGAAAGGGAACAACGACCTACGAACATTAAAATCAATGCGGCGTATGGCGGTTAGCTGCAAAAAAAGCCCGGCTGCCGATGGGGGAAGTTTTGGGACACCGGCAGACAGGCCAAGGTTTCGAGCTGGAAGCGGCCTCGGCTCTTTTTAGAGCCGTTCGTCCCCGCAGCACGCCTTCCAACCCGAATCACAATGCTAGAGAATGCGTGGAGAATCGCGCAATGAGGCGAAAGGTCCACGCTCTCTGGTACCGTAGGAGTGGTACCGCGTTCAAAGAATGAGAGTTAAGGACTCCTCGCCGCAAGTCAGATCTATCTACGCCGGTTTGCAGGTGGGCTCCGGTGGAGAGGCTCGAGACGAAGATTGAGCACGGTCTCTCTGCCGGCGTGAACCATAATATTGTGCTTCCATGTGGAGGCCGTGGAACGACTTCCCGCGCGAACGTCGTAAAGACCCACGCGAATGTACCTGAATAGAAACGCCCCCTCGGAATTCGTGCGCACGGCGACCGGCGCAGAGCCGTCGGAACGCTCCAGAACCACTTCTATGCCTGCCGCCGGTCTGCCATCGCGCTGAAGAATAATGCCTCCCAGCTTACCTGTGTGAGCTCGCGCAGCCGCGTCAGCGGCCACCAGTACCATCGAAGCGGCGAGAACACCGAGAAAAGCTCTCCGCATGTGCACCTCCGCGATGCAGTGATGAATCTATTGTAATTCCGCGTAATTAGCAGCGCAGCGGCTGGATTTGGGTTACGGCGTGTGAGGCAACTGCCTGAGAAGACAGTACGAAGACTGGTAGATTGGACAGGCGGTAATCCAGAAGATTCGCCGGTCCGAGAGGAAGCAAAAGATGGCGCGTTTTATTTCGTTGCATACGCTCGCGTGCTTGACGCGGCAGGGAGCGGAAGAATTGACAGCGCGTTTGCACGGGGCAACAGACTTAAAGACTGTCCGTATCGTCGTAAACCTTTACCAAGGCAAAATGCTCGCCGAATTTGAGGCAGACAAGCGAGAAATTCTCGAAGAATATTTTCGCAAAGAAGCAATCCACTTCGATTGGCTGATGCGTGTGGAATTGGAGGCAACCGACGGCGTTTTGAAGCTGGCAGCAACTTAATGCTCCGCTGGCGCGGCCTGTTTTTTGCAACGCCGCCAGGAACTCCGCATCGAATCGAAATATACACAAGGAAGTGAATTCGACGAGAGCCAGAAAGGTTTTTCGAGGAGGAGAGAGCGAAATGGCGGAATATGCGCATCCAGAGGTGCTGGTTTCCAGCGAGTGGGTCGCTGGGCATTTGAACGATCCAAAAATACGCCTGGTAGAGGTGGACGTGGACACTTCCGCCTACGACCAAGGGCACATTGCGGGAGCAGTGGGCTGGAACTGGCAAACGCAATTGCAAGACGGCCTCCGGCGGGACCTGCTGGACAAGCCGGCGTGGGAAGAACTCCTCGGCCGCTCTGGCGTGTCCAACGACACCACCGTTGTGCTGTACGGCGACAACAATAATTGGTTTGCGGCCTACGCGTTCTGGCAATTGAAATATTATGGTCATGACGATGTGCGGCTGTTGAATGGCGGACGGAAGAAGTGGCTCGAAGAAAAACGGATGCTCGTATCGGGAATTCCGCAATTGCCTAAAACCAAGTACCAGGCAAAGACGCCGGACGAGAAGCTGCGCGCGCGGCGCGAAGACGTATCCGCCGCGGTTGAAAGGAAAACCGCAAAACTCGTTGACGTTCGTTCGGCGGATGAGTTTACTGGAAAAATTATCGCGCCTCCGGGCATGAGCGAAACCGCGCAGCGCGCGGGTCACATTCCGGGCGCGGTGAATGTGCCCTGGTCGCAAGCGGCTAATGAGGACGGCACGTTCAAGTCGGCAGATGTGCTGAAGCAACTTTACGGCGGCAAGGGTGTTAGCGGAAGCGGAGAGGTGATCGCTTACTGCCGCATCGGCGAACGCAGCTCACATACGTGGTTCGCGTTGAAATATCTGCTCGGATACGACAATGTGAGGAATTACGATGGTTCATGGACGGAGTGGGGCAATTTGGTAGGCGCTCCGATCGAAAAAGGGGCAGCCGCAGCGGCTCGTTGAGCTTCGCCGGCGCGCAAGCGTAATTCCGGCATACGCAACTTATTAGATTCCTGAAAGACGTATGAAAATACTACTGACTGTGTGCCTCGGCGCCACTCTCGCGGCGGGCGCGAGCGCCATGCGAGCACAAACACCCGCAGAGCACGCCGTTCCTGCAAAAGCCACAGGATGCGTGACGAGCGATTTCCACGCAGCTCATTTGAACGGGGAAAATGTGAAATTCAACGTGATTTTGCCGCAGGACTACGCAGCGGGAGAGCGGCGCTTTCCCGTTCTTTATCTGCTGCATGGCTTCAGCGGCAATTACGCCGATTGGTGTTCACTGACGCATATCGTGGATTACGCGAAACCCTATGAAGAAATCATTGTCATGCCGGAAGCGGCGAATAGCTGGTACGTGAACAATTATGCGGACCCGAAGATGCAATGGGAAGATTATATTCTCGATGATTTGATTCCTTACGTGGATGCGCATTACCGGACGATTCCGGCGCGCGACGGCCGCGCAATTGCTGGACTTTCAATGGGCGGCTACGGCGCTCTCTTCCTTGCATTGAAACATCCCAATATGTTTGCCGCCGCCGCAAGCTTGAGTGGTGTGGTGGCCAGCGCGAATCTTCCGCGCTGGGATCCGCGCCTCGCAGAAATGGAAGTTACAAACAAGGACTACGCCGGAATTGCGCGCTCCCTTCGCGCCGATTTTGGTCCAGCCTCAATCGCGGCGCGTGAAAGTGAGGATCCATTTCTGCTGATCCGCAAATTGACGCCTGCGCATTGCCCCCAACTCTATGTGTCCGTTGGCTGGGGAGACAATCTGCTGTACGAGAATCGTGAATTCGTTGGCGTGCTTTCAACTCTGAAGATGCCCTACCGTTACGCTGAAGTTCCCGGCAAACACGAATGGCCCGTGTGGAACGAACAGGTGCAGCGCGTGCTGGCGGTGCAAGCGCCAGTGATCGGCGCGCAGCGCTCTTCCGCGCACAAGTAACCTCGGCCAAATATTACTCGCCTATTTCGTGCAACTGTTCGACGGCGCGGTCAGGTTCACCTGAGGAAGAGCCGCAAGATTGTATTTCTCGAGCGTGCTATTTAGCGCCGGCAAATCCGTCGCGCTCACTTTCTGCCATTCCGCAAAGCTTTTTTCCAGCGCCTCGCAAACTTCTGAAGTTTCCTCCTGAAGTGATCGCGCAGGAGCGCTATCGCCCATATTTATGGCATAAACCATTTGCGTGAGGGCGGCATTCGCGAGCCCAAAGCCGGGCGCGGTGAATGTGCCGCCTTCGATGGCCGCGAGCTTTTTGTCGAAGGCAGTGGCCGCGTCGAGCGCAACCTTGGCCTGTTTGTTGACGTTCAAACCCGCGATCCGGTCGTCGAGCGCTTGGCGCAAAGGAGCGATGCTATTGAACGCGCTATAACTCGATGCCAAACCGTCGCTCATTTTTCTGGTCAAATTCAACTGCTCGACGTAGTCATATTGCGAGAGCGGCACGCGCGGATCCTTCACCACATGCAGGGTCCGGCGATAAGTCTGTCCGTCAACGTTCAGGACGATCGAATAATCGCCCGGAACAACCTGAGGACCAAGCGGCTGAAAGCGTGGCGTCACGCTCGGCACTGCATCTTGTGTGCCATAAAACGCGACGGATTTCTCCAAGCCGCCGAATCCGTAGTTGAGCACCTCAGGACTCCGATAGCGTAGGTCCCAAATGAAGCGGTCCATCCCAGCGTGTTTCGGAAGAACAGCCGGAGGCGCGAACCAATATTCAGGAACTTCGTCCGGCGTGTGCTCGCTTGATTTGGGCGGCGCGCTTGTGTACTGCCGAACCAGATTGCCCTGAGAATCGTAAATGGCCATGGTGATGTCGCCCTGCGGCACGGACGTCAAATAATAGTCGACGAAAGCTCCGTCCGGCGGATTCTGTCCCGCTGGAACCTCGGGTGGCAGCGGCGTATCCGGATCATTGTCCCAGATGGTGCGAACAGCAGTTTCCGGCCGATACAAATATGCCGAGGCGCTGGAAATTTGCGCACTGGCCTGGCGCAGTGGCGTGATGTCATCGAGCACCCAGAGTGAGCGCCCGTAGGTAGCAATGGCCAAATCGTCGGCATGGACGATCAAGTCGCGGACAGAAGTCGTCGGCAAATTGAGCTGGAGCGATTGCCAGTCGTTTCCATTATCAAAGGACACAAATACTCCGGTTTCAGTTCCTGCGAAAAGAAGGCCCTTGCGTTCGGTATCCTCGCGAATCACGCGAGCGATGCCTGTCTCCGGAAAGCCGTTGTTGATTTGCTGCCAAGTCTTGCCGTAGTCAGTCGTGCGATAAAAGTGTGGATGGCTATCTTCGAAATCATCGACCGCAGCGTATGCCGCAGCGGGGTCAAAATGCGACGCTTCAATGATGCTGACAAAGCTTCTGTCGGTCAGGTCGGGAGGCGAGACATTCTGCCAGTTCGCGCCGCCGTCGCGGGTAACTTGCACCAGCCCATTGGTTGTTCCCGCCCACATAATGTTCGAGGAAATTGGCGAAGGCGATAGCGAGCTAATCACGCCGTTGCGCCGGCCGGCTCTGCGAGGGTTCGGATTAGTGGTTTCTTTTTCGGCCGGACGCAAACCCAGGTTAGGGCTGATTTCGTGCCAGCTCGCAGCGCCATCGTTTGTCTCCAAGACGTACTGCGCGCCAAAATAGAGCGTGTGCGGATCCTCCGGCGAAAACTGCAAAGGCGCGTTACTGGACGCCTGATATTTCGTTCCGGTAGAAAAAACAGTAGTGACCTGATTGGTGCGGCGGTCCAGACGGACGATGGTGCCTGGACTCCCATCTGAGTAGACCAAATAATGATGGACCGGATCTTCGACAATGCAGCCGAATTCGTAGCCTCCGGGCGAAAAAACGTCGCGATTGCGGATGCGTCCAAAATCGCTGCGGCTGGGAATGGCCACACTGCCGCTGTCCTGCTGGGAAGCGTAAATAAAGTAAGGAAATTCATAGCCGGCGGAAAGATGATAGAGCTGCCCGGTAGGCTGGTTGTACCATGGTGTCCATGATTTTCCCCCGTCCAAGCTGATCGTCGCACCCTGATCAACGCCCAAGAGCATCCGATTGCTGTTCGTCGGATCGATCCATAAGACGTGATAATCGTCGCCATCTGGCGCGCCTTTAAATGCCTCGAAGTGCGCGCCACCATCAGTCGAGCGGTAAGAGCAGGTCTGCATCACGTATACGACGTCAGGATTCTTCGGATCGACAAAAACGCGGCTGAAGTATCCATTGCCCACAATGCGCGGGTCTTCGGTGATCTTGTGCCAGTTCATTCCAGCGTCGTCGGAGCGGTAGAGGCCTTGCGAAACGATAGCAAAGAGGCGGCGGCCGTGATTTCCGGGAGCGACCGCCAGGCCTGTGCGTCCCCACTTTTCTGTAGGCATGCCATCGGCATCGAGACGCTTCCAGGTTGAACCTTCGTCCGTGGATTTGCAAATCCACGCATCGGGGCCTGCGGGAGGCTTGCCGGACGACGGAAAAAATAAGCGCGCTACTGGATGCCACAGGGCCGCATAAACCACGCGCGGATTATTCGGATCCATAACCATGTTTGCGATGCCGGTCATGTTGTCCTGGAAAAGAGTTTTCTTCCAGGTTTTGCCGCCGTCAGTTGTTTTATAAACGCCGCGATTGTCGCCTGGCGTGCTGTCGCCCATCGCGCCAACGAGAACAATGTTCGCATTGCGCGGGTCGACTAAGACGGAATTGATGTAATGCGTGTCAGCAAGACCGATGTTTGTCCAGGTTGCGCCAGCATCCGTGGATTTGTATACGCCATTGCCTTCCGTCTGCTCGCCAGTGCCAACGTAAATGACATTTGTATCGGACTGCGCCAGAGCGAGGTCGCCCACGGAAGCAACGTGTTCCGCGTCGAAAATCGGGTTCCATACAACGCCGCCGTCGGTGGTCTTCCAAACGCCTCCGCCCGGCGTGCCAATGTAATAGACCGCAGGATTGCCGGGAACGCCGGCGACGGCGGTGACGCGTCCGGCGCGATACGGGCCGATGAGTCGCCAGCGCATGGCACTGAAAAGATCAGGGTCAAGCTGCTGCGCGGTTGTCCTTGCGGGAGTTGCAGCCATGAAAAAGGAAATGCAGAGAAACAAATTTGCGGCGGAAAGGAAGAAACTGCGGCATTTATTCACGATGATTGCTCCCTTCTTGAGTCCATAAAAACAGAAGGCGGAGTATATAACGAGCACGCAAAAAACTGCGAGAAGTGCATCATGCTGAACGATGAGGACCGGTGGAGGTCTCTGGGCAGGGTATGAGGACGAAGTGTCCGGAAACGGGGAAATATCCCGCAAAGGCAGCCGGACCGAACCTCGTACCTTGGATGAAGTGCGCTTTGTGTCGATTAGAAATGGTTCCGACCGTTTGTTTTGTGTAAGTTACGAGGAGTTCTAATTTTTCATAGGTGTGTCGATTAGGGTTGAGAAGGGGAGGGCTTTTCTCCGAATGGGAGGGGCTCGGGAGGGCTAGCCCGGGGCGCGAGAGCACCGTGGGGCCCTTGGTGATG
>DASYYQ010000021.1:0-5084 GCA_035933545.1 Candidatus Acidiferrales bacterium | reverse complement strand
TGGAAAAAGCGGCGGGCCAGGTCGGCGTCAAGCGCGTAATCTCAAAAGCGCACGACGGCAAAACTCTGCTGCAGGCCATTGAGGAAGTCCTCGCCGAAAATCCCAATCCAAGCGAAGCAGTTCATTAGCGCTGGACTCTTTCGCAGCATTGTCCCTCTCGATGCCCTCTGGTAATCTTTCATTACGCCGTTTTCGCCGGAGAGGTGTCTGAGCGGTTGAAAGAGCCCGCCTCGAAAGCGGGTAGCCTGGCAAAACCGGGCTCGTGGGTTCAAATCCCACCCTCTCCGCCATTTCAAATCCCGCCGACCATTCAATCCTAAAGGTTTGGCCTTTGCGGGTGCCCCATGCTCGTCTTGTGAGCGTGCGGTCCTTGCTTTGCGCTGCTCCGAGCCGCGATCCGATCCCTCGTATGCTGGCTCTCTGTTCCAATTGTTTGGCAAAACCGGGCTCGCGGGTTGAAATTCCACCCTCATCCGTCAAAACGATTAATTGTAGAGTTAGAACCAGCTTCTGGCGTAACATGAAACAACACGTATCTGAGAACCGACAAAGATCGTTGGAAACAGACGGTGCCGATATTCCTGGAAAAGGTGGTCCTCGCAGTTCTTGTAGCAATCATGACGACCCTGCTGTTTGTGAACCCCTGGAAGTTCGATTGGTGGCAGCGAGGCTCGCTCTTAGTTGCCGCTTTCGCCGTCGCTTTTTTCATTAGCTATACACTGTATCGCCACAATGAGTCTATTCGCACGGGACAAACCGCGCCGATTTCTGCGCCTTCTCCTACTCAAGCAACAGGAAACGCAACTACATCGGGTTCAAAAAGTCCAGCGGTGACTGGCAATGACAACAATATCACCTACGGACGAACTTCCAACTCGCACAAGAAGAAACCCAAAGCTCAAGAATGAGAGGTTCAGCCCCATGAGATACATCTTGTTCCTGTCATTGTTACTGATTGCTGCGCCATGTTTGGGGCAAACAACCAAGACGGGAGGAGCCAGAACAAGCGGCTCCTGCAGCCCTGCCGTAACCGGGAGCAACAATCAATTCACAATTAGCTGCCAGGGAATTTCAAAACAGCAGGGCGAAGAATTTCTTAGCATTCTGAACAAAATCCTCAGCCATCAACTCGACCCCAAGGCCGTAATGGACAAACTGGACGAGATCGAGAATGAAGTTAAAAAAAGTAACACCGGAGTGTGGTCAGGCTACGACTTCAATGGAGCCAGGAGAAGCGAATCCCCCGGTCGTTCAGAAGTGGTCGCAGGGCCAGAAATAAATATCTTTCAACAATTGGGAAAGCTAAACGATTCAGGTGACTGGAACGGTTTGTTAGGCCTCGCGGAAAAACAAATCAAGCAGACTCCTGATTGGCCAACGCCGTATCTTTTTGCGGGCATAGCCAGTGCGCGACTGGGACAGCGGGAAGTCGCGATTGAAAGGCTCCAGACGTTCTTATCGGGCGCGGACGACCGGATGGACTACCAAAACGCCACGAACTACGCGAAGCAATTGCTCGAACAACTTCGGGCAGCTCCCTAAAAATGACTCTTTTTTCGGGTTGATGGTGTTCAAATCTCACCCTCTCCGCCATTTCAAATCCCGCCGACCATTCAATCCTAAAGGTTTGGCCTTTGCGGGTGCCCCATGCTCGTCTTGTGAGCGTGGGGTCTTTGATCGAATCATGCGCTCTCGCTCGGGCATTCGCGCCGGACCGGTGTTACCGGCGGGCGGCGAAGAAAGTTTGCAGCAACGCGGCGGCTTCATCAGCGCAAACGCCCGCCGCGATTTCGACGCGGTGGTTGATTCGCGGATGCTCGAAGACGGCGAAGCACGAGCGCACCGCGCCTCCCTTGGGATCGTCAGCGCCATAAACGAGCCGCGCGACGCGCGCCTGCAGAATTGCGCCAGAGCACATCGCGCAGGGCTCGATTGTCACGTAAAGAGTCGTCCCCAGCAGGCGATGATTCCCAGTCGCCGCGGCGGCGGCGCGCAACGCAACCATTTCCGCATGTGCCGTGGGATCGCAATCCGCAATGGTGCGATTCGCAGCGCGCGCCAAAACGCGGTCTCCAATAGTAATCACGCAACCGACTGGCACTTCGCCGCCACGCTCCGCCGCGCGCGCTTCCTCGAGCGCCATCTGCATGTAGGCTTCATCAACAGCCATTTGCGACCGTCCAGCGCTGTTCCAATCGCCGCCCATCGCGCATCAGAATAGCATGAGGTCTTGTTCGACACGCGAAGGAGACGCGGTGACGAAATTACTAACGCAAGGCGCTGTGCGAGTGGTGCAATGCCGAACCGCTCGGTTCTCCACGACTGTCAGAAATCGGTGTCATGTTTCGCGTTCGCTTGTTTCCATTTTTGCGCTGTGCGCTATTTTGCTTGGCATCGCGCTTCCCATCGCCGGCGCGAAGACGAAAAAGCAAAAGACTCCCGATCTGACCCCTGCGGACCTCGCAGCGCAGGCATGGTCAATTCTTCATGAAGGTGCCGCATCCCACAGCCTGCGCAAACGCACCGACGCAATTGCCGCGCTCTCTTCCATGCAGGGAGATCCGGGAGCCATCAAACTCATCGAAGCTGGCCTCACCGACAAGAATCTCGACGTTCGCCGCATCGCGGCCGCCGCGCTGGGAAACATGGACGCGAAAGAGGCCATTCCCGCCCTGAAGAAAGCGACGGACGATCCGGATCCCACCGTCAGCTTCGCCGCAGCGGAGGCGCTGTGGAAGATGGGAGATCGCAGCGGCGCGGAGATTTTTTACGCTGTGGTTCTCGGCAATCGTCACGCGGCCCATGGACCTGTGTCGAGCAACATCGAGGATGCAAAAAAAACTCTGCACGACCCCAAGGCGCTTGCGCTGATTGGCATAAATGAAGGCTCGGGCGCTTTACTGGGTCCCTTTTCCGAAGGTATCACGATCGCTGAAGTGCTTGCGAAGGACCGCTCCTCGTCAAGCCGCGCTCTTTCGGCCACTTTGCTGGGCCAGCATCCCACGCCGGATACGGAAAAAATTCTGGAAGACGCCCTCGCGGACAAAAATGTCGCGGTGCGCGCGGCGGCTGCACGGGCGCTTGGTGGCTTTGACGATCCGGCGCTGATCAAAAGGCTGGCGCCGCTGATGGATGCAAAAGGCACGCCACTCATCAAGCCGGTGGATTCAGTGCGCTACATGGCATCCGCCGCCATCATTCGACTGCTTCACAAACAAAAGGCCGCTCCTCCGGCCACCACCGCGTCGGCAAAATCCACCCGCTGAGTTCTCGCAGGAAACGTCTTCGCCGACGCTGCTTGCTCCCGTCTTCGCGCTGCGGTATAAAACTTCGGCCTCTTATAACGAAGCGAAACCATGGAACTGCGCAAAGACCCGATCACGCGAAGCTGGGTCGTGGTCGGACATTCGGGCCACGCGGAATTGCCGGCGGATCCATGTCCGCTGTGCCCTGGCAATGAAGGCGACACGCGCACCATCCTTCAATTGCCCGCGCAGGGTCCGTGGCAGGTGCGCGTTCTGCCCCATTTTCGTCCTCTATACCACATTGAAGGCGAGCCAGGCCGCTCGGCGGAGGGAATTTACGACCGCATGAGCGGCGTCGGTGCGCATGAGATTCTGGTGGATACTCCGAACCACGGACACTGGATGTCCGACGAGCCCGCCGAAAATGTCGCGCTGATCCTCGAAGCCTACGCGCGCCGCATCGCCGACTTGAAGGGCGATCCGCGATTCAAATACGTCGCGGTCTTCAAAAACCGCGGCGCGAATTCCGGCGAGGAATGGACGCACTCGCATTCGCAGATTGCCGCAACCACGTTTGTCCCGCGGCGCGTGCTGTACGAATTGCGCGCGGCCCGCGACTGGTTTCACGAGCGCGACCGCTGCGTTTTTTGCGACATCCTTCGCCAGGAAGAGAAGCAGAAGAAACGCGTGGTCGATTCGCAGGGCGATTACCTGGCGTTCTGTCCGTATGCTTCGCGCGTGCCGTTTGAAACATGGATTATGCCTCGCCGGCACGCCCATCTTTTTGAGGCCCCCGGCGCCGAGGATTTTCGCGCACTCGGCGAACTGCTGGCCCGCGTGATCCGGCGCTTGCGCTCGGTCGCGCACGGATATCATCTGGTGGTTCACACCGCGCCAAATTCGTTGCAGACCAAAGGCGAGTTGAGCGACTACTGGAAAAGCATCGCGGAAGATTATCACTGGCACATCGAAATTCTCCCGGTGGTGCCGACCGGCGAAAAGTCCTACGTCATCAAGGAAGTATATTTCAACGCTTTATTGCCCGAGCAAGCCGCGGAATTGCTCCGCCAGGTCGATCCCGGCCGATGACGTCCAGCGCGCACGATGCGGCCCAACGCGGCGGAATTATCGCGAAGCTCCTGGTCCTCCTTATCCTTGTGCTCCTTTGTTTCCTGATCTATCTGGTACGCGCCCCGTTGCTGCGGGTTGCCGGCAACTTCTGGATTACACCCCAGCCTCCGGCTGCTTCCGATGTGATCGTGATTCTGAGCGACGACGATTTCACGGCCGATCGCGCCTCGCGCGCCGCCGAGCTCTATCATGCAGGATGGGCGCCGAAGATCGTCGCGAGCGGCCGCCGGCTTCGCCCCTACGCGAGCATTGCCGAGTTGATGCAGAAGGACCTGGAGGCGCGCGGCGTTCCGGAGAAGGCCATTATTCCTTATCCGCACGATGCGGTGGATACGCTGATCGAGTTGACCGACATCCGTGGTTTTGTCCGGCAGCACGGCTGGAAGCGCGTGATGATTGTTACATCGAATTTTCATACGCGCCGCACGCGCTACTTGTGCAGGCACATCTTCCCGGCGGATATCAAAGTGCTCGTCGAGTCCGCGCCCGACGTCAACTATGACCCTGATTCATGGTGGCGCACTCGCGGCGGCCTGAAAATTTTCTTTCACGAGTCCGTGGGAATGGTGGTGTCAGCGTGGGAAGTGCATCACCGGAACGCAAGTCCGCCGGGAGCGTTGTTGTTTCCGTCAATTCTACCCGTTGTCGTTAAGTGAACGCTTTTGTTTCTCTCGTTGGTTTACAGGGGCATAGCTCTGTACTATAGTG
>DASYYQ010000033.1:0-11402 GCA_035933545.1 Candidatus Acidiferrales bacterium | reverse complement strand
GATCATGCGGTCAAGAAATGTTTCCCCTGGATTGGCGGTGATGCGCACTTTGATTTCGTCTGAGAGCACGCGCGTCCCGCCAGTAACAGCGGACCTGTCGCCACCGGATTCGCGGATGACCGGCGCAGACTCGCCCGTGATTGCCGATTCATCCACGGAGGCAACCCCTTCGATGACCTCGCCGTCGCCCGGAATGAATTCACCGGCGGAAACTACGACAATATCTCCAGCATGCAGTTTCGAGCCCGGCACCGTTTCCATGCACCCATTTTTCATTAGGCGATGCGCTTCGGTTTCTGCGCGCGCCTTACGAAGCGTCTCCGCCTGCGCTTTGCCGCGCCCTTCGGCCATGGCCTCGGCAAAATTGGCAAAAAGAACCGTAAACCAAAGCCACAGTGTAATCTGCAGCCCAAACCAAGCGAGTCCCGCATGATGGATGCCACTCCACGCGAGCTGGATGGTGGTAATGACCGCGCCCACCTCCACGACGAACATTACTGGGTTCTTCACCATCGTTCGCGGATGCAGTTTGCGGAATGAATCCCTCACCGCCCGCATCACGATTGCCTTCTCGCGCAACGCCCCGCTCTTCGTACTGGATATTCGTGACATAAATTTCTCAGAACGATTTGCCAGCCGCCATTAGCAGATGTTCAAGAACCGGACCCAAGCTGAGCGCCGGGAAAAAAGTGAGCGCCCCAACGATCAGTATCGTGAAAATGAGCAGCGCCGTAAAAAGAGCGCCAGTGACCGGGAATGTTCCAAGCGACGGAGGCGCCGTTTTCTTCCTCGCTAGATTCCCAGCAATCGCGAGAACCGGGATCACCATAAAGAACCGGCCAAGCAACATGGCAAACGCCAGGCTCGCGTTGTACCAGAGCGTGTTGGCGTTGATTCCCGCAAAGGCCGATCCGTTATTGCCCACACTGGAGGAATATGCGTAAAGGACCTGAGACAATCCATGCGGGCCAGGATTCGTGATGCCCGCTCTGCCAAACGGTTCGGCCACAGCGATCGCTGAGGAAACAAGAATGACGAAGGCCATGACCAGAATTGAGAGCATGGCCATCTTTACGTCGTAGGCTTCAATCTTCTTGCCGAGATATTCGGGGGTACGGCCAACCATCAGTCCAGCGATGAAAACCGCGAGAATGACAAATACAACCATTCCATAAAGTCCGGAGCCAACACCGCCGAAGATGACTTCGCCGAGCATGATGTTGGTGAGCGGGACCAACCCACCGAGCGGCGTGAACGAATCGTGCATGCTGTTTACAGCGCCGCAGCTGGTATCCGTAGTCACGGTTGCCCACAGCGCGGAATTAACGACGCCAAATCGCACCTCTTTGCCTTCCATGTTTCCGCCCGATTGCAATGCGCTGTGACTCTGGTCCACTTCCTGAAACTGCGGATTGCCGCGTGCCTCCGCCCAATACGCGACAGTTACCGCCGCCAAAAACACGACGGCCATGGCGTTCCAGATAGCCCAGCCGTGGCGCTGAGAGCCGGTCATGCGGCCAAGCGTGTAGGTCAAACCCGAAGGAATTGCGAAGATCAGAACCATTTCGAAGAAGTCTGAAAGTGGCGTGGGATTTTCGTAAGGATGCGCGCTATTGGCATTGAAAAATCCGCCGCCATTCGTGCCAAGTTCTTTAATGACCTCCTGTGAAGCCACGGGTCCTTGAGGGATCGTTTGCTGGCTTAGGATCTGAGTCACTGTGTTTCCATCGGGTGCCGTTGCAGTTACCTCTTGAGGGTCGGTGAGCCGCGCCGTGACGTAGGGCTTGAAATTCTGAATCACACCCTGCGAAACGAGCACGAGCGAACCAATTAGGCAAAGTGGCAGTAGGACCCAAAGCAGGCAGCGCGTCATGTCCACCCAGAAGTTGCCAATGGTTTTCATTTCGCGGCGCGCGATGCCACGAATTACCGCAATAGCCAGCGCAATGCCAACAGCCGCAGAAACGAAGTTGTGATAAGCCAGCCCCGCCATTTGCGTGAAATAGCTCATGGTGGTTTCGGGCGTGTACGCTTGCCAGTTCGTGTTCGTGGTGAAAGAGACCGCCGTGTTGAAAGCGAGGTCCGGCGCAACAGGTCCCAGTTTTTGGGGGTTGAGCACCCACCATTGCTGCGTGCGCTCGATTACGTAAAGCAGCAAGAGCGACACCACGCTGAACAGCAGCATGGCGATGGCGTATTCGGTCCAGCGCATCTCCCGTTCTTCGTCCACGCCGGTCAGCCGATAAATGAGTTTCTCGAGAGGGCGCATCACCGGGTCGAGAAACGTCTTTTCCCGATTAAAAACGCGGGCCATGAAAGCGCCCAGCGGTTTGGTGATTACAAAAATCACCGCGAGAAAGAGAAAGATTTGAAACCAGCCGTTTGCGGTCATAACTAAAATTTCTCTGGCCAAAGAAGGGCTGCCAATAGATATCCAGACATCACAACGCAAATCACGACCAGAATGATTTCTCCGACCACGTGCTGACCCGCGCCGGTTTGGAGAATCAACAGGGTTTTCAGCATTGCTTATCCCTACTTCAGGCGCTCACATCCGCGAACATACAAAATGCCGACAACGAAGAAGATCAATGTCGCCAGGATAAAAATTGTATCTTTCACCGTGATAGCTCCGGTCGCGACTCAGTTCCTGTCCCGCTTGCGTTGCGCCGCCATCTATGTATTGATTGCAATGTTCAACGCCAGCTAGAACTTGACCAGTATCGACATGTCGATGAACGGCTGGTTTTTGCGGAGATCTGGAAACCACACGCTGCTGAGTCCCCCACCGCAGGCCGTTTCTGCGGCAGCGAGAGTCGTTTGCCCAGACGAAGTGCCGCTAGCGCAAACAAAGTCCTCAGGGAAACCGTTATTTCCACCAGGGGGCGTTATCCCACCGCGGCCGGTCCAGTACGGGACGTTCGCGTGGCGATAGTCATATTCCCAGCGGAACGTGATGTATTGCTTCGGCATATAATCGAACGTGAAAGACGAATCCCACGCCTTGAAAGGATCTCCGGGATTCTCAGTGAAGTACGGAGAATTCGTCGAAGCGGTGATGGCGCTCTCGCCATTGATCGGCGGCAACAGCACCAGATATCGTCCCGGATTGTTTATCTTGCCGCCGCCGAGAGTCACTCCGAACAGATCTTTGTGGAACCAGAAGCGGTTGTAAGCCATAAAGCCAATGAAACTTTGCTTCGGGCCGCCCTTCTTGTTCCCAAAGCAACTCACTCCGCCGCCATATTCACAACCGAGGTCCCCTGTAAGGGAGAACGCCATCTTGTCGAGTGTATCTTCAGGACGGTCAAAGTACTTCACTTCGATACTATCGTCGGTGTGAATCCGCTCGCGGCCCGGCACAAAGAGATCATCCTGCCCGAGGCCATAGTTGTTCGAAATGATGTCGATCCAGCTCGTCGGCGTCCATCTGAGCTGCCCGCCGAGGCCCGGCGTATGGTTGGCCGAACCATATGCCTGCCAGCCGTTGATGAACCAAGGCTCGATTTTCAAGTGCGCCGTGGGGAAAATCTGCACGCGCACGCCATTGAAGAACCACGGCGTGTTCGACGAAACATAGGAGGGTTGGTAGGCCCAGTTGTCGAAGTTGTAGTAACTGAACAGGCCGATATAGGACAAAAAGATTCCGCCATCCACATTGACCCCATGCATTACGTTGAAATGGTAGCCGCCATAGGCTTCTGTTAGATACCGATAGGCCGCGACAAGGTCCCATTGCCCATGTCCCGGGCTGGGGTCATTTCGTGGAGTCGTCGCAGAATACATGCCGAATTGAGTCATCAGCCGCGCGCGAACGTTGTCATAGTGAAAGTCGCCACCAACGCCGAACTGCTCGAGTTGGACTTCTTGCGACCGAAAGATCTCGCTTGATCCCCCCATCGAGTGGTCCGTCGGATGGTTGAAGTCGTATACATAGTTGACGTCAGCTCGGATCTCCGGCGTAAAAAATTTCGAGTCGAACGCGGGTGTTTTTGTGCGCGGGTTGCCATTGAGCCAGGTCCAGTCATAGTCGGAGAAAGGCTCGATTTTCGCCTTCTTTTCCGAAGGCTGCGGCGATGGAGCGCCTGATTCCTGCATTGCCGTTGCCAGGGATGAAGATTCCTTCGGACCCGCGGCGGGCGCCCCCAAAATTGCCATATCGAACGACGGCGACTTTGCGTAATGCCGTGGCAGTGATGCGTTAACGTTCAGTGTATGTTGATCAAGCGCGGCGGTCGTGGATGCCGCGAGCGCCGTTGACGGGTTGACAGCGTCGCTTGGGGCCACAGCCTGCTGCTTTTGTGGGTCGGGCTTATTTAACTCTGCTTCGAGCTCCGCGATGCGCTCTTTCATCGCCTCGAGCTCTTTGAGGATGGCCGCTCGCCGATCCGGCGCGTTCCTTTGCTGTGCGGCAGGAGCTGGCAAGCTAGTATTTTGCGCAAGGCATGGTCTCGACGATACGCCCACAAAAGCGGCGCATAGCGTTAGCTGTATCGCGCGAGCTGGAAACTTGTACATGTAAATTCCCCCTTTCTCCATTCCTGTCTACGGTCGCATCGGCCTATTGCCCGGCCCTATTCGTTCCCGTTCCCGCTCTGAAAGATGCGACTGCACAAATCCTGTTCCCGGAGAGAAGCGTCGGGCTATGATTCGTGTCACATTCGAATGTGACCTGTGTACATGCGCTGTGGCATCATCGCCGGCGCGCCTCATGACGAAAATGAACCAGCGCGTAGATCATGAATGCCAACCCAAAGGCTAGAAGCAATACGAAAATAATCGTGGCCTCAATGCGATTCCCCACTGCACGCCATCGGACGAGCCAATGATGCCGAGGAACCAGAAACGGCAGGAGAAAGTTACAGGCGGGCTACCGAGAAAGCCGTAATAAAATCATAAGAATTTTATAAGTGGGATCCCCCACCGCCCCTACCACAACCCAATAAAAACAGCCCTTTTACGCCGCCGAATCAGCGATTCGAGGTCGGGTCAGCTAGAGAAGACCGGTCGCTTCTCTCTTGCTGATCGTCCCTTATTTCCTTGAGCCGCCAATTTGGAACCTCATCTTCAAATCACAAATTGTGACTTCAAGTTCGGACAACGATGTGGTCATAGAAGGTGACCTCATTGCGGCAAGGTCATTCTTCGGTTCGATCAATTGGGTCGCGAGAAATTCCCGTCTGATATTTCCCAACTGAGCGCCCAAGACCTCCGTCTCGTTCATCAGTTAGCGAACCTATCTGAAAGCGAGATTCCGACCGACGACGTCGGGCAGACCGCCCGGACCAGTGCCGGTGCTGAAAGCGAGAAAGTCCACAGACGGTACTTCGCACGGTTGGCAGACAGAGGGTCTGCTGATCCGCACCGGACGAGGCCGCTACAAGCTCTACCACCCACTTTTCCGCGAATTTCTCAGACAGTCACAATGAAGGGGAGCAACTGCAAAAGCGAAAACGTTCGCGCCGAGACGCGGCGGCAAGCTTGCCGCCGCGTCTCGGCGGTTCTTCTCCCTTTGAACCACGACAAGGCGGAATCCATTCCATTGTCCCTTCCACCCATTGCCCATTTCCCATTAGCCATTCACTGCATTTTCCATTCCCCTCTTTCTTGAGCCGGGTTGGTGCGGTCTCTCTTTCTAAGGTAAGCCGCGTTGGGGTGAATTTGCCCTCTCGAAGGTAAAGCCCTTCGCGGTGGAACAGTGGCTCAAAGAGCTTGACTTGGCTCCGAGAACGAAGGGACACCTCCACAACCTCATGCGCGTACTCTGGAACAGCGCGATGCGTTGGGAGCTCATCGACATCGGTGAGAATCCCATGAAGCTCGTGCGCGTCCGGGGCACGAGCAAACGGCGCCGCGAGCCAATCGTTCTCGGCGTCGGCCAGTTCCGCCTCTTACTTGACGAACTCCAGGAGCCCTTCCGTACGATGGTCGTTCTCGACCTCGCCACGGGACTCCGCTGCAGCGAGCTATTCGCGTTGCAGTGGCGCGACGCACTGTGGGAGCAAAGGACGCTTCTCGTGCGCAGAGCAATCGTGACCGGCGTGGTAAGCGACGTAAAAACCAAATACTCCAACGCAGGCATTCGTTGTGGCATCGGACGCGTCGGCTGGCACACGTTCAGGCACACCTTTCGGACACTCTTGGACGAAACGGGTGCTCCGATGAAAGTGCAGCAAGAACTCATGCGCCATGCCGATATCCGCACCACGATGAACGTTTACGGCAGGGCCATGGACGCCAGCAAACGCGAAGCGCACGGAAAGGTGGTGCGCATGGTGCTTGCTGCGAAAGTGGCTTAGCGCCCCTTAGCGCCCTTTGGAAGTTGTTGTAAGCAGTTGAAAAGAAAAAACAAAGTTGGTGGAGCCGATGGGATTCGAACCCACGACCTCCTCGATGCCATCGAGGCGCGCTCCCAACTGCGCCACGGCCCCACCGAACTGAATTGCTTTTCCCAATTTTATAACAGCTTGCGCCTGATTTGTTTGCAAATGTGCCGGAGCGCTGCCGCTGCGTCACCAGATGCGGCACGCTTCGCTTGCAGGGCGCGCCATCGGCTCTCCCGCATGACAGCCGAAAGCCTTCGCGAATGCCGGAACGTTCGACACCGGCCCGTTAGTACGATAAATCTCCAGCGGATGCGGATCCACACTGACGCGCATGCGAATCGCTTCTGGCCGCGCCTGGCCCTCCCAGCTTTGCGCATACGACAGAAAAAATCGCTGATCCGGCGTGAAGCCGTCAATCTTGCGCCCCGATTTCGCCTCCGGCGTTTTCTGAAACGCGTTGTACGCAATCACCAGGCCGCCCAAATCCGCGATGCTTTCCCCCAACTCCAAATGGCCATTCTCGTGAACGTCGCCAACCGCCACGAAACTGTCGAACTGTTTCGCCACGCATTCGGCGCGCGCGTTGAACTTCTGGCGATCCTCCGCGGTCCACCAGTTTTTCAAATTTCCATTCGCATCATACTGGCTGCCTTCATCGTCGAATCCGTGCGTAATTTCATGCCCGATGGCCGCGCCAACGCCGCCGTAATTTATGGCATCGTCCGCTTTGGCGTCGAAGTATGGAGGCTGCAGAATCCCTGCCGGAAAAACGATTTCATTCATGGAAGGGTCGTAGTAAGCGTTCACCTCCGGCGGCGTCATGTCCCACTCGGTGCGGTCTACTGGCTTGCCGATTTTGTTCAAGTCGCGGTGAAACTCGTACTCGTCGCCGTGAAAAACGTTTTCGATATACGATGCGCGCGTGACGTGGTAGGCCGAATAGTCCTGCCACTTGTCCGGATAGCCGACTTTAATGGTGACTTTGCTCAGCTTGTACAGCGCGGCTTTTTTGGTCGCCGGGCTCATCCAGTCCAGGGTCTCAATATCATCATGCAACGCATCCAGAATGTTGTGCACCATTTTCAGCGCCGCAGCTTTCGCTTCCGGCGGGAATTTCTCCTTCACGTACTCCTGACCCAGCGCGAATCCCAGTTGCCGGTCCGTGGATTGGACACATCGCTTCCAGCGCGGCTGGAGTTCTTTCGCGCCGGTGAGCGTCTTCCCAAAAAAATCGAAATTCTCGTTGACAAATTTCGCAGAAAGCGCCGGCGCCGCGGCATGAATCAGGTGCCAGCGAAAATAAATCTTCCAATCTGCTATCGGCGTTGACTTCAACGTATCATTGAGCCCTGTGAAAAATTTTGGCTGGCGCACGTTTATTTCGCTGATGCCGGGGAACCCCACATCCCGAAAATAAGCAGCCCAGGAAACAACCGGCGTGAGCTGCTGAAATGCGCCTATGTCCATTTTGTGATAAACGGCGTTCGGATCGCGTTGTTCAACGCGCGTCATCGAAGCCGCCGCCAGTTTCACTTCGATGGCCATAACCACTCTGGCTTCACTCTGCGCTTTTTGCGGCGAATCGCCCATGAGTTCGAGCATCCGCGCCACGTGTTGCACATATTCTTGCCGCAGCTCCTGCGAATGCGCATCTGTTTTCATGTAATAGTCGCGGTCCGGCAATCCCAGCCCACCCTGATTCGCTATGGCAATTTCCTGCGTGCTGTTCTTGTCGTCCTGATTCGCAAAAATGCGGAACAGCACATTCACGCCCTGCGATTGCAGCCGCGCCGCTTCTGCCTGCAAATCGGAAAGGTTCTCCATGGCGCCGATGCGCTTCAGTTCCGGCGAAAGCGCCTTTGCGCCATCGGCCTCGATAGCGCCCGTATTCATGCAACTCGCGTAAAAATCGCCGATCTTTTGCTCTGACGAGCCACTGGCCGCGTTGCGCGTCGCGGCCGCGCGCTCCAGAATCCCATGCAGAGTCGCTTCGTTTTCGTTCATCATCACGTAATCGATGCCCCACGCGGAATACGCGGGCGGTATCGGATTGTTTTTCAGCCAGCCGCCCACCGCGTATTGAAAAAAGTTCGTGCACGCCTTGACGTTGTGGTCCATGTTCGAGAGCGGATACCCATGCGTTATCGAAGTGGAATCATCCGCGGATTGCGAGCGCGTGCCAGCATTCATTCCGCTGCTTCGCTCCACGGCCCGCAATTGGCAATACCCGCGCGGACTTTGTGCCAAGGCGGCCGCAGCAGAAAAAAGCAGCATCGCAACAATCGCCAATAAGTTCGCTCGCAAAGATCGCATCGTTCACCTCATAAGGAATCTGGCAGAGTTTCTCGCGGCGCAAAGCATAACATGGCCAGTTCTGAATCGCGCCGTCGCACTCGCGACCTAAGTCCAAGAAACGCCGTCGCTATTTGAACCAGCTATATCCCAGCGTAAAAATCAGGCTGCCGTTGAATCCGGGATTCAAATGGCCGAGGCTCGCGTTGGAAGTGTGCACCGCCTGAATTTCGAAGTCCCAGGCGCGCTTTCGCCGCTTGAAAAAATAAAAGCCCAGCGCTCCTTGCGGCGTGAAATTCACATCGGAAGTGTTTCCCGGCGGGACATTAGACGTGGTGAAAAGGACGCCGCCGGTAATCAGCGCGTACGGCGCAATTTTTCCATTGCCTTTGAAATTCCATTTGAAAATCACCGGCTTGAAACTCGCGCCATAAACCGCGCCGCCCTGCTGCATCACCAGATACAACGGCATCACTTCTGTGGCCAGCTCGAAATTCCCCCGCAGCCACCCGCGAAGATGCTCGCCCGTCAAAATTTCCCCTGCGCGCGCGCCCGCAATCAGAAATTGTGTGTTCGAAGATTTGCCCAGGCCCGTTCCGCCGCCGCCAAATGGCTCGAATTCCCATGCGCCTTTGGCCGGCAAAAGCGATGCGGAATTTTGCGCCCGTGCGCTTACCGCTGCGCTGAGAAGCGCAAACGCGCAAAGAATAAATTTGGCTCTCGGCATTAGCATGCGCAAAAACGAAATCCTCGATCACGCGACGCCGCGACAGCGTACCAATTTTTTGCCGTTTCTTAAACATGCCAGCGCAGACGGCGCAAAACAAAATTAAATAGCGGCACGGATAGACAGGTTACAATACGCGCCCATGGCAAAAATCACTTTCCTTGGCGCGGCCGGCGCGGTCACCGGCTCAAAATATCTGGTCGAAGCGGGCGGCAAGCGCCTGCTCGTCGATTGTGGATTATTTCAAGGCCCGCGCGAGCTGCGCCAGAAAAACTGGGACCGCTTGCCCGTTGATCCCGCTTCCATCGATTGGATTGTTCTCACGCACGCGCACATCGATCACACCGGCTACTTGCCGCGCATCGTCAGTGACGGTTTTCGCGGCCCCATTTTCGCCAACGCCGCCACGCATGAGCTTTGCAATCTGCTGCTGCTCGATTCCGCGCACTTGCAGGAAGAAGACGCGAAATTCGCTGCAAAAAAAGGCTATTCCCGCCATCATCCGCCGCTCCCTCTTTACACCACCGAAGAAGCGCAGCAGGCCCTCACGCAATTTCGCGAAGTCCCGCGCAAAGATTCCTACACCATTAGTCCGCAATTTTCCGTCAAACCTTACGACGCCGGCCACATTCTCGGCTCGTCTTCGCTGCAAATCACCATCACCGAAAATGGCAAATCTGCGGTCGTCGTTTTTTCCGGAGACGTGGGCCGCTACAATCAAACCATTCTCAACGACCCCGCCCCCATCGCGCACGCCGATTACATTCTATGCGAATCCACTTACGGCGACCGCGACCATCCGACCACCGACCCTGCCAGCGCGATTGCCGAAATCGTGAATCGCGTGAACAAGCGCGGCGGCGTCATCGTCATTCCCGCATTCGCCGTCGGCCGCACGCAAACCCTGATGTACATTCTGCGTCAGTTGGAAGACGCGCAGCAGATTCCGAAGTTGCCGACCTTTGTGGACAGTCCCATGGCCGCCAACGTCACCGACCTTTACGTCCGCCACCACGAAGATCATCGCCTCTCGTTCCAGCAGCTCGAGCAAGCGGGCGACCGCGATCCGCTCGACGTGCACGAAGTCCACATGACGCGCACCGTCGAGGAATCGAAAAAAATCAACGCCATCAAAACTCCCTGCATCATCATGGCCGCGAGTGGAATGTGCACTGGCGGCCGCATTCTGCATCATCTCGAACAGCGCCTGCCCGATGCGCGCAACGTCGTAATTTTCGCGGGCTATCAGGCTGAAGCTACGCTGGGCCGTTATCTGCTCAATGGTGGAAAAGACCCGCGCATTCATGGCGACTACATTCATTCGCGCGCGGAAATCACCGAAGTCAGCCAATTCTCCGCGCACTCCGACCGCACCGAAATGATTCGCTGGCTTTCCGGATTCGAGGCGCCGCCGAAGCGCCTCTTCTTGATTCATGGCGAGCCCGCCGCCGCGCAATCCTTCAGCGAACGCGCCCAGCAACAACTTCACTGGCCCGTCGCCATTCCGCAACTCGGCGATTCTTTCGATCCTCTCGCGTAATCACGTTCAACCTGCGCAGTATCTTGCCGTCCCGCCTGCCCTGAGGCACGAAGACTCCCTGATGCGCCCGAGCTGCGGCGAGCAGCGCATTTGAAAAAGTCGCTATCCGCGGTGAGGGACCTGCTGTCGCCATGTGCGTCGCCTTCGTAGGGGCAGGGCTTGCCCTGCCCGTCGCGCGCAGCGCGATGCACGTTTTTTCTAGCGTGGCGCGCCTTTAGCGTCTCCCGCCGCTTCTGGAGAGTCGCTCCACTTTGCGCTCCACTACACACGTCGCGCTTGCGCAGCACGAAATTCTTAATTTCTTCGAATTCTTACTTTCCTGGGAAACCTTTTTGCCCTTCTTTCAGTCCAACCAATCAAACGCACCACTCAGGGGTGAGAGGCCACCACCACAGGGCAACCCGCTTCTCACCCACTCTTCTTTTCTCAATTCTTTTCGCAAGATGATTCTAGGAGCGACTCTAGCAGGCTTTTATTTCGAGGACGTGCGCAATTTCGCCAGACGCTTTTCCGCTTC
>DASYYQ010000115.1:0-9538 GCA_035933545.1 Candidatus Acidiferrales bacterium | reverse complement strand
AGTCGGATTGCGGCTGGCCGAAGCGTCCGATGGCGGTGGGGAAGAAGCCTTCGCCGGCGGCGGATTCGCCGAGCGGAAAAGCGAAATGGAGAACGGTGTCGGCTTCGGAATAGAGCGTGCGGCGCGTGGCGCTGAGCGTGGCGGCGCGGAAAAGCGGGCCACTCGGTTCGGCGAACGAGACGGGAACGGCGGCGGCCATGGAGCAGAATCCTTTGAATTGGATTTGCGAGCTGAGGCGGCCGGCGGATTTGAGATTTTCGAGGGCGGTGAGCAGTTCAAGGACGAGGCGATTGCCGAGTGAATGCGCGATGAAAAAAATGTCGAGGGTCGCGCCGCCGGGAATGGGCAGATTCGCCAGAAAATCAGCGAAGACCGCAGCGGAATTTTTTGCGGCGCCGATTTCGAGAGGATAGCTGGCGAAGGAAAATGGGCCCCAGGCTTTGTCGCCGGGCCAAAAGCAGGAATGGATGGCGGGCTGCCATTGGTCATGGAGGGGATTGCCGGGGCCGGGGAAATTTTGCAGGAAAGAAGCGTAGGAAGCGCGGGCCACAGCGAGCGAATCGTTGTAGCCGTGGAAGAGGAAAACGATTTGGCTGCCGTAAGCGCCGAGCGAGCCGGCGACTTGCGCGAGGACGTCGCCGCCGGAAGGTGAAGAGCGCACGCTCAATTCGCCAGGAAAAAGGTTGGGAGACGCCATATGCTCCTACGTGCGGATTTGCTCGAGGGCGGCGACGAGGTCGCGGGCCACGGGGGCGAGGAAGCCGGAGAGGATGGCGGTGAGGATGATGAGGCCGCATTGGCCGCGAGAGGAGAGATTGATTTGTCCGTAGGCGTTGCCGATGAGCAGGGTGGCGACGCCGAGGGCGGCGCTGAGGAGAATCGAGGCGAGCTGCATCCAGAATTTCCAGCGGAAGGAGACGGAGATTTGCAGGGCGTCCACGGCGCGCTGGATTTGATGGGAGACGCGATTGCGCGCGGCGACGTAGTCGTCGACTTGATTGTGCTCGGCGTCGGTGAGCGTGACGGCGGGCTTGCGCAGGAGCATTTTGCGGGCGGCGTGGACGGCGGGATCGGGCGGATTGAGGAGCGCGAGGTCAGGCGGATGGGCTTCGCTGGCGAGGCAGCGGAGAAGATTCCAGTGGAGCGAGGGATAGTCGAGCAGCACTTGCGTCGAGGCGTTGATTTGGCCGCAAAGCTGTTCGATAGGCAGTGAGTAGAGAGCGCCGGCGTCGCCAGCGGTGGCGAGATGAACGAGGTCGGATTTGGCTTGCGCGATGCTGACGGAATTGGGCGCGCCTGCGGCGGTAGCGGCGGCGGTGGCGCGATGGGTGAGCCAGTTTTCGACGCGGTTGCGCTGGAACCAGCGGCGCAGGGGCAGCATGTTTTTGGCGGTTTGGATGAGGGCCATGCTGAGCGCGCCGATTCCGGCGAGGGGCACGGCGAGGATGAGGATCCAATGGGTGAGAAGTTGAAGGCCTTGGGTCACGGATTGGGCAGCGGGCGGCATCAAGTCTCCTTCTACGAAATTGGAACAGGGTCATTTTGAATTTTGACTGCTATTGTCACGATCAAGAAAATTCAAACTGACCCACTACTCGCGATTGGATAGGTATATACCACAGGATTATCAGTTTGGAGAATAGAACTAAGCGGCCGCGCGCGCTTCATTTATTGCGACGCGAGAAGAGCAGAAGAAACGAGAGATAAGCGCAAGGTGCGATCCGCGGGGAATGACGTGAAGGTGCATAAAGAACGCTGAATCGTGGAGCAGGCGAGGGCGCCGCGCAGAAGAATTTTGCCGGATTCGCCGGCGGGAAAAGAGTATGGGAATTTTGCGTGGCGAAGAGTCGCGGCGTAATCACGGAAAGCATCGCGCAATTTTTCGCCGGCCTTCTCGTTCGCCGTAGCGCCTTTGGCAGCCTTTTCGAAATTGTCATCTACGGAGATGAATTTCGCGTCTACAACAACGGGCGCGGAGTTCGCTGATGCGTCTGGTGAAAGCAAAATCCAGAATTCGGCGTCCGCGTCGATTTTTTGCGGATTGGGCAAAGTGATGTTGCGGCGTTCGCTGGCGTGGGCGAAAGAGATCTCCGTGGCGGCCTTTTTTTCGCCGGCTAGGGCGACGAGGCGTGCGCGCATGTCGGCGGGAGGATTAGGGAAGGTAAGCGCGAGGGCATAGGTGCGAATGGCGTCTTGGCGGCGGCCCTCCTTCTCGTAAATTTGGCCGAGGTGATCTCCGATATCGGCGGTGTCAGCGAGCATCCATGCGGAGCGAATGTAATCCTCGGCGGCTTTGAGATTGCCCTGCTTGAATTTGATCCAGCCCATGGTGTCCCAAAAAGCGGAGAGGCTGGTGACCAGGCCAGCTTGCGTTGGACCGACAGTATCGAGCGAAGTGCCGTTGAGCTGCGCTTCGATGGTGCGGATGGAATTTTCGGAATACTGCTCGGCGAGGTCGAGATGCGAATTATTGTCGGCGAGATAGTAGGCGACATCATTCCAGGTGACCGGTGAGGGAGATTTTTCGAGCACTTTGTGGTAGGCCTCGAGCGCCGCATCGTCTTGATGCAGGCCCAGATCAGCGGTTCCCAGCCCGATATTGAGGCCGAAATTGTTGGGAGTGATCTTTAGCGCGGTTTGATATTCCTTTTGCGCCTCTGCATAGTTTTTCTGCTGCAGATAAGTGGCGGCGAGATTGGCATGGGCGTATTGGTCGAGAGGATTTATCTCAATCTGTTTCTGGAACTGCTTGACGGCGTCGTCGTAGCGGCCGAGGCCTTGATAGGCGAGGCCCAGATTGTTGTAGGCGTAGGGATCGTAAGCGTTTTTTTGAATGGCTGTTTGAAGGGCGGGAATGGCCAGTTTGTATTGCTGCATCAAGTTGTAAACCTGGCCGAGATCGTTCCAGACGCCCTGATGATCGGGATCTTTTTGCGTGACCGCGGTGTAAAGCTGGGCAGCGCGCGGGTAATTGCGGTTGGTTTGCGCGTCCACCGCGGCCTGGAACAAGTCGTCAGCGGAGGCAGCGGCGGGGATCGCCCCATTTCCAGGATTGGCGTTTGCTAGTGCGACGGCCTGCTTGACATCGCCGAGGATGGTGGTGCGAAAAGCTTCGTAATCATCGTAGCGCGAGGAAGGAAGCTGCGACGTGCGCACAATCAGATGGCGTTCGGCAGTCACGGCGGAAGCGTTCGAGGAATAGGTGGATTGATAATCGCCGTAATCGCGCTTGACGTGGACAGCGAGCGGCAAAGAGGCGGTGAGCCCGGCGGGCAGCGTGATTTTCCAGGTTTCCGTCTCGTCGCGAATTTCGCCGATTTTGAGCGGGTCAGAGCTCTTCGTATCGGGTTCATCGGGATCGGCAACACCGATGAAGCGTGCCGGCAAGCTGAGGCTGATGTCCTTTTGCGAAAGATCGATGAAGTTCGGGACGGAGAAATCGCCCTCGAAACCAAGAGGCTGATCAAGGTCGTCGATGCTGGTGAAGTGGAAGTTGCTGCATTTTGCAGCGGTGTCGTCGAGACTGGTTTGCACTAAACTGTCGGCCATTTTTTGCCAGTAGTTTTGCGGAATCATGCGGAGGGCGGTGCGAAGGTAAACGGCGAAATCCCCGTTGCCGGACATGGAAAATTTGCCTTGCAAACGGCCAAAGGAATCGACGGTGCCGTCCACAGTCAAGCTGGCGACGGGCATGAAGGGCGGGTCTACGGGAGTTTTTTGCAGCGCAGCAGGGGCGCTCGGGGGCATAGCGAGAGCTTGCTTGTCGCGTAATTGCGACATTAAAAATCCGAAAGGCGCAACGCCGGGAGTGGTGTCAGCCCAGTGAGGCTTGCCGTCGAACGTGACGATGTTGATGACGTGATCGAATTGGCCCGGAGAAGGAATGTCGGGATCAATCTTCTGCGCGGAATTGATGAGCACCGGATAGGAGCTGATATTTTCAGCGGCGAGCAGAGCTTCGAAGAGCGTGGCCTTGTCTTTGCAATCGCCGTATTGATTCGCGAGCACGTCGGCAGCGGCATGCGGCTGATAGCGGCCGAGTCCGAAGGAAAGGCTGACATAGCGAATATTTTTGGAGACGTAGTCGTAGATGGCTTTCACTTTGGCGGCAGGAGCGGTGAGGCCTTTGACTAATTGGTCCGCTTGCGCGCGGATCGGCGGGGTAACCGCGGCGCGCGGCGCTTGCAATTCGGCGTACCATTGGCCGACTTGCGCCCAGTTATCGAAAGTGGAAATTTGAACGTCTGGGCCTTTGGGCTTCTCCGGCGTCTTCTTTTTAGACTCGTCGGAATCATCCGGATGCTTGAGGAACGAAGAGTGCCAGGTGTAAATGCGGCGGTCGCCTTGATTTTGAATGCTTGGAGCGGCGATGCCGTTGGCTGTCTTGATGTGGAGGTCGCGCTTGCCAGGGACATTGACCTGCAAGGTTTCGTCGAGAGTGATTACTTGCTTGGAAGCGTTCCATACGGTGAAAAACTGGCCGGGAATGAGAGGTTGAACGGTGGTGGTGCGAATTTGATATTCCAGAGTGTCGCCGACGCTGAGGTCGGGGACGGTGATGTGAATCTGGCGAATGTCGGTGTAAACGGGAGCGATACGCTCGACCGGCGAGCTAAGGTCCTGAACGGCGTCCGGGCCGGCAGTGGTGACGTGGCCGTCGGGTTTGTGGACGCGCACGAAATCGACAGCGACTTTATCGGTGCTCGCTGTATAGGTGAAAACGAGCTGGCCCCATGCTTGAACGGCCTGAGCGCTTTGAATGCGAATGCGGGCGTACTCAATTTCCTGGGCTGCGCCGTCATTTTGGAAGGTAAAGGAGGTGCTGGCCTGTTCGATGACTGAGCTTTCTTTGGAGTAGTCGGGCACGGGCTGGATTTTGTCGGTGACAGTTTTTTGATTTTTGGGCGTGGGCGATGGCGGCAGAGTGGGATTCTGCTGGGCAAAAACGGCAGACGCAAATAGCCCGGAAAGAGCCCAAAGCAAAGTAGCCCTAAGTGATATGTGACGCACGGTAGCCGGAGAGTAACGCAGCGTGGCAAGCAATGCAAGCTTACGGAGGTACTATGCTTCACACCCCGGGAGATAAGAGTTCAGCATCCGAAGTTCTGGAATTGGAGCGGGGTAAATCCGCGGACGTGGAGAGTAGGGCAAGACTGTACACGCGAACAGGTGACGCAAAGACAGGGGAACAATGAAAATAGATGATACGAGCAGGCAACGGGAATAGCAGGTGCTATAATCCAACTGGCATCCACAGGACTAAGGCAGGCTGACGGCAATTGTGGCGCGTTTGAAGGGAGCAGGCAGATGGGCGTTCAGTTCAGGGAATTGGTGAGTTGGGTGCGGCATCGCAAGATTTTTGCCGGCGTGCTGGTGGGTTTGACGCTGGGGATTGGCATCATGATAGGCACGCTGATTCCGGGACATGTGGCGGCGACGCGATCGGCCGGCGGCGGGAGCGGCGCGGCTATGATTGCAGTGCCGGATCCGGTGAATTTGTCCAATGGATTTTCGACAATTGTGGCGCACGTCGAGCCGGCGGTGGTGAACATCTCGACAACGGAAGTGTTTGACGCGCCAAAAGAAACGCCCGGGCGGCATGGACAGGATTCCTTCCAGGATTTCTTCAACAAATTTTTCAAGCAGGATCCGGGGGCGCAAGGGCCGGAGTCGGAAAAGAGCCTGGGATCGGGCGTGATTGTGGACAAAAAAGGCTACGTGCTGACCAACGACCACGTTATCGATGGCGCGACGAAAATTCAAGTGGCCGTGGATGGCGACCCGACGACGTATACCGCGCATGTGGTGGGCATTGACAAGCAGACGGATTTGGCGGTGATCAAGATCGATGCGGGCCGGCCGCTGCCGACGGCGCCGCTGGGAAATTCGGACGGAGTGAAAGTAGGCGATTGGGTGCTGGCGTTTGGCAGCCCGTTTTCGCTGAATGGCACGGTGACTGCTGGAATCGTCAGCACGAAGGACCGCACGGGAAGCAGCATCGGATCGTCACAGTTTCAGAATTTCATTCAGACGGATGCGGCCATCAATCCGGGAAATTCCGGCGGGCCGCTGGTGAATCTGGCGGGCGAAGTGATTGGAATTAATACGGCGATTTATACGGGCAGCAGAGGATTTGAAGGAGTGGGATTTGCGCTGCCCTCGAATACGGCGATTGGCGTTTACAACCAACTGGTGACGACGGGACGCGTAGTGCGCGGTTCGATAGGCATTCGCTTCCAGGAAGATCAGGTGCATGACCCGCTGTTGCACCAGCAACTCGGAGCGCCTTACGGAGTCGTGGTGGAATATGTTACGCCGGGAGGGCCGGCAGCCAAGGCGGGCATCCAGGCGGGTGACGTCATTACGCAGATCGATGGCCGTCCGATACATGCAGGGGCGGATTTGATTAATCCCGTGGTGGCCACGCCGATCGGCCATCCCGTGGATTTGACGTTCATGCACAACCGCAAAACGGTGAATGCGCAAGTGGCCGTCGCAGATATGTCAAAAGTCTTTCCGGATGATCCCGGGAATGCGCAGCCCGTATCTGACCAAGCGGAATCGCCGCTGCAATCGGCGCCAACGTCACTTGGTTTGCACGTGGAGGCGCTGACGCCGGAAGTCTTGCAGCATCTGCGCATGAGCGTGACGCAGACGGGAGTAATTGTTACCGGCGTGGATCCGGCGAGCTTCGCGGAGGACATTAAACTCGTGCAGTTCGACGTGATTGTGGAAATCAATCATGCGCCGATTACGAATATTCAGGATTACAAGCGCGCGATTGCCAAGCTGAAGCCGGGAGAAGATGTGCTGTTCAAAGTGATTCATCCCGACGGGACCGGCCAGCAATATACGATGTTCCACGTGGGAAAGATTCCGCAGCCGGGGAACTAGGCGGAGAGGCTTGAAGAGGCGGATGCAAATCGTGAACAAAGTGACAAAGCGAGGCGCGCTGGGCATGATGCTGATGCTGGCGTTGTGGTTCGCGCCAAGCGCAGCACGGGCGGCGGCGAGACACGTTAAGCACGCGAAAACGCACATTGTTCACAAGAGAAAAGCAGTGGCCAGCCGCACAAGGAAGGCCGGCCTTCAACACGTTACTTACAAATATAAGAAAACCACGGTGCGCACACGGCGCGTGCGGCGGCGCCGGCGTCATGTGTGGCGGCGTCGCGTAATTCTTCCAAGACAGCCTTCGCGCGATCGTACCGAGCAGATACAGGAGGCGCTCGAGCGCGGCGGATATTACACCGGCAATCCGAATGGGAAATGGGATGCCAGGATGGCCGAATCGCTGCGTCGGTTTCAGACGGCCAATGGCTTGCCGCCCACTGGAAAACTGGACGCACTTAGTTTGGAGAAAATGGGATTGGGGTCGGACACGGCAGGGGTAGGCGCGCCGCGCACCACCACTCCGGGGACTCCAGCCGCTACTCCCTCAGCGCCGAGCACGCCAAAAACTCCGGGGAATTAGGCGCTACCGGGCCGCAGTTTAATCTGCAACATCAGCTCATATCGAACCGGCGTGGAGCGACCTGCTCTGGCTATTCATGTGGAGTTGTCAGCTCTTCAGGTCACAGCTGAGTTTTTTGAGAATTTACGGGCGCGGAAAATCCCGGCGACAGCGATGGCCGCCAGTAACATGACGATGGGATCGATGGGGAGGCGATAACGCGGCAGCGCAAGCGTCAAATAGTAAGCCCAGGGAAAAACGAGCGGAAAAACGGCCAGCGGAAATGCGTAAACGCTGCGGCGAATGGCGAGAAGTACGGTGCCGGCGAGCGCGGCAATCGCAGCAAAAACATTGAACAGCAAGACGTAATCGAACCAGCCCGAATCGCTATTCTCTAACTCCTCCAGCGGGTGCGTCGCTCCTCCTGACCAAATGGAAATGAAACGCTCCGCAGAGAGTTTGGCGACGTGGCGCGGGTGCGCGCGCATGTAGCGGATGGCCTCGCGCTCCTTCAGGCGCATGTAATTCAATTCGCCCATCTGGATGTACTCCTCGCGCTCGCCTTGGTTATTAATGGGGTGAAGATTGCCGAGCCACGGAGGTTGCGCCTGGGGATTGTTGCCGAGCCAGAGCTGCAATCCGAGGACGGAACGAAGCGGCACGAAGCGGTGGAAAACGGAATAGTTGCGAACGGTCCACGGAACGCAGCAGAGCAGAGCCACAGCGAGCGAGATAGTCGGTAGAGCGAGCCAGGAGCGGTGCTCTTTGCGTGCGCGCCACGCCAGCCACAAAAGCAGAAAAGGCAAGACCGAGGCCAGCGTGGGATTGGTCATCAGCGTGAAGCCCCACAGCAGTCCGTAGCCGATCCAGTCGCGCGGACGGTCTGATTCGAACAGCGTAAGCGTGGCCCACAAAATAATCGCGGCGAGTAGCGCGGAAAGGCAGGCCTCCCACATGCTTTCGTAAGTAAGCAGAATCGCATTGGGGAAAATGGCCCACAGCCATGCGGCTCCTGTGCCGAGTCCCACACCGGCGATGCGCCTGCCGGCATAAAAAATAGGAATGCACGCGAAGCTGACGAAAAGAATGTTGAGGCCGGCGGCCGCGAGATAAGAGTTAAAAGTGTAGATCCCGAAAATGCGAAAAACTCCGGCGAGAAGCGCAGGGTAAACGGGCGTCATCCAGGCAGTGGGGCCGGTAGGGATGCGAAAAGGCGAGCTGAATCCGTGGCCCTGCGCGACGGAAACGGCGATGTCCGCGGATTCATACATGAAAGGAATGACGCTGAGCGCTTGATGGGAATGGCTTTCGACATAATTCCACGTGAAGGCCACGCGAAGGGCGAGAGCCACGATGACGATCACGGTTACGGACGTTAAAGTGGCTCGTATTTTTTTCGCAATCATAATGTCAATATCACAATGTCAATGATGGATGCTGCGGCGATGCCCGGTGTTTGCCATGACGCGGGCGGGCGTTGCACCGCAGAGATTATTTACACGCGCGGCGCCGAAACGTAAACTGAATTCAAGCGATGGAGCGCGGGCGGTGCGAGATGGCGCGGAAAAGAAAAAAGCCGAAGTTCGAGAAGGGCACGGAGGCGCGGAGAATCGCGCGAGAGAACGCGGGCCCGCCGCCAGCCGAGCGGATTATTCCCGACCGGCGGCTGAAGCCACCGAAACACAAGAAACCGCTGCTCGACGAAGATTCTCTGTGATTGTCTCTGCTTCGCGGTGATGCGCAGGTTCCGCCGGAACCTAGCGTTTCGAGCCTCAACCGGGGCGATAGTCGGGAACTTTTTCTCCAGGAAGAAAAACAGGCTGCGCGGGCTTTCCGGTGGTCTTCGCCAGTTCCTTCGAAATGTTCTCAAGATCAATCTTGGTAAATCCGACCGAGGCCGTGTGAACTTTGCCATCCGGCTCAATCAGAAAAATGCTGGGCACATTGGTCAGGCCGTATTGCTTGGAGACTTTGTAGCCGTTGGAGTCGAGCAGGGAAGGGAACTTCACGCCAAATTCGTTGAGGAATTCGCGCGTGCCGGAAGCGTCGTCTTGAGAAATGCCCCAAAAAGTGACGTCGGAATCA
>DASYYQ010000103.1:0-6777 GCA_035933545.1 Candidatus Acidiferrales bacterium | reverse complement strand
CAGACGATTGTAAATATCGGCCTTATCGAGCGCGTAGGGCGATTCGGTGGCGATCATTTGCTCGACGTCGGTGCGCGTGACGATGTTGCGTCCGACGGAGTAGGCGGTAGTGATGCAGCCGCCGAGCGCGCTGAAGGCCATAAGCGCCATGGTTTTCCACAGAGCATTTCCGTTACCGTTGGGCATGCTGGGCTCCGAAATACAGTGACGAGTGACAAGCAGACACGCAAAACAGCGATCAGTGATGAGTGTTCAGTGATCAGTTCTCACAACGAAAAGCGAGAGATAATAGTTGAGAGTTGAAAGTGAAAGTCGAAAGAAAAGCCGGATCTGAAGGGCGAATAAGACAAAGACGAATGCACACGTCCTGGAAAAGCTAAGTGATTTCGCCGAGTCTACTGGGGCTTGACCGCAGGCGGGGCCGGCGCGGGTGTGACGGCGGCGGCGCCGAAATATTTTGCGTACTGCGGAAAGAGCGTGGCTCCGATGCGCGGGATGGAGCCGCCGATGCCGTGCATGAAGGCAAAGGCGAATTTGTAGAGCTTGCCGGACTTGGCGTCGGGCGAAGGCAGCGCGGCGGCGATGTTGCCGATGAGCCAGGCGGCGATGGCTCCGGAAATTGCCGGATGCGAGCGAACGAACGATGCAAATTCGATTTGCACGCTGAACTCCTTCAAAAATGCGGCAGGCGCCATTCGGGAAGGCACGCTTTCCGGCCGTGATGATGGCTTGCGCAGTCGCGAATGGCGAGACGGCTGGGGATGGCGACGAAAGCTCGGTTGCAGACTGTCGAAAAAAGCGTAGGGTACTGTAGGGCGAATCACTCGAAATAAATCGTGTGAAACACGACTCGTCCGATTTGACGCGCCGCTATATAAGGAAAGCAACCGCCCAATTTAGCTGGTAAGAGTGGTGCTTGCGTGCAAGGTGCGCTGAGGGCGCGATACCGCATTTTTGTTCATCCTGTTGCGGCTCTTCGGGGAGCGCTCTATCACTGGACGTCCGAGCTTTCCGATCTGTATTACAGGATTGATACGCGCAAGGACGGGCAGGAGAAGCCGCGCGGAGATTATGCCGCATACGATCCAGTCGAACCGAAATACCTACGCTGGGCCTTCCGTGAGCTGCGCCGCGTGGCAGACTTTCGCGATTTCACCTTCGTTGATTTTGGGTCCGGCAAGGGCCGCGCTCTCGCATGGGCAGCGGCGCATGGCTTTCGAGAGGTCGTCGGAGTCGAAATGGCAGAACCGCTCCATCTGGCTGCGGTGGCCAATCTCGGCAAAATGAGAATGGCGAAATGCCAAGCGGCCGCTTCCGTGTGCATGGATGCGCGGGAGTTTACGCTTCCTGCGAGACAGAGCGTGCTTTTCTTCTACAATCCTTTTCGCGGCGCAATCATGGAAAAAGTGCTTTCGAACATCGAGGATTCGCTGCGGGCGAATCCGCGGGCGATGTTTTTAGTGTACCTCAATCCCGTGATGCACGAGAGTTTCATGCAGCGGCAAGGGATGAAACTCATTCGCGTGGGCGATTGGTGCAATCTGTACACCTGGGAGCATCGTGCTCTGGCGGCAGCGTCATAATGACGCGCGCGCCGTCCCCAGCGATTGCTCCTTGGTGACAATCCCACGCAAACCGGAAATCATTGCAGCTTCATGGCGAAGACGTCGCAGCGGTTCTTGCCGTTTGCGTCCGTGCCGAGCGTGTTGCCCCAGTCAGAGGTGAAGAGGAACCATTTGCCGTTTGGAGAGACGGTGCCGATGTCGTTCTGGCAATCGAAAAATGAGGAATTTCCGGTGGAGTAGCTCGCGCCGAAGCGCCAGGTTGTGCCGAGATTCGCTTGCGAACTGGCAAGGATTTCGTTTTGCCAGGCGTAGCTTGGAGTGCCGCCGTACGGCTCATAAATGGTGGAAGTGAAAACCGGATAGTTGTCCTCGCTGGAAATGTCGTTCGACGAGGAAGGATGGTCATCGCCGGAGGTGTAGGTTCCGGTTCCGCAGTACGCCTGCGTGGGGATGAGGGCGCTCCACGGAGAAGAAGGGCTGGCGAAGAGCACCGAGAATTTCCCGAGTTTGCACCATTGCGAATCCGCCGTGTGCGCGCCGTTGAAAATGAAATGGGAATAGGCGCTGGTGAAGTGGCCATTGTTGAAGCTGGTTCCGAACTGGCCGGTATTGTCTACATTTACGTTAAGCGAATTCATCAGCCAGAAATGACGATTCTGTTCTGTGCCCGAGGGTCCCAGCATTTCCACTGTGCCGTCGAGCGAGCCGCGCAGGCCGTGGATGTAATAGTTATGAACGGCACTGCCCGAATCAGAAGCCGAAGAGCAGGTCTCCGTGGAGGCGACTGAAAATGTGCTGCCGGAGACAGCCGTGACGGTGGCCTGAGCGACATTCAGCGCGCCGCCACAATTGGTCGTGCCGGTCACAGTCACGAGGTCATTGACGTTAATCCTGTAGGGGCCTGCGGTCACGTCCGATGCGCTGGTGGTGTAGGTGGCGTTCGTGCCGTCGGCGACAGTGGCGGTGATGCTCATCGTATCGCCCTGCGCGGCCTGGCCGGTTGGTCCCCAGTTGCCGCCGATTTGCTGCGTGAGCGTGTTCATCCAGCGGCAGCCATTGCTCAGATTGACTTCGCCGACGAGATATCCTGTGCCCTGCGCTGCGGGTCCTGCGAGGAAGTAAAAATTCTGGCCGGATTGGTCCACGAAATATTCCATGAGCTTGTTGCCGGTCATGGGGGCGCAATTCGCGAGCGTGGCGAGGTCGAATACTGTTCCGCCGCACACTGGCGCGTTCGGCGGATTCACCGTCCATTCCACAAGCTGAGTGCTGGCGCCGCAGCCTGCGCCGTCGCCGACGGTGTAGAAAAGATTCGGATTCGCGCGGCTCCATTGCGCGGAAGCGATGAGGCCGCTATCGAGCGAGCTGCCGCTGTAGAGGGGCGTGAACGCGGCCGTCGCGCCGGAATCGTTGAGATAGACGAGAATGACGCCGCTGCCGTTGTTCTGAATGAAGAACATGGTGGAATCGGAGTTCCATGCGGGCAGATCGGCCCAGCCGCCGCAGCAGGTGTCAAAATCCTGTTGCTGCGCCGTGCCACTGCTATTTTCCGTGGTGATGTCTGTGACGCGGCAGACCAGATTGTTGTAGCCGGGCTGTGTGATGCAGGTTCCTGCTCCCGTGGAACCGCCGACGCTCGGCAGCGGCGCAGGAATGGGCGCGAAGGTCAAATCGGTGCGCGCGTTGGTGTAAAACGGTCCGCCCTGACGCGAGCCGAGAACACCGGTCGCTCCGCCGGGAATCATTTGCGCGGACGCAGAGATGGCCCCGAACAGGCTTGCGAGAACCGCGCCGAGAAGCGCGGGACTGACTGCGCGGGCGGGCTTCATGGCAGCACCCGAATGTTGAAGGTGACTGCCGAAGGAGTGAAAGCGGCCAGCGTGCAAAGGCGCACATCCACCGTATTCGCGGCAGAGACGAAGCCGGACCAGGAGACGTTCGCGCCGGGGCTGGTTTGCGGCGAAATGGCGACGGCCATTGCGGTGGTGACTCCGGTGAGAGTTGCGGTTGCGTCACTGCAGCCCACTGTCGAGGGCGCTGTCGCGGAAACGCTTCCGCTATACGGCGAGCAGCTCTGGCAATGCACGTTGCCTGCCGCGTCCACGTAGAAGGACTTTATTTCCGAGGCGTTCGAGCCGGGCAGCGAACTGCCGGAAACGAATCCCGCGCCGGGCTCAGTGTAATTCGCGCCGATGGCGCAGATGGCATTCGCCGATTCCGGCATTCCGGTGGCCGGCGTGCAGTTCGCGGAGGTCACCGCGATCAGCGTTTCAGCGCCGCTGGCCGAGGAGATTGCCGGCAGCCAGCCTGCGGCACCATTCGAGGCGGAAGGCGAAGACACGGTGAGCAAATTGCTGGCGGAGATGGATTGGGAGACTTCGCTGGAGGGCGTGGTGGCCACGCCGCGAAAATCCACATAGACAATTTTCACGTAGTCAGTGCGCGCGCTGAGCAAGCCGCCGGAAGTTTGTCCCGTGGACGGCGCGGACGGAACAGCGACGGCATTGGTCGAGAAAACCTGCAGCGGATCGCTGATTGTTCCGGCATTGGGCGCGAGCTGCAACGCTGGAGTGTCGCCTGTGGGCGCTATGGCCACGCCGCCATGCGTTGTGACCGTGCTTCCCGCAATGCCGCCGAAAGTCGAAGGGCTGGCGCGATATTGAATCTGCGTGGCAGAGCCTCCGGGTGAGCCGCCGCCTCCGCCGCCGGTGGGCACTTCCACGGATACGTTCGACCCGCTGACTTTCCAGGTTGCAAGCGTGTACCCGCTATCTGGCGCGGGAGCGGTTCCGTTGAAATTTGGCGAGCTGACGGCGGAGCCGTTGATGTCAATGTTGGCCGCGCCGCCGGTGCCGCACGCGGCATTGGTCACCGTGATCAGCCCTATCGAGCCACCCGCTTGCAAACAGTTTCCATTCGTCCAGCCTCCCGTGAAGTATGGAACGGCGCCGGCCGCGGCGGGCAGAGAAAGTCCTGCGACGCCGGTGGACAAATCCATCATCATGGGTGCGACGGCCCAGGCGTTCGAGCCGCTGGCGTAAAAAGTTTGCGTGCTGCAGTTCCCGCCGACGCTGCCGATCGTGCCGCCGCCAAAAACATTGGAGGGCCAGGCGAAAGTCCACGGGCCGCCCGAGCCGCCCTGACAAATGATGAAAGCGAGCCACTGGCCGGGCTGGACGTTCGTGAGTGTGCTGGAAGTGACGTTGCCGGTGAGCGTGATTTCAAATGTGTTGCCCAGGCCCGCGTCGAATGCGGCGGACGCGCCGGATTGCGTGACGATGACCTCCGCGGCGTCCATCGCGTAATTGCTTTGCACGCTGGCGAAAGTTTGCGAGCCGAAGGGCTTCAGTTGGAGCGTGTTTTCGCCATTGTGCGCGTTGAAGCCAAAAGAAAGCGCGGAAGTGGAGGCGTTCAAATTCCATGCACTGCTTCCGGCGGCGCGGAAAAGCAGCGAGCTATTGCCTGCCGACGAATCGACGCCCAAGCCATAGAAAAACGGCGTACCGGGAGTGAGCTGCGTGCCGCTGAGATCGCTTTCGGCCAGGCCGCTGGCCGAGGTGATCCACGAAAGCGGCGCGGCGTCAGAAATGTTTCCGAGGACTTTGATGCTTGCGCCAGCGCCTGCGAGATTGTCGATGATGTTCTGGTGGCCGCATTGCGAAAATGAATTGCGCTCGATGCGCAGAGAAGCGGTTGTATCGATGACAATGGGCGAGGGCGGATACGCCGTTAAATTGCACTGCATGAAATTTCCGGCGATAACTACGGCGCCGGGCGTGGGCGCGAATCCTTGCGGCGGAATGGCGGTGTCGCCGACCTGCACGTTGTACGAAGGCGGATTGGTTCCCTGCTGCTCGAAATAATTTTGCGTGATGGTGTAGGGCGAACCGTAAAGCATTTTCACATTGCCGGCGACGTTGCCTTCGAAATCGTCGCGCACGATGTTGATGTCCGCGCCGTTGACGATGAACGCGCCGACGTAGTTGGACTGAATGTAGCTGTCGGTGACGGAGAAATCGTTGTTCGAGCCCGCGCCTGCGACGCCTACGCCGAAGCCGGCAATGTAAACGTTATGCAAATTGCCGCAGCAGCCGAAACCCGTGTAGCCGTTGGCCATGGAAGCAGTGCCTGCGGAAGATGCGGCGTCGGTGAATATTTTCACGCCGTCGAGCTGCGCGCCGTTGTCGTCATAAATCGCGGAGTAGGCAGTGGTGTTGAACGGAGGGCGGTAGCCGAGGTTCGCAAGAGTGCCGGTGAACGTCCAGGTTCCGCCTATGGCGAGCGGCGTGGCATTTTGCTTCGTTTCGTTGTTTGGGTTGGAAGAGACGTAGAGATTCCAGCCGGTCGCGCCGCTGACGGATGGCGGCGAGGTTACTTGCAGGCAGTTCCCCGCTGTGGTGGTGAACGTCGCTTCCGCGGAAACGGATGTTTCGCCTTGCGCAGTAACGTAAGTTGATTGCGCGTAATACGGCTCCGCAGGACAGCCGCTGCCGGCGACTTGCGTCAGAGTTGGCACAGCGGGCGGCGCGAGCGGGCCTCCGATGGTAGTGGGATATTTGATTCCCACGTCGCGCATTTTGAATCCCTGCGCGCCGACAAAAATGGCGTTGCCGTTCGCCCCTTGGTAATCGAGATACGTTACCGGCGCGTTCTGCGTGATGAATTGGAAATGGCCCTTGCCCTCGATGGTGACGTTGGGTGCGTTGACCACCAGCGTTTGCGTAAATTTGCAGACGCCGGGAATTTCGACGAGGCCGCCGGTAGCAGGAACCGCGGCGAGCGTGGCTTGCAATGCGGCAGTGTCGTCCGTGACGTCGTCGCATTTCGCGCCGAAGGCTTTCACGTCGAACCACGGATCACCGGATTTGAAAAGCGCGTCGCCATTGAAAGTGTTCGCACCGGTCCAGGTGTTGTTGCCCTGCGTGGCGGCGGAACCGCAGCCCGTTGTGGTGGTGTTCGGCACGCACGGCACGGTGACGGTTTGAATGTAGGCGCCGATTTGCGGGCCGTAGACTTCCACTTGATATGTGCCGGGCGGCGCCCAGAAGCCGTAATCGCCGTTGCTGT
This sequence comes from Candidatus Acidiferrales bacterium, assembly GCA_035933545.1. Taxonomy (GTDB): domain Bacteria; phylum Acidobacteriota; class Terriglobia; order Acidiferrales; family UBA7541; genus DAHUXN01. Next base: position 145 of record DASYYQ010000103.1, on the reverse strand, counting down.
CCGCGACAAACGGATTTGCGGCTTGCGTGGCGAGCGTTGCGTCGGTGTAAATCGTGGCCAGAGGCGAGCACGGCGAATTGCCGTAGCCGATGATGCCTTGCGCGGCGCACACGGCGACGGACGCGCCGGGAGCGATGTGGCCGTC
>DASYYQ010000009.1:0-37166 GCA_035933545.1 Candidatus Acidiferrales bacterium | reverse complement strand
GAGCCGCCAGGATTAAGTGCAGGGTTCAGCCCAGAGCCGGTACCACCACCAGAACCGCTGCCACCGTTAGCTGCCGGTCGGCCCGTGCCGCACGCTCTCGCCATCACTCTCCGCGGGATGTAGATGACAAGGTCTGGATTGCTGCCGGTGAAACGGTGGAAACCGTAAGTTGCGATTCTGAGGCCCGCGCCATTTCCAAGCGCAGAGGCGGCCAGACCGGACATATCCCAGTTATCTGGCGATTGAAAGGCCTTTGCTATCTGGATCGGCGCTGCTGGAGTAGCCATAATCCCGTTCTCAAGGCTCTGGGCGTTAAAGCCGCCGTCAGCGATGTGAAACAGCCTGATTGCCTTAATCTCGTCCGGTGAGACTGGCGGTTTTATGGGGATGACCACCCTGTGCGTGCTATTGTTTCGCCAGTTTGCGCTGCTGTTAACATTCAGCGCGACTCGAGGCTTAGCGTCTGTAAGATAAATCAGGACGTTCAGGTTATCCTGGCCGCCGCGCAGGTCGTCGCCGCCGGTACCAATCCTCAGCCGAATTTGCGTCACATCACACGCGTTGCTGTTTCCGCGTGGCGCGTTTCCACTCTGGCCGTAAACCGCGCCGACGGCGTTCATCGCCGGCTTTACCTGAGAGGTTGACGGCGAGCCATTGTTGGGCGCTTGCCCAGAATTTGCCCAGTTGGCAAAGCGCGTGTCTTGGGTAGCGCCGGATTCCAGCGTGATCGCGTCATACTTGCTCCGACCAGGCACTTTCGAGTCAGTAGGCGTGGGCCCTGCCGACGTGTTCTTCGGCAAGGACTGCAGCGGAGTCAAATCGCAGGCACCCTCTCCGCCCCGTCCGTTCGTTTGCTGGCAGATCACAACGTTCACCATGGTGTCCCAGACGTGCTTAATTTCTGTCGCCCACGCGCTGGTGGGCACACCGGGGTGTTTAATTCCGGCGCAGGCTCTGTCGAAGCTCGCTCTGGCTTGATTGGACACGTCAAAGGTGGCCGGATGGTTTCGGATCCTGTCGAGGATGGCTTGCTCGGAGGTGCGAGCGCTCAGCAGGTTAAGGACATCCGCATTCGCGAGAGGCTTCTCCGAACCGCTGGCCGAGCCGGTGTTTGAGTCGCCGCTTGAATTCCCACGCGGAATGAGTGGCTTCAAGGTCATCGAGCCCGTGCCTCCAGAACTCGTGTTGGAACTGCTGCGCGGCATAAGCGGCTGTAAACTGGAGTTAGGCCCGGGCGCAGAGCCGCCGCTAGACCCTGTGTTCAAGAGGGCACTCGCTGCCGGCGAGGGTGGCGCAACCGTCATAGAGGTGCCCTGGTTGGTTCCGCCGCTGAGCGAGAGTGAGCTATTCGTGACGACAGTGCTGTTCCCACTGGTCCCGCCGTTCAGCGAAGGCGAGTCTGTGGGCGCAACGGTCTGGGGTGGCGCAAGCAGTCTCGGGTTAGCCGCGTTCCCAGTCGCGCTCATGGATTGGCTCGCCCCAACTTTGGGTACTGCGACCGGTTGAATGCCGCCCGTGAACGTCGAGTTAGTGATCGCAGTCCTGGACTGGCCATTTAGTACACCCTGTGACTGCTTACCGCCATCGGCCAACAGCGGGTTCGCCTGCGCGGCCAGCATCGTCTGCTGCGCACCAGCATTCATAAGCGGTCCAGTTTGCTGGATCGGCGTTCCTGGCGCGACACGCACCGGGCCTGCAACCCGCGAGGGCAACAACCCTCGGGCGGGCACGAGGACAAAGTTCACATCCTCCGCGTAGCCCGGGCAGGTCTGCCAATTCCCCAGCAATTCCGTCTGCGAGGGCACAACCGGCCCGAAGCACATCCCTCCTGCGCCGCCCCTGATGTTGACGGTCTTGCTTTGTTCCGACAGCGCGGCGGGGGAAAACGCGCCTGAGGCGACATTCACTCCGACCTGCAAGTCCAGCCCTTGGGGCAGCGACTTCACGGCATACTTGCAGACGGCGTAAGCGCCGACGGTTTGCATGTAGGCTATATTGGCGGAGGACGTGCCAACGATCGCACCCCCTCGAGCCACACTCACGTTGACGCCGGTGCAACTGTTGGCCGGGGTGTGCTTAACCGCGTTCGTATCCCAGAACACGTAGCCCGCGAGAACGCCGTAGCCTGGCGGGCGCCCACTATTCGGTCGCTGCGCTTGCTGCGTTGGCAGCGGCGTCACATTAGGGGCGATTGGCACCGTTGTCTGCGCATAAGCCGCTGTCGCGGCAAGCAGCGCGCACACCACCGTGAACATGGCTCGGCCAAAAATTTTCCCGCTGCTTCGTCCCATTCGCTTTTCCATCGTCGGGCCTCCTTACGACAGCGCGTAAGAAAATCTCCGCATCTGAACGCGATGAAATACCGGAGAATGGTGCCGCCGTCAAAGGACAAACCGACTACATTCTTATGACCTGCTAATTCCTTGAAAACGCGAGGCCTTGCGCCGTCAGTGACCTAATTCCGTGCCACTTGGCCATCTTTGAGGAGGAAGTGAAATTCTTGCAATGCCAGCGAGATGAAACGTTGATGCAAGCGAGGTAAAAGTCCAGCGCACTGAGAATGCGGAGCTTAACGTTAATACCACGAACAGAAGTATCGCTTGCAGAGCGTGCCCGACAATCAGCGGCTTCGGCGCCAACTCGTGATATACTCCGCCGCAACACTTCAGGCTCCGGCGAGGCCCTGTGAGCGTTCGCGCAACAGCTCGGCTGTTTCGATTTGGACTTTTTGAAGCAGACTTGGAGAATGCCCGCCTAACGCGCAAGGGCGTGCGCATTCGCCTTCAAGAGCAACCATTCCATATTCTCGCCATGCTGCTGGAGCGCTCAAGCCAAATTGTAACGCGCGAAGAGCTCCGGCAGGAGTTGTGGCCAGCGGGAACTTATGTTGATTTTGATGGCAGCTTGAATGCGGCGCTGAAGCGATTGCGCGCGGCGCTCGATGACGACGCTGATAATCCGCGCTTCATCGAAACGGTTACGAAGCGCGGCTATCGCTTCATCGCGCCAGTAACGGTGGAAGATTCGCCGGTCCTCGCCGAAACTGGAATTCCTGCCGCTGTTCCGGCGGCTGTTGCGAAAAATAATCCTTCCGTCAGTGTGCCGGCACGTGCGCCTGGAATTTCGCGGCGGCGCTGGCTGCATCCGGTCGGTGCGGCAATAGGGATTGTCGCAGCCGCTCTACTTTTCGTTTTTCTCAAACGCCCGCCTGTTGTTCGTGCTCCTGCCGCGCCATTGAATGTAGACGTTGGTTCCCTGCGCCGCTCCGTCGCCGTACTCGGCTTTCAGAATGCTTCTGGGAGAACCAGCGATGCCTGGTTTTCCACCGCACTGACGGAAATGCTCCGCACCGAACTCGGCGCGGGCGGCAAATTGCGCGTCGTCCCTGGCGAGAACGTGGCGCAGTTCCGCATAGACTCGCCGTGGTCGACGACCGATTCGCTGAGCCAGCAAACTGCCTCGCGCATCGGAAAGGCGCTTGATAGCGATCTTCTTGTTCTCGGCTCTTTCGCGGCCCTCGGCGACCCGCAGAGCGAAGTTGTGCGCGTGGATTTTCGCCTGCAGGATGCGCAAACCGGCGAAATTTTGTACGAGGGTGAGGAGACGGGCAGCGAGAAACAATTTTTTGGATTGGTGGCAAAAGTGGGCGTCGCCCTGCGCGAGCGTCTCGACTTGCCCATGATCAGCGAATCGGAGGAAGTTAGTGTCGTCTCTTCTCTGCCTTCCGATCCCGATGCCAACCGTTTTTATTCTCTCGGCCTCGCCAAATTGCGGGACGCCGATGTCGTAGCCGCCAAAGATCTTTTCCTGCAAGCGGAAAAGCTTGCACCGCGCTTTGCGCTGGTTCACCTGATGCTTTACAGAGCGTGGGCGGGCTTGGGTTATGATCAGAAGGCCAAAGCTGAAATCAAAACCGCTTACGAACTTTCTTCCGCTCTTCCCGAAGTAGATAAATTGCAGATTGAAGGCTCGTATTACCTGAGCACTCAAAACCCGGACAAAGCGGTTAGCGCCTATCGTGCGCTCTATTCGCTTTATCCTGACAGTGTGGATTACGCCGAACAACTCATCATCGCGCTCAATAATCCCACTCACCGCGATGAGGCCATGGCCATAATTCAGCAGCTCCGGAAGCTGCCACCGCCCGAGTCTGAAGACCCGCGGATCGATTTTTGGCAAGGTCAGTTCGCCGCCTATTCTGGAGGCGCGAGCGCGGCGCAGCCGTTTTTTGAGAAGGCCGCCGCTGAAGCCGCTTCCCGGGGACAAAAACTTCTCTACGCTCACTTTCGCCTGACCGAGTGCATTAACGTGGTTTACGGACCACATCCCGAGGGCGGCGAAGCTTATTGCAAAGAGGCTTACGATATTTTCATGGCCGCCGGCAATCATCTTTACGCCGCCGACGCGCTCCGCACCATGGGCGATCGGCGCGGGTCGCTTGGCGATCTTGAGGGGGCTCGCGAACTTTACAAACGCGCTCTGGCGCTGCTCAGACCATTAGGCGAACACGAAAAAACCGGTGTGGTTCTCAACAACATGGCCATCGGCTATGAGAACCAGGGCCAAATCGCCGAAGCCGAAAAGCTCTACCGCCAGGCCGCGGCGACCTGGACCGAATGCGGCGACCTGCTGCACGCAGGAGCGGCGCTGAGCAATCTCGCCGATATATTCGTGCTCCGCGGCCAATTGCGCGAAGCGGAAATCCAGTACACGCGTGCGCGAAAGCAGATTGAAGTTTTCGATCCGAATGGGATCGCCTACGCCCTCTACAGCATTGCCTCGCTCCGGCTGTATGAAGGCGATATTGCCGGCGCGAAGCATTACACAGAGCAGGCCATGGAAATAGGACGCCGCACGAAAGACAGCAGCGACATTGCCAATGAAGGCATGGTTATGGGAAGCATCCAGATGGCCTCTTACGACCTTCCCGGGGCGCGACAGAGCTTTCAGAAGGCATTGAATATTTTTCAGCAGAAGGGCAGCAAAATCTCCGTCGCGGAAGCAGAAGCGGCGCTTGCGCAGGTTTCCATTGAGGAAGGAAAATTTCCGGCGGCCGAGCAGGCGCTGCGAAAAGCTCTGGCGGAATTTCGCGCGGAAAATGCGGTGATGGACGAAGTTCACGCAGAAACGGATCTCGCCCGTGTGTTGCTCCACGAGAGCAAACTCGCCGACGCGCGTCAAACCGTCTCCGAGGCAATCGCTCTCAGCGCCAGCAGTGCTGATCCGGACCTGAAGCTGCCCGCCGCAATCATGGATGCGCGCATTGAGACGGCCGAAATCGCGGCGCGTGCCAAGGCTGGCACAACGCCGGATTTTTCAGCGCCGCGGAGCAAACTTGAAAATGTGCGCGCAGCTTCGCGCCACTTGAGTTATTACAGTATTGAGTGCGACACGAGGCTCGCGCTCGGTGAACTGGAATTGCGCGTCGACCCATCCGCCGCGCGCGCACGCCTCGGAGAGCTTGCTCATGACGCGCATGAACATGGCCTGAACCTCGTTTCCCGTAAAGCCAGCGAGATGCAGCGCGGCTTGGCGGCAAAATCGGCGTCGAAGCTCTGAAACTGAAAGATCAAAAAATAGCTACTGCGCCCTCGTAGAATTTCCTTCCAGGGTTCGGTCGGACGCCGGCGCGATTGCGTGGGTCGGATTCCGCAACAATGCCAATATATCTGTCTGTCGAATTCGGAGAAAATCCGGAAAAACTCCAAATGCGCTGGCGCGATTTGTGAGGGGCTTGAAGAGGCTTCGAAAGTAAAGATTGTTTCGCGTGAATCTTTCGAATGACTTGCATTGCAGCGTAACGGGCTGCTGGGTTGGGGCGTCTTACGATTTTTAGTCATAGGAGACAATGATGACAACCGGAACCTCTGGAAGAAAACGCGGCGCGGTGTGGTTCATAGTTTCGGCGGCGGTGATTATTATTGCGTGGATCAGCCTGCCCGCGACGCGGCGTCTGACGAGTAGATTTTTCGGTTCGCTGCGCGTGCAGAAAGTGCAAGCCGTGAACGTCAATCTGTCCAGCTTTGTCGGCCCGGATGCCAATCCGACGCTGCAAAACATGGTCAGCCGGATGATCTCCGACAAAGTGACCGTCACGCAGAGCGAAAAAACGCAGAGCGCGGCTGATGCCGCGGCCGCCAGCCAACTCGCGGGATTTCATGCCGAATTGCTCGGAGATCGCGAGGACAAGCCTGAGATATTCGTGACAGGAATCCATGCGCTCACGCTGACGGTGGATCGCGAGCGCTTGCAGGCAATTCTGAAAGAGGCGGGACGCCCCGATTTAACCGTGCCGCAATCGGTGGATGGAGCGCAGGTCCAAGTGACAATTCCGCGCGAAGTGCGAGCGCGTTATGGAACTTGCCCGGGGCGGCCAAGCGCGACGGCTAACGTTGCCACTCCCACGCCGCACACGACGCAATACACAGATTGCGTGGTGTTGAGTGAAGGACCGAGCCCGACGGTGAATGTGCCGAACGGCCTTGATGTGCAACAACTGGCAGAAATCGGGCTCGAACTTGCCGGAATGACTCAAGCTCAGGCCCAACAATTTCTGAACAACGTGAACTGGAGATCGACGCTGGCAGCGCCGATACCGCGCTTCATGCGCTCGTACGAAACTGTGAAAGTAAACGGGGTGCAGGGCACGCTGCTCAATATGGCTGGGCGACGCGGACCAACTTATACGCTGCTGTGGGCGAAGAACGGCACGGTCTATTCGCTCACGGGATACGGAAATTCGGGAGACGCTGTTTCGCTGGCCAATTCGCTGCGGTGAGCCGAGGAGAAAGCCCTGGAATCCTCGCAAAACTTCGCCATACAAACTGAGAACTTGCGCAAGGAATATGGGAATAAGGTTGCGGTGCGCGATCTTTCTCTGACTGTGCCGCGCGGCTCAATCTTCGGATTCCTCGGCCCCAACGGAGCGGGGAAAAGCACTTCGATAAAAATGCTGCTCGGGCTGGTGAAGCCGACCAGCGGGCAGGCATTTCTGCTTGGCAATCCTGCAGGGGACGTGGAGACGCGGCGCAAAATTGGATTTCTGCCGGAGCATTTCCGATTCTATGACTGGCTCACGCCCGGCGAGCTTCTCAAGCTGCATGGACGGCTTTGCGGAATGTCAACGTCACGTTTAAAAGAGCGCGTTCCGCAGATGCTCGAGATGGTTGGGCTCGCGCCGCATCGCGACAAGCACATTCACGATTTCTCGAAGGGCATGATGCAGCGCATCGGCTTGGCGCAGGCGATCGTTCACGAGCCGGAGATTATTTTTCTCGATGAGCCGACTTCGGGGCTGGATCCCATGGGCCGGCGGCTGGTTCGCGATGTGATTCGCGCGCAGCGTGACCGCGGCGCCACGGTGTTTCTGAATTCGCATCTGCTGAGCGAGGTGGAAATCACCTGCGACAATGTGGCGTTTCTGAAAGATGGCGAAGTGGTGGCGTCAAAGGAACTGCGCGACATTGGCAGGGAAGAAGAAGTGCACGTATCGGCGCGAGCGCGCAAATTGTCGGCGGAAACCGTCACCGGCTTGCGCCCGTGGACTACCCTCGCGAACCTTGAAGGAGAGGTTCTGACGCTCAGCGCGCATTCCAATGACGTTCTTCCCGATGTGCTGCGCCATTTGGTGGCATCCGGCGCTGACATTTATTCGTTCACCGTGGAAAAGGCTTCGCTTGAAGATCTATTCATGCGCATCATGGGCGAGGACCGAGGATTGTAATGGGATGCTGGATCATGGCCGGCATAACGTTTCGCGAAGCGGCGCGGAAAAAGATTCTGTGGACGGCGCTAATCGCAGGACTGGGCTTTCTGGCGCTGTTTGGCGCTGCTCTGCACTTTCAGATTGAAGATTTTCAGACGCACGCGACCGCCCCGTTCATCCGTTATCAGATATTGAGCGCGATGCTCATGGTTGGCCTATATGTAGTGGATCTGCTCGCGGTGGTGATGACCATCCTGACTGCGGTGGACACCATCTCCGGCGAAATAAGCTCCGGCACAATCCATGCTATTGCCACGAAGCCGGTGCCGCGCTGGCAGATTTTCGCCGGCAAATGGATCGGATTTGCGGTGATGATTGCGGGGTTTGTCGCCCTCACTTTTGGGGGGACGATTGCCGTCGCATATGTATTGGGCGGCGTTCTGCCGGAGCACGCGCTTCATGGCGGCGTATTGGTGCTTCTGGAGTGCCTGCTCACGCTGTCGGTCACGTTTCTCTTCGGGACGTGGTTCTCGACGCTCACCAATGGCGTCATCGTAATCGGGCTGTGCGGCATCGCTTTCATGGGGGGATGGCTCGAGCAAATGAGCGGATTCACAGAGAGCGCTCGCCTGGTGATGGTCGGCGTCGTCACGAGCTTGATTATGCCAAGCGAATCGATTTGGCGCCGCGCGGCCTTCGAAATGCAGACGCCACTTGCGGGGGCGCTTCCGTTTTCGCCATTTGCAAATGTATCGATTCCAAGCCCGACGATGATCGGCTATGCCGGGTTCTACCTGCTCATCGCGCTGGTGATTGCGATTTACCATTTTCAGGTGCGTGACCTATAAGCGAGTTATAGAACGACGCGCACGGCGCGAAGGCGCTCGGCGACGCTGGCGATGTCTGAACGGCGGGAAAGATCGAGCACGCCGGTGCGGAATGGAATGGTTTTGAATCGCAGGCCGAGGTTGGCGATGCCGAACTGCACGGCTTCGGGCAGCTCGAATTCGCCGCGCGCCGAGCGGGGCACCGCTTCGCAAGCGCGAAAAATAGCGGAATCGAATCGCCAGCAATTCATGCTGATAAAGACCTCTTCTCCGGCCTGAGTATCAGACAGCCGCGCGCCCGGCTTCTCGATAATCTTTTCGAGATATCCGGAATCGCTGATGCGCAGCAGCGCATAATCGCGAACTCGCTCCTCCGGAATGTTGCTCTCTCGCAGAAGAGCTTCGCGTTCAAAGGCGGGCAGCCCCGGCTCTCCCAGAGCGCGCAATGCCTTGTAAACCTCGACGGGATAGTAATTGTCCGAGTTGAGAGTAAGAAATGGGTCGTTTGCAGTATATGCGCGCGCTGCGAGTAAGGCATTGGCGGTGCCGATCGGATGCTCCTGAATGGCAAAGTGGATTTCGCTGCGGCGCGGCGCGAGCGATTTGTAGTATTTACGAATGGCGGTGTGCTCTGGACCAACAATCAAACACGCGCTGGCGATTCCGGCGTCTGCGAGGGCGCTAAGAACAAAATCGAGGAACGGCCGCCCAATCGGAATCATGGCCTTCATTCCAGCATCAGCGGCGTGACGCTGTCCGCCTGCGAGCGGCGCAGAGGGATCCGGTTGACGCATTCTTTTCCCAAGGCCGCGTGCAAGAATCACAGCCTTTTTCAAGTCTTTTGGCGCTCTTGGCGAGTTCGTCATTCTCATTCCGCCGGAAAGGGATGGCAGCAATGCATCTGCATTTGCCTGCAAACCGAAGTCGCTATTGAATCATAGGAGCGGCGGGCGAGCGAGATGGTATCATCTGCGCCTTATGACACTAAAACGTTTCTTCATCATTTTCGCCGTGATTTTTGCTGTGGCTTTCCATTTTCAGCCTGCTTCCGCGCAAACTGAAAATGAAACTCCGTCTGCGCGCACGATCGTTCTTCACGCAGCGCGCCTGTTGGACGTGGCTTCCGGAAAAATTATTTCTCCGGGAGAGGTTCTGGTGCGCGGCGAGCGCATCGCTGAAGTAGGCACTACGGTGACGCATCCCCCTGGCGCTGAAATGATCGATCTCGGCGACCGCACGCTGATGCCCGGAATGATAGACGCGCACGTCCATCTGTTTTTGCATCCAGGCAACGAGGGCATGCAGACGGTGCGCGAGTCTGTACCGCAACGGACCATTCAAGCCACGCTTGCGGCGCGCGCGGATTTAATGGCCGGATTCACCGCAGAACGCGACATGGGCACGGAAGGCGCTGGAGATGCGGCGAGCACAGCGGTGCGTAACGCAATCAACGATGGTTCCATTCCGGGCCCGCGTCTGCGAGTTTGTGGAAACGCGATCTCCATTCTCGGCGGACACGAGGACGCCATCGGATTCAATCCCGCGCAGCAAGTCTTCTCGAATGCGGATTACGCGAATGACACGGAACAACTGATCGAAACCATTCGCGAGCAAATCAAGGAAGGCGCGGATTTCATCAAAATTTACGAGACCGGCCGCGATTCGCTGCGCGACGGCGTTTTTCATTCGCCATATCAGTACACCGAAGATCAGTTGCGCGCCGCTGTGCAGGAGGCCGCGCGCTTGGGAACAGGCGTCGGTGTGCATGACATGGGCGAGCCCGGAACGCTTTACGCCGCGGAGGCTGGAACAGAATCCATCGACCACGCCTTTCAGCTGGGCGACGAAACTATGAAGCTGATGCGCCAGAAAGACATTCCGGCCGTCCCCACGTTTACGATTTCAGAGTATTTCGCAGATCACGCGGTATCGCCGGCGCAGGCCAAGTACGAACACGCGATGCTCGACTATCATGTGCAGCAATTCAAGAAACAGATCGCCGCAGGAGTGCCGATGGCGGTTGGCTCTGATGTAGGGCCCTTCCCACACGGCACGCAGGCGCGCGAACTCGTTTTGATGGTGCAGTACGGCATTTCGCCACTGGCGGCGCTGCAGGCGGACATGCTTAATGGAGCTAAAGTTCTGGCGTGGCAGGACCACATTGGGCAATTAAAACCCGGCTATTTCGCCGATATTATCGCCGTGCCCGGAAATCCGCTGAATGACATTAGCGTGGTGCAAAGTGTGTCTTTTGTCATGAAAGGCGGAGTTATATACAAACACTAGAGGACGATTCAATTGTTTAGCGTGCTGGTGTTTGTGAAGGCCTTTATAGCGGACTAGGAGTTAGCACTACAGCGTTTACAGGATAGCTTCTGCTCTCCTGTTCTTGGATTCTAGGAATGTGGGTCATCGCGTTCCCCAGCGCCCCACTGAAATGCCAGCCGGGTTCGCCACATCTATCACATGCTCGGGCAAGCCTCAGGAACCGAGGAGCGTTTCGCCGCAAGCCGCAGAAAATCACGAATGGAAGCGCTGCGGCAAACCTGGCGCGGGTTTATGGCCGATGATTGCCTTGATGTCGCCGCCCAAATGTCATTCTTTTTCGCATTGTCCATATTCCCATTTTTACTGGTGGTGGCTGCCATCGTTGGATGGCTGCCATTTACGAACCTCTGGCAGACCTTCGCCCAGTGGATCATCGCTTACCTGCCGATGGATTCGCGACATTTGCTGTTCTCTACAATCTTGGATCTTACACGGGGATACAAAAGCTTCTTCTCGCTTGGCGTTTTGGGGATGGTGTGGAGCTCTTCCGCGGGATTTGTCAGCCTGATGCAGGGCTTAAGCAAAGCGCATGGAGTTCCTGAGACACGCAGCATTTGGAAGAAGTATGGCATCGCACTTATTGCGACGTTTGTGGCGGCGCTCTTCTTCGTCGTCAGTTTTGCAGTTTTGACGCTCGGGCATTGGGTCCGAATGACGCTTAGCAATTCCTTGGCATCCGCAGGCATTCTGCACTTCCCGTGGGCGATCCTGCGGTTCGCGATCACCCTGCTGTTGATGTGCCTCGGATTCGACCTTATCGACCATTTCTTGCCGGATACCAGGCGGCCATGGAGATGGTTTCCAGCCAGCAGCATTATCGTCTCGCTTACATTCGTGGTGGCGACAGAAGGGATGAATCTCTACGTGCGCCACAATGCGTCAATTTCGAAAGTTTACGGAGCGATTGCGGGGTTCATTGTTTTTCTGCTTTGGATATACATCGCCAACCTGATTCTGCTCGGCGCGGCAGAAGCGGAAAAAGCGGTGCGAATCGTTCATGGAGAAGGAGCATCAGCGTGACACGCTGCGCGGGGAACTCAGGTCTTTTGCGCGGCATTAGCCGCATCGGGAGATTGTGGCAACTCGCACCGTTCCTGGCGTTGTTCTTCGCTGGCGCTTGCCTAGCGACGGCGCAACAGCAGGAACCAAATTCGTATGCGGGATTTCAGGGCCGCAAAGTCGAGACGGTCGACGTGTCCGCTGCGCCGCTGATGAACACCGACACATTCCGAAAGATGATCCGCGAAAAACCGGGCCAGCCTTTCTCGCAATCCGCGGTTCGCGAAAGTATCGCCGCGCTACAGCAAACCAAATTGTTTTCACAGGTACGGCTGGTGGTGACGCCGCAAAAAAATGGTTTGAAGCTGGTCTTTGTTCTGGAGCCAGCCTATTACATCGGGCTCCTCTCTTTTCCGGGCGCTGTTTCCGCATTTCCCTACACGCGGCTGTTGCAAGCAGTGAATATTCCGGCCCAGTCGGCATTCACCGACGACCTGCTGACACAAGGACAGAAAGCGCTGCTGCATTTTTTTCAAACAAACGGATATTTTCTCGCGTCGGTGACTCCTCAGGCGCAGTTTGACCAGCAGCACAAAATCGTAAATTTGATCTTCGATTGCCACCTGAACAAGCTCGCTCGCGTCGGGGAAATACGCATCGAAGGCGTGACGCCAGCTGAAGCAGCAAAGCTGCGCGATGCGATGAACTCACTCTGGGCCAAACTCAAGCGTTCCTCCCTCCATGGCGGGCAAAAATATTCCATACACAGAATTTACCAGAGCGTTGTCCGCATGCGCGGCGAACTTACGGAAGAGCATCGCCTCGCACCGACCATTCGCTTCGTGTCTGCTTCCTATAATCCCAGCGACAATCGCACTTTGCTTACCTATCAAGTTGCACTGGGGCCGCAAGTCTCGATTCGCATCACTGGCGCACATCTGTGGAAGCGCACGCAAAAAAAACTGATCCCTATCTATCAGGAAGGCGCAGCGGATGAGGAGCTGATTTATGAGGGCCGGCTCAACCTTTTGAATTACATACAATCCAAAGGATTTTTTGACGCCAGCGTGCACGTACAAACGACACGACAGCCCGGCGAAACGTCCATTGTGTATGCGATCGACGAAGGCAAGCGTTATCACGTAGCGGGCGTCAATTTTCAGGGCAATCGTCATTTCGATGAAGACAAGCTAACCGCGCTTGTTTCAGTCAAAAAAGGCCACTTCATCTTCAACATTTTCAACTTCATTTCTCACGGATCTTTTAGCAATGAGCTGGTAAGCAAAAGCGTTCAGTCCATCGAGGCGTTTTATAAGAACGCAGGGTTCGAGAATGTTTCCGTTACGGCAGAAGTGCGCAAGACCAATGCGGTCAATGTCACATTCAGGATCAACGAAGGGCCGCAGTATACAGTCGCGGCCTTGCATATCGAGGGAGACACTTCGAAACCGGTGCGGGCCGGTTCGCTGAATCTGGCGAGGGGCAAGCCATACTCGGCGCACCTGCTGCAAATGGATCGCAATACGATTCTCGCGCGCTATTTCGATAACGGATACTTGAACGCGCAATTTAAATCCACCGTCACCAAAGAACCCGGCCACCCGCATCGCATGGACGTGACTTATCAAATCAAGGAGGGGCCACAGGCGCACATTCGCGCCGTGGTGTATCTAGGACAGAAGCAAACACGCGAGTCCTTCATCGAAAGCACAACAAAAGCAAACGTCAGTCCCGAACAACCGCTGAGCCAGGGGCACTTTTATCAAGCGGAGAACGAATTGTACAATCTCGGAGTTTTTGACTGGGCCAGCGTGCAACCGCGCCGCCCGGTTACTACTCAAACGCAAGACGATGTGCTGGTGGAAGTCCATGAATCCAAGCGCAACACCATCGAATTCGGTGGCGGAGTGGAAATCATTCCGCGCAATGGCAACCTGCCGCTGGGCTACGTTGCTATCCCAGGGCTGCCGCAGATTGGATTGGGCAGCAAATTCAGCGTCAGCCAGAAGAGCATTTTCACTCCGCGAGGTTCATTTGAATTTGACCGCCGCAATATTTTAGGGCGAGCGGAAACCGCCTCAATCGCCACGATACTTTCCCGCCTGCGCCAAACCGGGTCTTTAAGCTATTCCGACCCACATTTTGTTGGCGCTAGTTGGAGTTCGCTGGCCTCAATCTCTGGCACGCGCACCACTGAGAATCCCATCTTCACTGCAGTGCTGGGGCAGGCGTCTTTTCAAGTTGAAAAGCCGCTGGATGCGCGGCGCTCGAAAAATATTATTTTCCGGTACGTCTATCAGCAGACCAGATTAAGCAATCTTCTCATTCCTGACCTGGTTTTGCCGCAGGATCGCCACGTTCGCACTTCGACTGTGGCCGCGGAATACATTCGGGATTCACGCGACAATCCGCTCGACGCGCATCGAGGAATGTTTCAGACGTTCGACTTTGGAATCACGCCCAGCGCGTTTGGCTCCAGCGCGGATTTCGTGCGCTTGCTGGGGCAAAATGCGTTTTACATTCCGGCGCGACCGTGGCTTACCTGGGCGAATAACATTCGTTTAGGCTTCACCATTCCATTCGCCGGCAGCACTGTGCCGCTGAGTGAGCGCTTCTTTTCCGGCGGGGCGGATTCTTTGCGCGGATTCCCGATCAACGGCGCGGGCCCTCAGCGACCGGTTACGGTTTGCAGCAATCCCAGCGACGCCAGCACGTGCACGCTCATCAGCGTTCCAGTGGGCGGGAACATGCTTTTCATATTGAATTCCGAGGGGCGCTTCCCGCTGCCGATAATTAATAATCTCGGCGGCGTATTATTCTATGACGGCGGGAACGTGTACAGCCACGCCAATTTCAATCAGTTCGTTAGCAACTACACGAACACGCTGGGAGTCGGCCTGCGCTACAAGACGCCCGTAGGGCCAGTTCGATTCGATATTGGTTACCGGCTCACTTCGATTCCCGGAGTGAAAGCCCTGCAATATTTTATAACTTTGGGGCAGGCGTTTTAATGGTGGGGAATTTTGTCGATGCAGTTGAGTGAATCATGAATATCAAACGAATTGTCGGACGCACAATTGCGATCATAATTCTGTCGATTATTGTTCTTATTGGCGGAGCATGGCTGCTCGTTCATACGCCCCCGGTAAATCGTTTTCTGCTGGCGAAAATCACGCAGAAGGCTGAATCCAGCCTCGGTTCCAAAGTTCACATAGGATCGATGTCCCTTGCCTGGACGAATCTTGGCGTTAATCTGCGCGACGTGGTTATTTTTGGGCGCAGCGGACCGGCGCAGCCTCCGTTTTTTTCGGTTCATCGCGCTGCCGCGCAGATCGATTTTCTTCCGTTGTTTAGAAAGAAATTCCATCTGGCCTTTATCTCATTGGACCAGCCAGTAATCCATTTTTTGGTCGATGAAAATGGGGGCAGCAACATGCCGCATCCATCAAGTAAAAACCCAAACAGCAGCACCGTGCGGACTCTGCTGAATCTGGAAGTTCGGAAATTTACGCTGCAGTCCGGAGAACTCGATCTTCGCGACCAAAAAATCCCTCTTTCGGCCGAGCTCCACGATTTGCGCTCGAAAATCGGCTTCGATACAGCGGATCAGGCATACTCCGGGTCATTGCAATATCGTGAGGGAACTTTTTACAGCGATACGCTCGCGCCCGTTCAGCACAGCTTGCAAGCGTCTTTCACATTGACCGGTTCAGCGCTCGACTTGCATCCGTTGAGCATCAATTTCGGCGGCTCCTATCTGACGGCAGACGGACAGTTGACGGATTTCTCGTCGCCGCACATTGATGGCACGTACAGCGCCGAGCTATCGACGAATGACCTTGCCGACGCGCTTCACAAATCGTTTCCGGTGAGCGGAAAGCTCGCCACGGGCGGGAAATTCATGTATCAGCATGTGCCCGGCGCCACACTCATAGAGACGCTAGACGTGACCGGAGACTTTCGCAGCAAAGCTCTTGCGATCCAGTACCGGCAAGTTGCTTCCAATATGCGCTCTCTGCAGGGATATTACAGTCTGGATCGCGGCAACCTTCATGTGTGGAAAGTTTCCGCGCAGACGCTGGGCGGTTCGCTCTCTGCGAGTCTGGAAATGGCCCACGTGGCGAGCCATCCTCTTTCGCATATGAACATAAATCTCCGCGGAGCTTCGCTCTCAACCCTGGATCAATTCGCCAAAACAAGAATTCACTCAATGCAGCGCGTCCGGCTGCTCGGCGTCACAAATATTTCAGCGGACGCGGTTGCCAGCAGCATGCACGATTTTCAAGCACACGCGCTCATCGAAATCCGCAATCCGGCGCATCGCCTCCCGCGCGGCGCGGAAATTCCGCTCGCGGGCCGCATTGACGTGAGCTATGACGCTGCGCGCGACGTCGCTACTTTTCGTCCATCCTCGCTGCAAATCGGCGCCACGCAATTTACGCTTGCGGGAACACTCAGCCGCAAAGCACAACTAAATGTGCGAGCCACCACGACCGATCTTCATCAACTGAGCGCGTTGGCGATAGGACTGGTGCGGCGTTTTCGGTCTTCTACAAGTAAGGCAACCACTTCCTCCGCCAGCGCCAGCCTGTATGGATTGAATGGGGCATTGCAATTTACGGGCGCCGTTTCAGGACGCGTGAAAAGCCCGCGCGTGCAAGGCCGCCTGGCAGCCCAGAATCTTCAGGTCGATGGAACATCGTGGCACTCACTTCAGGTGCGTCTCGCTTTCGATTCATCGCAGGCGGCTATTCACAACGGCATCCTGGAAAATGGTCCTCACGAGCAGATCACCTTTGATGGCCAGGTTGGATTGCAGCAGTGGTCGCTCACCGCTCGCAGCAAGATTCAACTCCGCAGCTCAATGCAAGGCATTTCGCTGGGAGAGGCCGAGCGCGTCGCCGGAAAGCATTACCCGATTAGCGGCCTTCTCGCCGCAAATGTGAATGTCTCTGGCTCACAGAGCAAGTTAAATGGCGCGGGTCATTTTCAAATCAGCAAGGCATCGCTATGGAATCAGCAGGTCAAATCGCTGAATGGGAACCTGCAGTTCGCGGGAAAATCCATCGCGGTTACGGCCAAAGCGGAAATGCCGGCTGGAAATATTTCCGCCAAACTCGCTTATGCGCTCGACACGAAAGCCTATCAGGCCAGCGTGAGCTCGCCGGGTTTAAATTTGGGTCAGATTCAATCGGCCAAGCTTGAGAGATTCGGCGTCTCGGGCACAATCAAAGGCTCTGCGAGCGGACATGGCACGTTGCAGCGACCTTCGGCGACCGCGGCTATTCAAGTTGTCAACTTTCAAGTACGTGGCCAGTCCATTTCGCAGGCGCAAGCCCATCTCGAGCTGAATGGGCGGCAAGCAACATTTTCCGTCACAGCCAGCAAAGCGCAGACAGAAGCGCGTTTGGCTGGCAATATCGAATTGAGCGGACAATATCCGATTCACGCCACGCTGGATGTTCCGTCATTGGCGATTGGCCCGTTGCTCGCCTCTTACTTCCCGTCAGCCGGCCAAGTCCGAGGGCAAACGGCGCTGCATGCGACGGCGAACGGTCCGCTCAAGAATCTTGCGGCATTTAACGCTCAGGTGGATGTTCCCAAGTTCACCATTGCGTACCAGTCGGTTCACCTCGAATTGGCGCGTCCGCTCGAAGTTGATTACGCTGACGGCATTGCCACAATTAAACCGGCCGAGTTGACGGGCACCGGCACTGACCTCAGAATTCAGGGGCGCATTCCAGTGAAGAACAGCGGCGCCTCTGCAAGTCTCGCTATCAATGGCGCCTTGAATCTTGCCGCATTACAGAGCTTTGGACCTTCCGTGCAAAGCTCTGGGAGAATTGAAATCAACATGGCGGCCAAAGGGCGCTTGCGCTCCCTCGCGTCGGGCATGCAGGGACAAATTCGGGTCGTCAAGGCGTCCTTTTTCACCGAGAGCAGCCCTGTTGGGCTTGAGAATTGGAACGCGGTATTTCAACTCACTGGCGAAAGAATTGATATCAGGCAATTCCAGGCGCAGATTGGCGGAGGCACTCTCTCCGCGCAAGGCTCGATCGGATTTGGAAAAGCCACTTCCTTCAATCTCTCTTTTCAAGGCAATCGCATGCGCATTCTTTACCCGCAAGGCATTCGCTCGGTTCTCACCGCCAATCTACAATTCAACGGCACTGCCGCGGCATCGCAACTTTCCGGCCAAGTGCGGCTCGACGAACTTTCCTTCACGCAACAATTTGACGTGGCGACGCTCATGAGCGGATTCTCCGGCAGTTCTGGAGTTTCCAGCCCCTCTCCTTTCATGCAGCATATGAAGCTAAACGTTTCTTTGCAGTCCACGCGAGAACTTCAGCTCGCGAGCAGCCAGGTAAGCATGGCCGGCTCCGCAAATCTCAATGTCATCGGAACCGCAGCTGATCCAGTGATTCTCGGCCGCGTGGCCTTGACCGGCGGCGACATTTTCTTCATGGGGAAGCGCTACCAGGTGCAAAGCGGAACTATTTCGTTTGCCAATCCGGTCCAGACCGAACCTGTGGTGAATATGTACGTGGAGACCACTGTGCGCCAGTACGACATCACTCTAAATTTCGTCGGCCCCATCCAGCGCCTGCGAACCAACTACACTTCAGTTCCGCCGCTCTCGCCGGCGGACATCATCAATTTGCTTGCCTTCGGAAAAACCACGGAAGAGGCTGCGGCCGCGGGAAGCACGCCCGCAAGCGTCGGCGCCGAATCTGTGCTGGCCCAGAGTGTGGGCAGCCAGATCAGCGGGAAACTGCAAAATTTGACAGGCCTTTCGCAGCTCACGATCAGCCCGACAGCAGGCAGCAATCAATCCGGGCCTGGCGCGCAGATTGCCGTTCAAGAGCAGGTCACCGGCAGCCTGCTTCTGACGTTCAGCACCGACGTGACCGCCACGGAGGACACCGCTGTTCAATTACAATACAGCGCCGCGAAGCACCTCACCGTGTCCGTGCTGCGCGATCAAAACGGCGGATATGCGGTGGACATTCGCGTGCGAAAATCCTTCTGACATGCTGTCCGCAGCGGCAAGGCGCTTCATCTGCCAGCGGAATCGGCAGCAATGCCCGCGCTGCGATTTTGAAAGCCATCCGCGTTGATCCACAGGAATCCCGAAGCGCTCAGTGCTACGGCGAGAAACATGTTCTCAAGCGAAATTGCTCGTCCACTAACGCGGCTAAGGATGACGTCGAAGACTACAGGTGGAACCAAGAGAGTCACCGCTGGAAAAAGCGAGGCGCCGGCGCGTTTGAGCGTTGAGCTACGAATTGCGAGGCCGAGCAGGAAACCCGCAGGAAGAAAAACAAGTGCATCGAAAATGAGAGCATATCCTTCCAGTTCGCTTGGTTCGAGGCGCTTAATCAATCGGGCCAGCGCAGTTCCGGCGCTGAGTTCATATTTTTCGGGAAATTGCTTGCCATCAATCGTCAGAACAAGATCCGAACCGTCGTAAGAAAAGAGAATGTTCGGACTCCGATCGTGTTCAAACACATTCGGAATGTGCCAGGCAGGTATAGAAGCTTTCACCGAAAGCGGCGTGCGAAACCAAAATACCAACTCTGTGCCTTCATGGCGCATCAGCAAATCCGTTGAGGAGCCGGCTCGAGAGACAGAGAGAATGTCGCCAGTCGCCTGGTTTTTGTGGGACGCGCTGCAAATCACGCGGACGGCGAATTGATTGGTGCGCTGAACATCTCTAATGAAGCGAGTAATAGGGCCATCTGAGACAAGGGGTGACGTTCCACCTAAAATCAGCCCTCTTTTGTTTTGAACGGGAGTCCGGATCTGGGGCGAGAGACCTGGAAGGAGGCCTTGACCGTCGCGAAAAGGGGGCAAACCCGACAAATCATAGTTGGCCACTAAATCACGGCTGGGCACTTCTGTCATTTGGCCCGACGTCAATTTACGGGCAATTTCATTCGGGAGGGCGCGGTCCCAGAGTTGGAGCAGAATTATGTTGCCGTTCCAATTGCGCCCGACTTTTCCATTAGCGCCGAGCCAGAGCGACGCGCCCGTATCCCAATCGCCTAGTCGCGCTTCTTTTTGCATCATGGCCGAAATCCAAAAAGCAATTGCGAAGTAAATTGCGAGAACCAATGCAATCCGCCGCAGAGTAATCCACGATGTTAGCGCATCCTCGCACTTCGAGAGAAATAACAAGGCCGGCCGTCCCACCAACTCGAACAGGAGAAAACCGACAACGGAGCCTGTGGAATTGGTAAAAACATCTGTCCAGCCCGAATCACGCGGCGGAATGAAGAGTTGTGAGAACTCGATACAGTAGGAACAAATCGCCCCCAGCGCGACAGCCCAAATAAAAGTTACGAAGCGCGACTTGCCTTTCTCCCGCAGCTTTTCGGCTAGCCCGAATCCGAAAGGCACAAAAAGGAGAATGTTCAGGAATACGTCGAGCGTTCCCACTTTTTTGTGGGCGGCGCCAAGAAGGAAAGGCCGGGGCGTCTGGGCAAGCGCCCTGTGAACGTTGACGCGAAAGGGATAGAGAGTAAGGAAAAGAATACCGGCGAGCGCAGCCAGCGAAATTCGATTTGACCACGGGGAAACTGAGCGTTGCGCAATGTCAGTTGGGTGATTCGAATTTGGCATCAGTTCGGGCCGGCAAACCTTTGCGCTTCGCCGAAGAGTCTAGCATGCCCGCGCCACGGCTTTCTCGTTAGCGAGCACAGCCTGGCCGCTCGCCCTGTTTTTTTTGGCATGTAATTTCGGACAAAGCAAAAGCGCGCGGTTGTTACAGAAAATTCTGGCGGGTCCGCTAGGATTCGAAACTAGAACCAACGGATTATGAGCCGATAACATTGGACTCCGAGCGATACCCGGCATCGCTCCCGAGTCGGTCCGACGCGATTTCCGGGAATTCTAATTTCCCCCGCTACCTCTCCATATCCCCTACTTCAATGGCTCTCCCGTCACGGAGGCGTCACAAAATCGATGTCGACGAACATACTGGCATGGAATTGAAGCGTTGGGGGCCAACCCCTTAGTGAAGGCTAGCCGACCACTCGGGAGTTGATCGGCACATATGGTCGCAATTTCTCCGAATTCGTCACGTTGACTTGCGAATAAGCAGAGCCTAACATGCGTCGCCTGGAGCAGTTACCCGGAATGATTGGCCAAACCATCTCGCACTACCGCATCCTTGAAAAGCTCGGCGGCGGGGGCATGGGCGTCGTGTATAAGGCCGAGGACATGGAACTCGGTCGCTTCGTTGCACTGAAATTCCTCCCCGAGGATCTCGTCGCGGATTCGCATGCGCTCGAACGTTTTCGTCGCGAAGCGCGTGCGGCTTCGGCTCTCAATCATCCAGATATTTGCACTATTTACGAAATCGGGCGCGCTGACGAGCGCTACTTCATCGCCATGGAGTATCTCGAAGGCCAGACGCTCAAGCATCGCATCGGCGGCCGCGCGCTGCCGATTGAGGAAACGCTGGAACTGGCGTTCGAAATCTCCGACGCGCTTGATGCAGCGCACGCCAAAGGGATTATTCATCGCGACATCAAACCAGCCAACATTTTAGTCACCGCACGCGGCCACGCCAAGATTCTCGATTTCGGCCTCGCCAAGCAATCGCCACTTAACACCGGAAAAACGCTCGGCTCGCGCACTCGCGACTTGTCTTCCGCGCCCGGCGAGGAACATTTGACCAGCCCAGGCGTGGCGTTGGGTACTGTTGCTTACATGTCACCCGAGCAGGCACGCGGCGAAGAACTCGACGCAAGGACAGACCTGTTCAGTTTCGGTGCGGTGCTTTACGAAATGGCCACCGGCGCACTGCCGTTTCGCGGCGACACCACAGCCGTCATCTTCGCCGCCATTCTGGAAAAGCTGCCCGTTCCGCCGGTGCGCCTCAATCCCGATATTCCAAATGAACTCGAGCGCATTATCAACAAGTGCCTGGAAAAAGATCGCACCCTCCGCTACCAGCACGCTTCGGAGCTACGCGCCGATCTGAAGCGCCTGAAACTCGACACGACCTCCGGCTCGCACATCTCGACTCCGTCGGTGCGCTTCGAGTCAGCGACTGGAAAAAAGCGGCCCATTCGCCTGATTGCTGCTCTTGCGTCGCTGCTTGTGGTGCTCCTCGCCCTGGGCTCGGGCTATTGGTGGTGGCAGGCCCGCCAGATCAAACCCATGAACCTCAATTCGTGGAATGAGACGCAACTCACGCACAACACCTCGGAGAACCTGGTACTAGGGAGTGCCATTTCCCCAGACGGCAAATACCTCGCCTTTGTCGACGATCTCGGTCTACATCTCACGGTGGTGGATACGGGCGAAACACATGACGTTCCGCTTCCCGCCGATATCCGGCCTCGCCTGGAAACCGTCTCTTGGTTTCCCGACGGCCAAAGGCTAATTCTTGAATCCAGAAGCGACAACGAGGGTACAATCCTGTGGCTCTCATCTATCTTCGGTGGTATCCCTCAGGAATTGCGAACGCACAGCTTCGCCGCCGCCGTCTCGGCAGACTCCTCTATCGCATTTATAACCGGCAAAGGTCGTGAAATCTGGGTGTGCGGCCCGACTGGAGAAAATCCGCGAAAAGTCTTGCGCTCCGACACCGAAACCTACGGCACAGTCGCCTGGTCCCCTCTCTCGACATGGCTGGCCTACACGGCCACGAAGCAGCGTTCGGGGATGGTCGGCACCATCGGCACGGTCTCTCTGGACGGAAAATCAACAAACACCGTCCTTGCCTCGGACTATCTTCGGTTTGACAATGTCAATCCACTTGTGTGGCTTGCCGACGGCCGCCTCATTTTTGCGCAGGATGAACCTCAGCCCCTCTATTCCGTGAACCTCTGGGCCGTTCACTTGGATCTCGAAACAGGTCGCGCGCGTGGCAAGCCGAAGAAGTTAACCAACTGGTTCGGTTTTGTTCCTTGGTGTTTGAGTGCAAGCAGAAATGGCAGCCGCTTTGCCATGACCAAAGCCCGCGATTGGTGGGATGCTGATTTGGCCGAACTTCCCAAAGGCGCTGCGCAGCTCAGCTTGCCCAAACGCCTCTCCACGGGCGAGAATTTCGAATTCCCTTCCAACTGGGCTCCCGACAGCAAGAGCTTCCTTTTCTACTCCAATCGAAATCAGAGATTTCAGATTTTTCGCCAGCACTTGGATCGCGATTCTCCTGAACTGCTCGTCCCGGGCTCGACCAATTTGAACCTCGGCTCTGCGGATTTCAGCCCCGATGGCGCTTCGATCCTTTACTGGACATCTACGCCTGCCGGAGCCCGTCTGATGAAGATGCCCCTTTCCGGTGGTACTCCTGAAACGATTCTCGACATCGCGACGGCTGCAATGATGAGCTTTGAATGCCCTCGCTCCCCTGCGACTTCCTGTGTGTTCTCTCGCGCCGAGCACGGGCAAGTGGTCTTTTACGCCGTCGACTTGGACCATGGCTTCGGAAAAGAGCTTGCCAGTACGAAAATCCCCAATGCCAGTGATTTCAACGTTGACCTCACCGCCGACGGAACGCGCCTGGCCATCTCCAGCGCCGACCAGCTCCCCGGCAAGATTCGATTTCTCGATTTGCTGAACCATTCGCAACGTGATCTTGCGCTTCCTCCAGGCCTCAGTATTCGCACGTTCTCATGGGCAGCGGACGGCAAGTCCCTGTTTGCCGTAACTTTGCGAGCGGGCCGCTACAAGATCTTGGAAATCAACCTCGATGCAACCGTCCATCCGCTCTGGGACGCCGGCGAACACGAAATCAATAGTCTCATTGTGTCGCCCAATGGACGCTACCTCGCATTCGCCCGCCGCACGCTCGAAAATAACGTCTGGCTCCTAGACAACTCCCCCGTCCGCCCCGCCAATTGACCCGCGGGCCTTTCAAGCCGGGCCGCGCGCATGATAAACGGGTGATTCAAGAAATTGACGCAACACCATCTGATAATTTGCAGTTTAAGAATGGTGTTTATGAGCGAAGGCGAGCCACCGAGACTTTCTGCTGTTGAAATACCACGTGACGACGCGGGGGAGTATCCGAAATCAGGGCCACCGATAGCGATGGAGGATTCCTCAGAGGACCGTGGGGCTGGTGCGCTTTCGCGCGGCGGAGCGGGGTGCAAAGCAAGGCGGTAGATTGTAGCCTTGCTGAGCCCAGCATCTGGGTCGCTTCATCGAGGCCGAATGCAGGCCTTTCGCCTACGGGATTTTGCTGTGCGAGCTCTGTCCAAGGAGGCTCAGAAGACCGCGGCTGAAGCGCAGCCTGGACAGCTCCGACTATCTGCAGCTTCAGCGAATCTATAAATGCGTTGCAAGGAACTTCTCGCGCCTGCGCCGCTCACATTTGGTGAATGCCGTATGCGGTTTAACCCAATGCTTCAAATGCTTTTCCCGGCGCGGGTTTGGCGGCTGCGGCATTCTCAAGCGACAAACGACCGATTTAGGCGAGTTCTGGTGGGCCCGCTAGGATTTGAACCTAGAACCAACGGATTATGAGTCCGCTGCTCTAACCGTTGAGCTACGGGCCCTTCGCGCGACACCATACTACTACCGCAGGCCGCTCAAGACCCAGAAGGTATCCAGAGCAGAGACCGCGACCGCGGTAGCCACCATCGCCTTCAGGGAAGCGGGACAGGCTGGAACAGAGCAATGCTGCCGCAGAGTACAGAAAGGATGACGACCGGTAACCCGATAATCGATTCGATTCCGGCGAACAGGAATACGACTCCTCCGAGGTCGGACGGCGGACCCCCTCTGACCAGGGACGGATGGAGTCAGGGAACAGGTGGACACCCAGCCACAATCCTGCGAACAATGCGCCAGGAATAGAGAGAATTATGGCAAGCAGAGATGAAGTTATGCCACCCCCATATGATTGTCTTCCCTGTGGCTCCGAACTCATTTTGCTCGTTCTTTGCTGGCTACAATAATACTATTGCTGAAGTGCGGACTTATAGTTCCTGAGCGAAATTCCAAACGGCAACTGAATAAGCCTCGCACATCATTGCGGCAATTCCATTATGAAGTGTAGCCTTTCCTGTTTGTCCCGGCGAATAAGACCAACAGACCGAGCCGTACCCATTAGGTTCACGTTTCACCTCGTTCTCTTATCCCAGTCTTCGCAAGCAAAGGCACATTCGGGAATTACGGTACCATCCAGGCGAGCCAGTGAGCCTGGGCGAAAGCAAGAACGCTAATGAAAGCGGCCAGGAGGATGCTATGCCAGAAAGTTGTGCGAAGGACCTTGCCCTCTTCGCCGACCAGGCCCACGGTGGTAACGCCAATAGCGATATTTTGCGGTGAGACCATTTTCCCGGTGATGGCGCCGGAGGAATTGGTGGCGGCGAGAAGCAGCGGATTCAGATGGAGTTGATGCGCAGCGGCCACTTGCAAATTGCCGAAGAGCAGATTGCTCGCGGTGTCGCTGCCGCTAAGAAAGCAGGCGGCCCATCCGAGATAGCTGCTGAGAAGCGGGAAAAATGCTCCAGCAGATGCAGCGGCGGCGCCCAGAGTGAAGGCCATTCCGGAATAATTGTAGAGGTAGGCGAGAGCGACGATCAGCAAGACGGTGAGTCCGGGGATGCGAAGCTGGCGAAGAGTTCTCGCGCCAGCCTGCAGCAAAATTGTCGGCTTCACGCGAAGGCAAATCGCTGTCAGCAGGGTGGCGAAAACGGCGGCGGTACCGGTCGCCAGCGGCTGAAAAGCGTAAATGGCGGCGTAAGGCTTTCCATAGAGCGTGATAAGCACGGCGTCATGCAAGTGCGGAATGGCAAAGCTGATTTGCCATTTTTGAAAAAGCCGCAGATAAGACCACAGCACCATTACCAGGGACAGAAGAATCCAGGGTAGCCACGCGGCGAAGGCCTGCGACGCGGAAACTGTATCGAGATTTTGTTTAGACGCGGAATAGACTTGTGTGTCCGCTATACTGCGCGGCCTCCAGAATCGCAGGAGAAGAACCAGCGCGGCGATGGAGGCAAGAGCTGCGATGATGTCCGCGGCCCATGGCCCCCAGTAGTTGGAAACGAAAAACTGCGCGAGAGCGAAACTCCCACCTGCGACGAGGATAGCGGGCCAACTGCGCTTGAGGCCTTTTACTCCTGCGACTACGCAAACAATGTACGCGGGCAGGAGAGCCGAGAGAAACGGGAGCTGGCGACCCTCCATCGCGGAGAGCTTCATCAGGTCAAGGCCGGTGACGCCGGCAAGCGCAACGATGGGAATGCCGAGCGCGCCGAAGGCGACGGGGGCGGTGTCCGCGATCAAGGAGACGAGGATGGCGCGCCGAGGATTGAATCCCATGCCGACGAGCAGAAACGCGGTGATAGCCACAGGGGCGCCAAAACCGGCGGTGCCTTCAAGGAGCGCGCCCAGGCAGAAGGCTACAAGAATGCCTTGAATGCAGGGGTCGTCGGAGGCGTGCTGCTGCATCCAGCGGCGGAGCAGATCAAAATTTCCAGTGGCGACAGTCAGGTTATAGAGCCACAGCGCGGCAAAGACGATCCACATGATCGACCATGCTGCATAAAGACAGCCATAGGCAGCGCTCCAAAAAGCGAGGGTGGCGGGCATGCGCCAGATGAAAACTGCGAGAGCGCTCGCGGCGGCTAATCCGCACGCGGATGAAAATAATCCGCTCTTGCGGAGCCCGCCCATAAGAGCGAGCACGACCGCCAACGGAATGATCGCCATCAGAGCGGACAGCGCGAGCGAGTGCGCTGGTCGCAGCGGTTGGGGCCAAATCATCGGGGCGGCGAAAAACATGCGTCACGTCCTCGGGCCGCGTGGCGCGGCGGATTCTACATCAAGTTTGCCGATGTGGATGTGCAAACAGCGCAGCGATGGAGCGGTGATGCGAAGCACGGCTCGGTTTCGTTACAATGACTGCGATGAATGACATGACCAAGCTTGCGCCGTATGCGATGGACGTGCAGCAAACGCGAGGCCGGCGTTATAGCGAGGCGCCGCATCCCTACCGCAACGATTACGCGCGGGACCGCGACCGCGTGGTGCATTCGCGGGCCTTCCGGCGGCTGGAAGCCAAGACACAAGTTTTCACCACGCGCTTTTCCGATCATTTTCGCAACCGGCTGACGCACACATTGGAGGTGGCGCAAATCGGGCGCACGGTTGCGGGTGCGTTGGGATTGAACGGCGATTTGGTGGAGGCTTTGGCGCTGGTGCATGACATTGGGCATCCGCCATTTGGGCACGCAGGCGAGCGGCAGCTCGACCTGCGAATGCGCGAGCATGGCGACCATTTCGACCACAATTTGCACGCGCTGCATATTGTCGAAGAGTTCGAGCAGCGTTATTTGGACTTTCCGGGGCTCAATCTGACCTTTGAGGTGCGCGAGGGAATCATCAAGCATTCACGGGATTATTCGGCGGCGGAATTTCCGGAGCTCGCGGAATATTTGCTGGACGAGCGCGCGCCGCTCGAAGCGCAGCTCATCGATCTGGTGGATGAGATTGCCTATAACACGGCGGACCTGGACGATGGATTCGAAGCGCGGCTGCTCGACCTCGAGGAATTGCGTCGCGCGGTGCCGGCCTTCGAGGAATTTTATACGGAGGTCGAGCGGCGCTATCGGCAGGCGGCGCGGAGATTGAAATTCAATGAGGCGCTGAAGAACATGCTCGACAAATTCGCAACGGACCTAATCGAGAACACGCAGGAGCGGGTGGAAGACAGCCAAGTGCGAAGCGTCGAGGACGTTCGGCATCATGCGAAACGGCTGGCCAGTTTTTCCGAGGAGATGAATGCACAGAATTTGCATCTGAAGAAGTTCCTGAAAGAGAAATTGTACGACCATCCGGCGATAGTCGAGGATCGCGAGCACTCGGTGGCGGCGCTCGACGAGCTCTTTTGTTTTTACCTGGCGCAACCAGAAAAAATGCCGCGCGGCTACACGGAACGGGCACGCAGCGAGCCGGTGCATCGCGTGGTGTGCGATTACATCGCAGGAATGACGGATCATTATTTGTTGCAGCAGAATACAGTCAAGTGACTCGGCAGATGGTAATGGGGCAGCTTGAATTTTGACTCCTATTGTCACGATCAATAAAATCCAAACTGATCCACCACAGGCAGATGTGGTCAGCGCTGTGTGGGCAGGCTATCTGACGCTGGAATAGCCGGGCGCATAGCCGCGACAGGAGACCACCGGGAGGCGAGGATATTTGGGAAAAGTGGGATCGCTTTCGGAGAGTTTGCAGAGAAAAAAGATGGAGCCGCGCTTCGATTGGATTTGTCGCGAATGTAAACAGTCAGCGCAGAGTCCGATGGAGTCTCGCTGGCTGTTTGCCGTAACGGTCATATAAGCAGGATACCTCAGGATAATGGCGACGATGGTGCCGTAAGGGGGGAAAACGGCTTCTCAGTTCTCGTCGAGGGTTCGGGATGGGACGTTCCATCTACGGTGAGATGCAGCTTCAGATGCCCACCCCATGACGCGGGCGATTTTCGCGCACCCACAGCGTGTCCTGAGCCGGCTCGCTTTCGCATTCGACTTCGAGCACTGTCGCCAGCGGGTCGGGAGGGTGATCGGGAAGGCCAGTGAACTGCACGCGAAATTCTCCCTGGTTGAATTCCACAGGCTGCTTGCTGGTGTACATGCGCGCGCGCAGTACTTTGGTGCGCAGTCCGCCAATGGCCAGCGTATTCCCCGGCCAAAAATGCACGTGGATGTACAGGGTGTTGCCTTTGCGCGTGAAACCGGCCATTTCGGAATGAGTCACCTTGCATCGTTCCGATTCGTAGATGATGGGACCGTGATCGCCCATCCAGCGGCCAACGGCCTCGAGAGTGGCAATGGATTCTGAAGGCACGGAACCATCTCCGGTGGGCCCGATGTTCAGGAGGTAATTGCCACCGCCCTGGGCGCATTCCACTAAATTGCGAACGATGGTCTTCGGTGATTTCCAATCGTCGTCGGCGCGCTGATAGCCCCAACTGTCGTTCATGGTCATGCAGGATTCCCAGGCACGGCCTGCGGCCGAGGCTTCGATGGTTTGTTCCGGCGTGCTGAAGTCGCCGGAGAGAAGGTTCCGATTGTTAACGATGATCTCCGGCTGTAAGCCGAAAACCATCTGATTCATTTTGACGGATTGCCATCCCTCGGCATCGAGCGGCCAGGCCACGTCGTACCAGAGCACGTCAATTTTGCCGTAATTAGACATGATTTCGCGGATGAGGCCGTGCGTGTAGGCGACAAAGCGCTCGCGGGCGGCGGGATCGGTGGCGCAGCGGGCACCGTCAGGATGGTGCCAGTCCATAAGCGAATAGTAAAAGCCCACGCGCAGTCCTTCGGCGCGCGCCGCTTGGACGTATTCCCTGGCGAGATCGCGACCAGGGCCCTGGTCCGGCGCGCAATAGTTGGTGAGTTTTGTCGCAAAATTGCAAAAGCCTTCGTGATGCTTGCTGGTCATGACCATGTACTTCTGGCCAGCGCGTCTTGCGAGCCGCGCCCATTCGCGCGCGAAGCCGGGACGCGGATGAAAACGGTGAGCGAGCTGCTCGTACTCGGCGACGGGGATTCCTTCTTCTTCCATGGCCCATTCGTGGTGACCATAGACGCTGTAGAGCCCGAAGTGAATGAACATGCCGAACTTCGCGGTGTGCCACCAGGCCATGCGCGCCGCACGTGTTTGAGCTTCGCGCTGCTCTTCTTCGGTCTGGGCTTGGCTTACGGCGAGTTGGTTCTGCTGCGCGGCCCATGCGAATTTTGGCAACGCTACGCGCGCTCCGGTTGCGGCAGCGCCCGCACCGAATAATTTCAGAGTGTCGCGGCGGGAGATTATGCGTGCAAACATGGTTTCCTCCAAGTAAAGCGCCGAGAGCGAATGTGCGCTGACGGACTTTATGACGACGCTCGTGTGAGCGTCAATCGTGTTAATTTTCGTCGAGGGGTTCGGGGTGGATAGTGAGGCGGTAGATTTGCGGGAATTTTTCCTTCACGCGGTCTTCGACGGCGGCGGTGACGTCGTGAACTTGCGTGATGGGCAGATTGCCCTCCATGGAGCAGTGGCAGGAAACCAGAATTTTGTGTTCGACGAAGCGTACATGCACATCATGGCAATCCGCAAGCTCGTGAAATTCAGCGGAGAGGCCGTTGATGAAATCGCGGACGCGTCCGGCGAGTTCTTTCATTTCTTCGCCGCCAGCGATGTGCGCGCCGAGCGGCTCGATGTGAATATTGATGGAAGCGCTGGCGCCGGCCTCTTGGAGCAGATCCTGCTCAAGTTCCGTGGCGAGGCGATGCGCGTCGCGAAGGCTGGAGCGTTCGTCCACTTCGAGATGAAGTTCGATGAACAGCCGGCCATCCACTTGATGCGCGGATAATTCGTGGACGGCTAGTCCGCGGCGCTGGGCGGTGGCGCGGATAGTTTCGAGGAAATTTTCACCAGAACGCGCGCGTGGCTCCATGTGAACGACCACGTCAGAGGGGACAATTTCGGCGATGCGCTGCTCAACGAGGTCGCTGGTGGCGTGAGCTTCTTCGAGGCTTGTGGTGCGCGGGACGTTGATATTCACGTCGATGAAATAGCGCTGACCGGCGCGGCGCAAGCGGACGCGATCCACGCTGAGCACGCCCTCAACGGCTTGTGCAGCGGCCGTGATTTTTTGCTGTAAACCCTTGGGCGCAACGTCGAGAAGCGCGTCGAGCGTGCGCCGGCCAAGGCGCCATCCCACAGAAATAACTACTCCCGCGACAACAAGGGCCGCGAGCGGGTCGGCGTAGCGCAGCCAGGGAATGGATAAAGATTGGCCGAGCCACACGGCGACGAGTCCGAAGAGGACGGCGCTGGTGCTCCAAACGTCCGTAGAGAAATGAAGCGCGTCGGCTTCGAGCGCCTCACTGGGAAAGCGCTGAGCGACGCGTGAAATGGCGCGCGCACGAGTCCAATCAATGCCCACCATGATGGCCAGCAGCACGACCGCGAGCACCCCGGGACGCAAAGAAGGAGCGCGGAACAACAGGTGGTGGACTGCTTCCCAGATGATGTAGACCGCGGTCGCCAGCAGAAGGGTGGTCTCAACGAAAGCCGAGAAATTCTCAAATTTGGCGTGGCCGTAAGTGTGGTCTGCGTCTGCGGGCTTATCGGAAATGCTCACAGAGAAAAAAGTGATGATGGCAGCGATCAGGTCAAGACTGGAATGGAGCGCTTCGGAAAGAACGCCGAGGCTGCCGGTACGCACAGTGAGAAAGATCTTCAACGAAACGAGGATGACGGCGCTGCCTACGGAGGCCAGCGCTGCCATTTTTTTCTGCCGGACAGCGTCAGTGGAGATGTCCATGAAGGGATTCGAATTGATTATACGATGACAACAAGGAAATGCGTGGTTTGGCCGAATGCGCGGTGGCCGTTATAGTGGGAGATTCACCCGATGGGGAGAGAGCTTTGCCGGAAGAGGGAAAACAGCAATCGACAATGCAGCGGCGATGGTGGCAGCGGCACATTGTCTTTCTCGTCGTCGTCGCGGTGGCGGTCGCGCTGGCCATCGACGCCTTCGTCATCGAGCCAGATAACATTCAGGTGACGCGATACGCGATTCACGCGAACATTCCGGAGACGCTGAAAATTGCGGACTTGAGCGATCTGCACACGCGCGGATTGGGACGGCCCGAGAGGAAGATGCTGGCAATACTTGCCGCGGAAAAGCCGGACGCGATTGTAATCACCGGAGACTCACTGGCGGATCCGTTCGGGAATTATCAGGCCGTGCTGAGAGTGTACAAGGCGATGGCTGCGCTGCATCCGCCGCGGGGAATCTGGTTCGTGCGAGGGAATTGGGAGATATTGCGTCCGGTGAGACATGAGCGGGAATTTTACCAGGAAGCGGGAATCCATTTGCTTGTGAATCAGAATACCGAGCTGGCTCCAGACGTTTGGCTCATTGGGCTGAATGATACGATTATGGGCAAAGTGAACCTGAGCCAGGCTCTGCGTGGCGTTCCGCCAGAGGCCTATAAAATCGCGGCGTTCCACGAGCCATTCTTCTTTCCGGAAATCGCCGGAAAGGTGAATCTGGCGCTAGCTGGACATACGCATGGCGGACAGGTACGAATTCCATTCGTCAAGCCGTTCTGGCTGCCCGCGGGAAGTGGCCCGTATTTGGAAGGATGGTATTACGACGGGAATTCGCGCATGTACGTGAACCGCGGGATCGGGATGTCGGATGTTCCTGTAAGATTTCTGTGCCGGCCGGAAATCGCCTTCATCACGGTCGAACGTTAAGTCCGTTGAAACGACTCTCCAGATCAATTCGGTTGCTTATATTCCCATTGCATACGATCAGCGAACCCTCGATTCGCAAAGCGCGAAAGGTAAGCCTGCACGACAATTCGGAGATTTTGGCGAGCTAAAGTAGGCCCACAAAGGCTGGATCAGTGCGACGGGGTAAGCTGAGGAATCGGCAGAAGAGGAAGGCGGCGAGGCTCGCCGTGGTAGCCGCGAACCTCGACATCTTCAAGGAGCAAAGAAGGCGCGACGAGAGAACTGGGTATGCCGCCCTCGACGGAACCAAAAGTATCGAGCGCGGTGCCGGCGAATCCTCCGGCGCCGTTCTGCATGAAATTATAGACCGAGAAGTCGTTGCCGATACCAGCAATCGAGCGAAAACTTCGGAGATTCAGCCCTTGAATGCGGGCGCCACGAACCAATTCTTCATGGCCATCGCTGACATCCACGCGATAGACCAGCAGAGGCAAACGAGCGCCGCTGCTCAAGCCTTCCGCGACACTTGAAATGATGTCGGAAAAATCGCTCTGCGATTCTGAAGCGAGTTCGGGATTGTCCATGCGCTTGACTTCCAGGCACCACTTCTGGCCGTCCGCGCGGCACAGATCGAGGAATTTTTTGCGCAGATCGGCGGGAGAAAGAGTATTCGATGCCTGAAAAAACAGATTGCTTGAAAGCGGCACTGGCCGCGAAAGCAGGGCTGAACGCGCGTGGCCATTGGAAAGCATGAAATCGGGGCCAGGCCGGCGAGACATCAGTAGGTTTTTCAGGATGCCGTTTTCAACGATGGCGACGCGCTGCGCTCGCACTCCTTCATCGTCAATCGCGTAGCCACCCAGAAGGGGCTGACCCTGAAAGTCCTTTGCCGAAGGATCATCCACGAGAGACACATTCAGCGGCAGGACGCGCGAATTGACGCGGCCGGTCCATTCGCTGTTGCCACCCGCCTGCTGCACCATTTGGTCGTACGCAGGAACGCTGGAAAGAGGCGGGCGCGCGCCGGAAAGCGAGGGCTCAAGAGCCTGCGCGAGGACTGAAGCGGCAGCGGGAGCGTCAAAGAACACAGGACCTTCATAATCGTCCACGTTTGGCGCGGTGCGCAGGGCTTCCAGTTGCTGCGCCGCTTTGATGAGGCCTTTGCTGACGTCGGCAGGTTGCGTCAGTCCCGCGGGAGTTGCCGCATAATCGGAATAGAAATTGTGAAGCGGCATGCCATCGACGGCCTGAGTGTTGAGGCTGGCTTCGACGCCCGCAACGCTGTGAGAAATGCGCAGCTTGGTGCCTTCGCTGGTCAAAAGGTAATACGTGGTATAGACCAGGTAGTAGTGAACGCGCGAGCTGTACAAGTCCGGAAAGCCGCGCAAGGCTTGGGAGGCTTGTCGGGCTTCCTCCTCCCAATTTCGCGACGTCCAATCGGAAGGCATGAGCGGCTCGACGTCCACGACGGAAGGTTCAGTGGAAAAGTCGGGAATTTCCGGCGGGCGCGCGAGGCTATTGAGGAAAGCTTGCTTATTGGAATATTGCACCAGCGCTTGTTTGTAAGCCGCATCGGTAGCAAGCCACAAGTCCTGCCGCAAGGAATTGTAGTCGCGATCAATTCCCACCTCGCCCGCGGCACCGATAGAACTCTGGAATTCGTTCTGAGTAATGAAGTTCGAGCTATCGAGCTGTGGAGTTCCCACGCGAACGCTGACATCCATAAAGCGATTGCGCTGATGCGTGCTGGAAAAAAGAGTGCCGAAGGACGCAGTAACGGCGCGAACGTCAACGTCGAGAATGCGGTATTCAATGTAATAGGGTTTTTGCTGGCTATCGAGCTGCAACCGCGCGACGGAACGATTCAACTCAGCCTGCATAGCCTCAAGCGTGTGATCGTTGTCGTTTTGCGCGGCAGCGGGCAGAGCAAAGGCAAGAGCAACCACAATGGCGACGAGTGCGGAACACGATTTAACGAACCGGCGCAGCATCATTGATTCCCCTGAGAACTGGCCTCGTGTTTTTCTTTGGCCAGCGGGTCGTGCGCGGGTGGCGGGAGAATCGGCGGCGTGTCCGTGGACGTTTCCTTCTTGGAAACCTCCATTTCGGAGATGAGAATTTCGGGCGCGACGGCAGAAACCGGGACCGAGCCGGATTCCGCGCCACAGTAGCCGTCGAAAACTTCCGGCGTGTCGCCCGTGGCGATGATTTTGGTAATCGAAATCAGAGGCGTCCCAACGATATTGACCCCGCGAACCAGTTCATCGGGGCGGCCATCGGGGAAAACTTTGTAGACAATCAATGGCTGAACTTGAAACGCCTGCGGCGCAGTCCGTCCGGTGAAAGTGAAGCCTCCCGCGATATCGTCTATTAACAGGCCAAAAGGCTTGCCCTGCTTGCGAATCTCTTCGATGAAAAGCTTGCGCAACGCCGCATTCGACATCGTTTTGTCGCTTTCGACGATCGTGTTGCCCATGCGCGCGATTGGCTGATAGCCAAGCTGGCGGCGGCCATGGCCATTGGAGTGCGGGAAATTGACGAGCGGCGAACGGCTCAGGAGAAAATTCTTCAGGACGCCGTGATCGACCAGCGTGACGTTTTGCGCTGGAACGCCTTCATCATCGAACGGGTAATAGCCAAGCAGGACTTGGCCGCGAATTTCTTTTGTTGTGGGATCGTCACGCACAGTGATGAAGCTGGGAAGAATCTGCTGCCCCACTTTGCTGGTAAAGGTCTGGCCCTCGCTGACGTCCTTCTGTCGAAAACCCTCGAGGCGGTGACCGAGCACTTCATGGAAGAACACCGCGGCGGCGCGGCCAGTAAGCAACGTCGGCCCTGCGAAAGGCTCGACCAGAGGGGCTTTTTGCAGCGCGGCAATCTGGTCGATAAGAATGTGGACTTGCTTGAGGACTGTTGCATCGGTAGGCGCCTTGGAAGGATCAACCCAGTCATAATTGGCGTAACGCTGCAGGTCCATGCCATCGGGCGCTTTGCCCTGCACGAAAAGCTCAAGGCGATAATGAATTTGCCCAAAAGCGATCTTCGAGCCATCGCTATTGACGAAATACTGGTTCACCAATCGCGCGGTGAAGGTCGCGATGGAATTCATCACCGCCGGCGACGCGCTGAACGCCGCCGTGTATTTGCGAACGCGCACTTCCCAGGGCTTACGATCGACATGGAACGATAACGGAGCGCTGATAGAAACGTGCGGCGGCTCATGGGAAAAATCAGGCGCGCGCTGCTCAGCAGATTGGGCCTCAACTTCCTTGCTGGTCTGCACGGCAATATACGCCTGCACAGCGGCGCGATATTGTTTATCCGTTTCACCCCAGATTTCGCGGCGCAGAAGAGGGACATCGTCATCAAGAGTCGCTTCAGTTCCCGGACTGTACCACGCCGGATCGCGGCCCTCGATTTTATGGGTGTTGTCGAGGTCGTAGCTGCCCACCCGGGTTTGAACTTCGAGCCAGCGGTCGCGGGTCTCGTCAGAAGACAAAAGCGCACCATTTGAGCCGGAGACTTCCACGGAGTCCAAATCGCTGACGGTATAGCTGATGAAGTAGGCTGGCGGGTTTGCTTTGCCGTAAGCATCTACCGAACGCTGAAGTTCCTGCTGCATTGCCTGAAGAATCGGGGATTCAGGCGTTTGAGAACCTTGGGCGTCGCGAGAGGGCGTAGCTGCAAAACATACGCTCGCTGCTGCGAGCACAGCAGCGGCTGGCCAAAATCGAAATGCGCGCCTGAGGAGAATCATTCCCTGAGTAAAGTCCTATAGTGTAAGCCAGCCGGCGAGAAATCCCAAATCTGGCCGGGGTCGTGTTCCTGAAGCAAAAAGCTTTGATGCGCCAAATGGTACCGGTGGGTACGCATTTTGTTATTTTTTTCAGTGCGGTCTGGGGCCGGGGTTGAGACCTCACAGGTGAAGACTCTGTGGGGTTGCAGTACAGGGAAGTCCGTGAAATTAGGGGCTGGCTGGCCTCTCCGCGCAGATGATAATTGAATTCAGCAAGCCTTGCGCCTCTTTGGCCACACTGAAGGGAGCTATCATGCGAGCATTGATGAGCTTGGCGGCGATGATCATTGTCGCGGGAATCGGTTATTGGATATACATTTCAAATCTGAAAGCGAGCGGCACAACGGGCGCGCCTGCTCAAGCTATCTCGACTGTGGGCGTGAAGAGCGACCTGCTGTCTTTCGCACAAGCAGAGCGCGTATACCAGGCAAATCATGGTTCATTCGCTTCACTCGACGAGCTTTATTCCAGCGGAGCGCTCACAGTTCGCAAACTCGGCCGCGCCCGATACACCTATTCCTCGAACACATCGGCCGACGGCTTCACCATCACCGCGCGCTGCCAGCCTCAAGCCGCAGGAGCGGCGTGCCCCAGTTTCTCGATTGATCAGACCTTGCAGGTGCAGCAGCTCCCTTAGCTCGCACGGAACATTCCCAAGGTTTCAGGCGTATCTACTCTTGCAAGCTGCACTGAGAGATGTAACCGGCGCGAATCGGCGCCGCAAGGCGAGAGGAGAAGAATATGCCTGACAATGTGATTGGATTTGCAGCAGTGGTTTTGGCGCTTGGATTCCCTATTGCCGTGGTGTGGGCCTGGGCCTGGCAGCGCGGCCGGAAATTCCGCAGTGAAGAGCGCCTGGCAGCGATTGGGCGCGGCTTGAACGTGCCATTCGAAGCGGATTTGGCGCATCCAGCCGCATCACGACGCGCCGGCATTTTGCTCGTGGCCGTCGCCGCCGGCTACGTACTCACGTTTTCGCTGCTCTCGCGATGGGAGCCAGACGCGATGGAAACTTCCGTCCTAGGAATCATTCCCTTCGCGCTTGGCATTGGATTTTTCGTGGACGCGTACATGATTCGGCGGGACTTGCGGGCGTCGCACTGAGGATTAAATTTTCCGCGAATCTTGGTTCCGATATGGGAAAAACGGCATTTTGTTCCACGTGGAACATTTCTTGAATGGACAGAATGCAAACCGGGCTCGCTCCCGTCCGAGTCGCGCCATTTGGCTAGAATTATCTGTTCGCCGGCAGTTTTGTGCCGCAGTAGCCGCAATTGCTCCACGCCTGGTCCAGCGCTCTGCCACA
>DASYYQ010000065.1:0-11196 GCA_035933545.1 Candidatus Acidiferrales bacterium | reverse complement strand
CCCATATGAACGGTTAGCCCGCCGGCGGGCGCCAGCTGGCTTAGTTGTATTGTTCCGACATTCGAGTCCCCTCCAAACACGCCGGCCTGGTTCATGGTGACCGTAATCGCTACCGTGTTAGGTCCGCCGCCTGCTCCGGCGCGAGCGGCACTGGGTCCTGCAACTATCAACGAAGCGACCATCGCAACCGCCGCGCCGTACTTGGTGCAAAAGCGCCGCGCTCCAGAAGCAGCTTGTGCCTTGCTTCGTCGTGCTGCGCATCTTGTGCAAAACGCATCGCGCTCTGTCAGCCTCGTGCCACACCGGTTACAAGTAGCCATCACAGCCCCCCAGTTAACGATGCATCGCCGAAGTCAGATATTCGTGAAACCATCGGTCGCCTATCACCGATTCTCATTTCTTGACGATAGCCTCTTCCCAGTGAGTTTTTTTCACGCTGCCGTCGCGCGCCTGTGCTTCCGTATCCATGATGATTTTCACGGGGCAGCCCTCGTCGGTGACCCAAACCGTGCCCTTTTCGGAGGTGGTTCCCAGGATCGCGCGATCCGCAGGGTCAAGGCGCGCGGTATCAACCGAGTACTTAGTCGCGTCGTACCCGTTCACTTTTTCGGCGTCTTGGCGCACCATTTCGGAACTCATGAGGCCGCCCTCCATGAGCGACCCCGGCATTCCGAATCCCATCGAAAGATGGTTAACTTGGCTTTGCCAGCCGTCACTGTTGGAGCGCACGGCGTGCACCGGCTCGGGAGGGTTCGTTTGACCATCGCTCATGCTGTTCACGGTGCCGTCGATAGTTTGCGGAGTAACATCCGCTTCCTGGTCAATAAAATGGGATTGGCTAAGCTGGCTATAGGAGTAATGGAATGCCTCCTTGGGATTGCGTATCCAGTCAACAACGCAGTTCAGATCAACCAGCGGACCGTTGCTATTCTGCTTTGCCGCAGGCCGTTGCTCGGCGGCCGAGCTGGCATCCGCGTCCCTTGGTGACGGCACCGCAGTGCATCCGCCGAGGATCAATAAGCCAAGTCCAACTGAGATGGAGACGCGTTTTTGCAATTCTCCGCTGCGCACCATTTCTGCCCTCCCCCGTTTGCTCGGTCATCGTTTATTGCCGCCACAGAGTTTGTTGTCCGGACCTGAACTGCAAAATGTGCTCGGTGAACAGAGTCTTGGCCGAAGTGCTTCCCACCCAGATAGAATCCACTCCCGACTGGGCAATGCAGTTCCCTCATTGACCTGCGCGCCGCAGTTTGTACAGAATGTCACGATGGTTCTCTCCCCTTGCTTCCTCCCAGGCCTAGTTGGACGCGTTGGGGTCGCCGCATATTTTGGAGTCAGGGTCCCACCGGGCCCCATGTATAGAGAAGATGTCCTTGGTCGGCGACGACATTTCAGTCCCCAGCCAATTGGCGTCCATGCCGACCTGGCCTTTTGTGTCCATCGTATACTGCTGACACGGCACTAGGCTTTGCAGCCCCGAGTTTGCGGCGGTGGACGAGATGACAATCTGGAAATACGCCGAGCCCTGCGTGGCCAGGACATTTGGCACAGTGTTGTGGATCCAATTCCCGGCGATCGGAAGCTTCGACAGTATTGCTACTGCATTATTCACCGTGGCTTGTGATATATCCGCCGCCTCGAAGAGCGATTCAGCGCCCATTTTCAGCTCGACACGGGGAACCGCAATGGCGACGACGACTCCGTAAGCTGCAAGGGGTGATAAGCCGTGAGTTGGCCCCAACTCCACCGAGCCCTGGACTTTGCCAGGGGTTTCCAAATGCTTGCCTTGGATCTTGATGCCTTCGTCGCCCGAATAGGTAACCTGGAAGTCGCCCTTGGCGAGTTCGCCGGAGGTTGTGAAGGCCGGATGGAAGAGCAGAGCTTCGCTGATCTCCAGAGACATGGGCAGGCCTGTCGATTCAATCAGCGGAATTTTTAGCGGATGTGGGAATTTGACCCGAGCCTCCTGCATCGGCATTTTCCCCTTCACCGTCTCGATACCCCAGTTGAAGTCCACGTTGCCGTGTAAGCCGACGTTCTGGAAAGAAGCGCTTTTAAGTTGCCCGTCCGACATCAATATCTCATCCTGCTGTATAAACTTGCTGAGGTGGGCCTTGGCGTTAATCTCTACGGTGAGGCCATCCTCCGTCTCCCGGTTAACCTGAACGTCCACGTCCACGCTGTGGTCGGGATTGAATACGTTATGACCCTTGAGCTTCCATTTTGCGTCAGTGTCATCGCTAAACTCTGCTTCGCCCTCGAGGTCGTTGCTGGTGTCGGCGTAGACTTTCGGTTCGAGCGCATCCCACAGGTTGGAAAGCGATTCGAGCAGCGCGAAGCGGGGAGGCGTTTCCAGTAAGTTGCGTTCCGCCGCGATCTGGTCATGGATTTCCTTGAAATCAACGGGAAGTGCAAACTGAATCTGCGCGTTTTTCAACGCCTCGCGTAAAGGAGCTGTTTCCGTGCCTACGATGAGCGTCGATCCATCCACGGCCAGGGCGTCCACCTTGCGCAGATCAAGTCCCTCGAACAGCACGCATTTCCCCGGCACCAGCTTCTGGCGCAGCGCGGGAGAATCCTGGAACAGAAAGATCCGCTGGTCGGCGCTCACCCCGCGTAGCGCCCGGGCCACCGTTTTGAGATCAACGATGGCGGTGTTGGGCGAGTACTCCACGTGAAATATCGAGCCGGGCATCGGGTGGAGGCCCCATGTTTTCCGCATCCCCGGCACCGGACCAAGGGTGGGGAACGCTGCGTTTCCGCCCCAAGAAACACCCGTCGCGCTCTTCTTGGAACACGCCGACAGCCAACCCAAACTCGTCAGCAGCACTGTCGGCAATAGCCATACTGTGCTTCTTCGCAGGCGCTTCATTTGAGTCTCCTCGAGAAAGTGGGCAAGCAAACGCCCCAAACAACCGCACTACTTGAGCTGCTTTGCGGCAAGGTCCCCAATCCACGGCAGCTTGTATTCGCGCTGGCTGTAGGCCTGAAACATCAGGTAGAGCCACAGCACAAAAATTGCGAGGCCAACCAGCAGCCGCAGGGGCACGTCGATTGTGAGCACCCAATATCCCGCGATGCCCACCAGAATTCCCGCCAAGATGCTCCAAACAATTGAGAACACAATCACAGCGGCGCTGAACAAAATGGATTGCATGGCGTGAAACCGCACGAATTTGTCGTTCTTGAAAGGCTCAATCGCCAGGAACAAAATTCCGGTAATCAGTCCCAGCGCATAGGACAGAGCGGCCGCCAGATTCATTGTCAGTCCTGCCCCGCTGGAAACCGCTCCGCTTGCGGTCGTTGC
This sequence comes from Candidatus Acidiferrales bacterium, assembly GCA_035933545.1. Lineage (GTDB taxonomy): Bacteria > Acidobacteriota > Terriglobia > Acidiferrales > UBA7541 > DAHUXN01. Next base: position 7,889 of record DASYYQ010000065.1, on the reverse strand, counting down.
CGGAGCAGCCGCAGCCGAAACGCTTCCCACCGCGCCTGTCCCCAATACGTTCAGCGGTTGCCCGCACTCCCCGCAGAACGCGCTTCCCGCGCTCAACTCAGCTCCGCATTTCGTGCAATTCGCCATCGCGTAACCTGCTCCCTATTCCCTTGTTCGCGTTCCTCAACTGCTGGCCACGGATCTCTGATCCCGATCAGCGCGTGAACGCGTCGTCTTCAAATCCCGTGCCGACCGCGGTTTTGCAATCACCCGTTCGTCTTCCCGTAACGAAAAATTTCAGCAACACCTTCGGGCTGGTCTTTGGCGTTACCGTCCTCACCACCGAAAACTGCGTTTCGCTCAGGCTTCCTTCGACATGTACCGTCCGGTTCGAGCACTCTGCGTCATATGAAATCCTTCGGCCTGTATTCTTCCAATTCCCTACCGAGCACTTGGTTTCATCTGTCTGCAGCCTCGTAATCTCGTCGGAAAAAATTGCCTCAGGATTTTCCAAGTCGCTCGCCGTGACGCACCGTGTCCCGCTCCGCATCTGATTCTGCCGCTCGTTCTGCACCTGATATGTCACCGTCATTGCGTATTGCCCCGGCTTCAACGGGACTTGTGCACAAAAGGCGCTTGCCCCAAACAGTCCGGCAAGCGTCACAGAAATTGCGACTCGTCCTGTGCGTCGTCTGTTCATTTCCATCGCTCTCGTCTCGCTCGCAATCACTACTGCGCGTTCTCCGCCACTTGGAACGTCCACACTGTGTCGAACATCATTCCAGCACCTTGTCCCCGCGCCACATCCCCGCCCGAGAATTTCTCATTGCGCGAGACGGGCCGCAGGACCACTGCGTACTCGCCGGGATAAAGGGGCGATTGCGGCGAGAGTTCATATTGGCCATCTGCGGTTTTCTGAACGCTCGAGGCAACGCGGTCCTCTACGAATCCTGAGTAAAGCTCCCAGTCGGCCGCATCACGCGAGCGCGCATCTTCCTTTCCCCGCGTTGCGCCCACCAGGCGGCAAGTGTTCTGGGCCGGCGTGAGCCGCACAATTTCCGGAGCGAAATCCCTCGGGTTCACTCCCGGCGCGCCCGCGAAATTTACGGAGAATTTTGGCATAGTGGTTTGCAGCACATTCGCAGAAGCGGGGCCCGGCACGCCCCAGACGTAGGTCACGGTCGGCTGCCGCCGGGCGAGCATGCCGCCGAAAATGCCTCCCGCCTGCCCTACCGCTAAGCTGCCGGTACCTGAATTGATGTGGGACGCCACGTTCCAACTCGCGTCGCTGACACCTGCTTGAATACCCTGCGTGACGGCCGAATCGCCCGCGAGACTAGCGAGCGACTGTGGCTTCATCTTCGTTTCCGCCAGTTGCGTTTTCTCTCGCGGCATTTCCTGAGATCCGGCATCCTGCATCAGCATCACAGTCGGCATTCGCCACCGTGGTTTCGGGGTCTGTTGCTGCCCAAATGAAACGCATTCCATGGCAAACATCACAAGACTCGAAATCACGACGATTCTTAAGCGCTTGGCGATCATTTTTTCTCGCTCCTCCTCGATTGATCGTGCCTAGTTGCCTAGTTGACCAGGCGGAAGTAGAGTTGGCCCTGCCCGTAGTACGCCGTTTGCCCATCCCCACGCGTAACCAAAACCTGCGCGCCGAGAACAAGCCCTGCGGTGGATCCGGAATAGTTTTTCGTGCGAGGAGGAAACGTCACAACAACGGCGTTATCACTCCAAGATACGGTGTTAGCCTCAACATAGATGGAATACGGTTGCGTCATCTGTACGCCTACGGTGTAACTGTACCGGCGCGATGGGGGTGTCGTCGTTTGGTTTTGCGACAGCGAGGCCGCCGGCGGCCTCGGCTGTTTAGCTCCAGGCATATTGCCGAATGAGCATCCCCAGACCGTGTACCGCGGCCCCACCGTCAGCGTCTTTCCGTCGGAAGCTCCCGTTACGAAGAGAATTCGGAATGACGGATCCTTCGCGCACGCCTGCGCCACCAAGAGGTTCGGATTCGCCGTAATCGCGATCGGCGCGACCATCGTTGGGTTAGTCTGATTTGTCCCACCAGCGACAAGCATGCCGCTACCGGTTTTGTTCAGGGGTGAGAGCATTCCGCTGCTCGGCGCGGTTGCTGCCCCGACCGTTCCACTTTGCTGGACGGCAGACGGCCGAGAATTTCCCGGCGCGCTCATCGTCTGGCTTGGCCCGACTTGGGTCGCGCCCGCGAGGCGAGTGCCACCGTTGAGGCTCCCGTCTGTGATCGCCGGCCGTTGAGCTGCGGGGATTAGAACCGATTGATTGCCGGAGGGCGAATCTGCTTGCGTCCCGAGCATTGTCTGTTGACCGCTCGAAGGTAAAAGGGTCTGATTGCCTGTCTTCGACTTCGGCGGATACGGCTGCGGATTCAGGTCATCCGCGTTTTTCCCTCCGTCCGTTACATTAAGTCTTGCTTTCGGATTGTTGTTTGGATCTGCGTTGCGATTCTGCATTTCGCGCACGATGTTTTCACTGATTCCGATTTGTCTGAGCTTGGCCACCTCGCCGACGGACATGTCGAATTGCGTGGGATTTGACCTGATTCTAGCCAAGATCGTAGGCTCAGGCACTCCAGATTTGGCCATTCGCAACACATCGTCATTCTTCAGGACGGCATATTTGGAGCCGCCGGTGACGGTCGTCATTTCAGTCCAGGCCGGTTTCAGCGACGGATTCAGTCTGCCGAGGACGCAGGTATTGGGGGGTGCCTTTGTGGAAATCGTCAGAGCCGGATCGCTGCCGGTAAAGCGATGAAAGCCGTATTTTGCGATTCGCACGCCCCCTCCATCACCTAATCCGGCAATCTCGATCTCGGCCATGTTCCAGTTATCAGGCGACTGGAATGCGTGCGCGAGTGCTAAAGGCGCGTTTAGGATCAGCACCGGTAGGTAGACTTTGAAGCTTCCATCCGCAATATGGACCAGTCGGAGGGCTTTGATCTCGTCAGGTGAGACAGGCCGCGACAAAGGAATATCGACATGGTTCACGCTATTGTTCGGCCAGTTGTTGCCCTTGTTGACGTTCGCGGCCACCTGCGGACTGCCGCTGGTAAAGAAAACTATGATATTCAGATTATCCTGTCCTCCGCGCAGATCATCGCCGCCTGTGACGATCCTCAGGCGAAGCTCTGTGACCACGCACGGCCCACCGTTTAGCCCGGAGCCTCCCCTGTTCTGCCCATATGTGGTGCCACACAGAAGAGCCGCGCAGAGAATCCCCAGCGCCGTCCGCAGACAGAGGCCCGGGATACCGTAATGCGCCTTGTTTCTCATTTCGTCTGAATCTCCTCAAGCCGTGGGGCCCGTTTTATACGCACCTACTTACTGCGGTGCCAAACGGCGAGCGCCCCCGAAAGCCGTCGAAAAAAAATTAACTCTGCATGGAATACGCGAACACCGGCCGGCAGTCAAACGACGAGCTCGCAACACTTTTGTAACCAGCCAAGCTACCAATAACAGGGTACTTAGCTATTGCGTCTAACCTGCCGTCTCTCCTTCTAAGCAACTGTGTTACACTCGGCCACACTACATTTCAGGCTCGTGAGGGCCCGATGAGCGCAGGGGAAAGCCGTCGGCTATTTCGGTTTGGCCTGTTCGAGGCAGATCTGGACAATACACAGCTCACCCGAAAGGGCGTGCGCGTTCGTCTTCAGGAGCAGCCATTCAGAATTCTGGCCATGCTTCTGGAGCATTCCGGTCAAATCGTCACCCGCGAAGATTTGCGGCAGGAGTTGTGGCCGGCGGGAACGTACGTCAGTTTCGATGCCAGTCTAAACATGGCCCTGAAGCGACTCCGCAGCGCTCTCGGAGACGACGCCGATAATCCGCGCTTCATCGAAACAATTCCCAAACACGGTTACCGCTTCATCGTGCCTGTCAGTCTGGAAGGCGCTCGGGAACCCAGCACCGAACAATCGGTAGCTGCAGTTGCGACGTCGTCTTCGGCAATGCTTACGGCCGCACGTGCTGGAGATCTTGGCCGGGCTCGTGTGGCGCTTCTCAATCGGCGCTCGATCCTGGCAATCGCTGCGATTGCCGGTGCGATTTCTCTAGCGGCATTCTTCGCATTCCATAGGCGGCAACAGCGGTCCGCTTTCGCGAACAGCAAGCCTGTCGATATTGGTTTATTGGGCCGTTCCGTTGCCGTCCTGGGGTTTCAGAACGCTTCTGGACGTCCGAGCGATAGCTGGCTAGCAACCGCTCTCGCTGAGATGTTGCGCACCGAACTCGGCGCTGGCGGCAAACTTCGCGTCGTCCCGGGCGAAAACGTTGCGCAGTTTCGAGCCGGTGCGCCGTGGTTGCAAACAGATTCGCTTACACGGCGAACAGCTTCGCGCGTCGGCAAGGCCCTGGACAGCGACCTGCTTGTGCTGGGCTCCTTCGCCACGGTTGGAGACCAGCAAAATGGCAGCGTTCGCGTAGATTTCCGTTTGCAGGATGCGCAGACGGGCGAAATCTTGTATGAAGGCGCCGAGTCTGGTGACGAGAGACAACTTTTCGGCCTCGTCGCCACAGTTGGTTCGGACCTTCGCGAGCGCCTCGGCTTGCCGATGATCCACGAATCCGAGGAAGCCGGCGTCGTCTCTTCCTTGCCGTCCGATCCCGACGCGAATCGCTTGTATTCACTCGGGCTTCAGAAGTTGCGCGATGCGGATTTCGCCGCTGCGAAAGACCTTTTCTTGCAGGCTGAAAAGTTATCACCGCGGTTTCCGCTTGTTCACCTGATGCTGTTCCGCGCGTGGAGCGGCTTAGGATACGACCAGAAAGCGAAGCAGGAGATTCGAACCGCCTACGAGCTCTCCTCCGGACTTGCTGAAGTCGACAGGTTGCAAGTCGAGGGGGCCTACTACGGGAGTATCCCGGAGCGCGACAAGGCGATTAGTGCTTACCGTGCACTGTGCGCGCTCTACCCCGACAGTGTGGACTACGCAGAGCAGCTAGTGATTGCGCTGAACGCGGCTGGGCGGCACGAAGAGGCTCTAGCAGTAATCCACAATTTGCGGAAGCTTCCGTCGCCCGCGGGTGAAGATCCACGGATCGACTTTTGGGAAGGTCAACTTGTCGCTGAATCTCAGGGCACGACGGCCGCGCAACCCTTCTTTGAAAAGGCTGTCGCCAGTGCCGCTTCTCAAGGTCAAGAGTTGCTCTACGCTCATTTTCGACTCACTCAATGCCTCAACATCGTATATGGCGACCACCCGCAGGGGGCAACGAAACTGTGCGAGGAAGCCTATAACACGTTTATGGCGGCGGGTAATCGTATGTATGCCGCCGACGCGCTGCGCACGATGGGCGATCGCCGTGGGGCGGAAGGAGATCTCGATGGGGCTCGTGAACTCTACCAGCGTGCGGTCGATCTTCTTGTCCCCCTCGGCGAGCACGAAAAGATGGGCATTGTGCTCAACAATATGGCCATTGGCTACGAGAATCAGGGCCATATCGCCGAGGCCGAAAAGCTGTTCCGCCAGGCTGCGGACACATGGACCGAGTGTGGGGACCTTGAACACGCCGGAGCTGCTCTCGGAAATCTCGGCGACACTCTGATGTTGCAAGGACAGCTTCACCAGGCTGAGTTGCAGTACCGGCGCGCGCAAAAACAGATCGAAGTTAGCAGTCCGAATGGCATTGCCTATTTGCTTTACAGCATCGCAAACCTCCACCTCTATGGGGGCGATGTTGCCGAAGCAAATCGCCTTGCGTCACAAGCTCTGCAAATGGCCCGTCGAATGAACGCTACCAATGATATTGCGGCAGACCTTGAGGTCATCGGAACTATTCAGATATCCTCTGGGGATCTCCCGGGAGCCGGAGCGAGCTTCCGGCAAGCACTGGCTATTTTCCAACAGAGAGGCGCCAAGGTCAGCATCGCCGAGGCGAATGCCGATCTTGCTGAAGTTTCACTGGAGCAAGGAAGGCTGTCCGATGCGGAGCAACAGCTCAGAAAATCGCTATCGCAGTTTCGCGCGCGAGAATCTCTCTTGGACGAGGTTCAATCGGAGACTGATTTGTCTCGCGTGTTGCTGCGCGAAGGCAAACTCGCCGAGGCGCGTCGGACAATTTCCGATGCTATAGCGCTGACCGCCGACAACAACTATCCTGGGCTGAAACTGCCGGCTGAGATTGTCGACGCGCGCATTGAAGCGGCGGAGATTTCTGCCCGCGCAGATGCAAAGTCGAAGCCCGGTTTCTCTTCGCCGCGCCGGAAGCTTCAGAACGCGCTCGCAGCCGCCCACCGCCTCGGCTACTACCAGATCGAGTGCGAAGCGCGCCTGGCGCTCGGAGAACTCGACCTTCGCGAAAATGCTTCAGGCGCCAGAACTCAACTGGCCGAACTTGCGCGCAATGCGCGAGCACACGGCTTGACCTTGGTAGCTCGCAAGGCCGCTACCCTCACAGACTTTGCCGCCTCTCCGAAGGGTCGAGTTCCTGACCTGCCGTAGATACAACAAGCAACGCCTCGTCCCGGTGTGGACTCGTATCCTAACGCTCGAAATACATTTGCGGCCCACTGAGTTCTCGATTGACCACAGCACGGGCACGATCCCCACAGGTAAGCCTCTGGGGCCGGATCAAAGGCTAACGATCAGGTTCTGGCCTGTGGGGGACCAGTGTTAATGACAGCTCTGCCCAACCCACGGTCGTGTGGGCCGTTCAGGATCCTTCCGTGGCGGGAGTTCCCGACTTGAACGATACGACCAACAACATGAAGAATATGGTCCACCAACAAGACAAGTACGTAACATATAGAAACCCCGAACCGCTTTCCGCCTTCCTGAAGCGCAATGTCGCCACTGACGGTTCAGAGGAGCCATTTCTGACGGCTGCGGGAACCGGGGATCAGATGATCGAGTTCACCGTAGATGCGAATAGTAGTCCGATTCAGCCGCGCGATGCGCGCTATCAGTTCATCACATCGCAGCCGTACGCATCCTCTTCCTACGCATTGTTGCGGCTCACCTTGCTTCCATTCGACAACAGCGACAAATCCGGAGGCGGGCCGTGCGGCATACCAGAAATACCTCGAACTCGCTCCGAACTCCAAGGCTGCCCCTGACGTCAGACTCACCACGGCAGCCTCGCTTCTTTGTGTTGCGTGATCTGCAGCGCATAGTCCGAGCTGCGGACGAGCCGCTTGGTACGATCTGTTTTCTGTTGGCTGTAACCGGAATGCGGATCGGCGAGGTGCTCGCGCTCCGAAGGCAGGACTTGGACTTTCATCGCAAGCTGATAAAGGTCCGCTGTTCCACCTACGCCGGGCAAATTGGGACGCCAAAGAGCAAGGCGAGCATTGCAGATTTGCCGATGCCGCCCGCGCTCGAATCGCGTCTCAAGAAATACCTAGCGTCGCGTCACTATCGTGAGAACGACCTCGGCTTGCTGTTCGCAAATCGTCGAGGCCGTCCTTATTCTGCGAACAAACTACGCGAGAAGAGGCTACGACCGCTGCTCACCAGATTGCGAATACCACTGGCCGGATTTCATGCGTTTCGCCATGCGGTAGCCAGCGAACTGATTGACAGCGGGGCGCCGATTACGGTGGTGCAAGCACAGTTGCGGCACAGTGACCCGCGCATCACGCTGGGCCTGTACGGGCATGTAATTCCTCAATCCCAGCGCGATGCTTTGGGAAGCTTGGCCGCCCGCGTGGCGAACACAAGGAGAAGAAACGGCTTTCAATTGCTGACTCAGCCTCGAATTGCTGATTCGGCAGCGTAAAAGGGCCGTTTTTATTGGGTTTTGGTAGGGGCGGTGGGGATCGGACTAAAAGCGACACTGAAAATTCTTAAGTTATTGATTCTATTAAACGCGAAAAACGCCAAAAACACCGGATTCGCCCAACCGAGGTACACGCGAGGTACACAC
>DASYYQ010000023.1:0-6123 GCA_035933545.1 Candidatus Acidiferrales bacterium | reverse complement strand
TATTTTTCCAGGATGCCGCTCTCCGCGAGCTCCACCGCAGTGTTCAATCCCGTCTGCCCGCCGACCGTCGGAAGCAGCGCGTCGGGCCGTTCGCGCGCAATAATCATCTCCAGATATTGCGGCGTCAGCGGCTCGATGTAGGTGCGCTCCGCGACTTCCGGGTCGGTCATGATCGTCGCGGGATTCGAATTCACCAGCACCACTTCGTAGCCTTCATCGCGCAGCGCCTTGCATGCCTGCGTGCCGGAATAGTCGAACTCGCACGCCTGGCCAATCACAATCGGCCCCGAGCCGATGATCATGATTTTTTTTATGTCAGTGCGCTTGCTCATTCGCTTGTATCGCTCGTCACTTGCGATTCCACTTCATCACTTCGGTGAACTGGTCGAACAAATAGCGCGCGTCGTGCGGCCCGGGCGACGCCTCCGGGTGGTACTGCACGCTGAACATCGGCATCGTGCGATGCCGCATGCCTTCATTCGTGTGGTCGTTCAAATTCACGTGCGTAATTTCCACTTCGCTTGAGGGCAGCGACTCCGGATCCACGCAAAATCCGTGATTCTGCGCGGTAATTTCCACCTTTTCGTTCAGCAGATTTTTCACGGGGTGATTCGACCCGTGATGCCCAAATTTCAGCTTGAACGTCTTCCCGCCAAGCGCCAACCCGCACAATTGATGCCCGAGGCAAATGCCAAAAATCGGCACGCGCCCCATCAGCTTGCGAATATTTTCCACCGCGAACGTGACCGGCTCGGGATCGCCCGGCCCATTCGACAGAAAAACTCCGTCCGGCTTCATCGCCGCCACGTCTTCCGCATGTGTCGCCGCCGGAACAACCGTCACATCGCAGCCGTGGTCCACGAGCTGCCGCAGAATGTTTTGCTTAATGCCGAAATCGTACGCCACCACTTTGTGCCGCCTTGCGCCCGCTTCAGCCTGCACTTTCGCCGAAGCTGCCGCGGCCTGCCACAGCGGCCCCGCTCCGCTCATCGCGCTCGCCGCCGCTTGTGCCGCAAAGCTCGCTGCCAGCGGAATGGACCCGCGCTGCCAGCGATATTCCTTCGCGCACGTCACTGCGCTCGCCAGTTCGCGGCCCGCCATCGAAGGCAGCGCCCGCACCTCCTCAATCAACTTTTCCGCGGCGCTTCCGTCTGTGGCCACAATTCCGCGCAGAGCGCCCGCCATTCGCAAATGCCGCACCAGCGCGCGCGTGTCAATGTCCCAAATCACCGGAATTCTGTAGCGCTCCAGATAAGCATCCGCCGTTTCCCTGGCGCGCCAATTCGACGACACGTGCGCAAATTCGCGCACAATCAACCCTTCGATGTGCGGACGCGCCGATTCCTCATCCTCGAGGTTCGCGCCAACATTTCCTATGTGGGGATAGGTCAGGCAGACAATCTGGCCTGCATAACTGGGATCGGTGAAAACTTCCTGGTAACCGGTAAGGCTGGTATTAAAAACGACTTCGCCGCCACGGCGGCCACGGGCACCCGCCGCGCGTCCCTTAAATACTCTTCCGTCTTCCAGCGCGAGTATCGCGCTGCCCTCGTGCGGCTGCTGCAGAGTGTCCTCCGTTGCGGCTCATCTTATACCAGCTTTGCTGCTTATTTCGGCTGCGAATTTGCAAACTCACGGCGCGGAAATCTCGCCGAATTCCCGGAACGGCCAGTATGCGAACACCGCTTTGCCGTAAATATATTTCCGCGGCACCGGCCCGAAAATCCGCGAATCATTCGAGCTGTCCCGATGGTCTCCCATCACAAAATACTCGTGCGGCGGAATCAGCGTCGGGCCGTAGCTCGAATCGTCGAAATATTTTGCCGGCACATACGGCTCCGGCACATGCTTGCCGTTGACGTAAAGCTCGCCCGCCTTGATTTGAATTGTGTCTCCCGGCAATCCAATCACGCGCTTGATAAACGATTGCGAAGTATCCAGCGGATACCAGAAAACCACCACGTCGCCGCGATGAATCGGCTCAAAGCGGTAGACAAACTTGTTGATGAAAATCCGCTCCTGATCGCTCAACAGCGGCGCCATGCTCGTTCCCAGCACCTGCACGGGCTGGTACAGAAATACAATGATGAGCACGGCCAGCCCAACCGCAATGGCCGCGTCGCGGCCCCAGATTGCCAATTCACGTCCAAAGGAAGAAGGTTCTGGCTGCTCTATCGAGGCGGCGAAATTCGGAGGTTTTGGGCTATTCTGTTCGCTCATTCCTTGCTGCACTCCTATATATCATGACGCCGCCATCTCGCCAATATCAATTCTGCGGAGAGATGGGACTGCATTTCCCATGTCTTAGATGCAATTTCGCGCGATTATGTTCCCCACCCGCGCCTCAGCGTCAAGTGGCGCTTTTCTTCTGTGAATGCGCGCCGTCAGCAGCCTGATCCAAAAACCAAATCTCTTGGCCTTCGGGCTTAAGCATTGCCACCGGCAACTCTGCAAGTTCCGCCGGCGATTCGCGGCGCAACTTGGAGACGATTTCCTCTTTGTCCGCGCCCGCCACCAGAAAATATGTCGCGCGCGCCCGCCGCAGCACCGGAAACGTCAAAGTGATTCTCACCGGAGGCTCCGCCGGCGCACGCACCCCCACCACCCATCTTTTTTCCTCCGCAAGCGCCGGAGATCCCGGGAAAAGCGACGCGGTATGCCCCTCTGGTCCGAGTCCCAGGAGCATCACGTCAAACGACGGCCCGCCTTCCTCGATAAAATTCCGCAGCACTTTATCGTACGCCCGCGCCGCTTCATCCGCCGTCGGAAAATTCGTCCCGATTGGATGAATATTCTCCGCCGCCACTGGCGCGCTCGTGAACAACGCCTCGCGCGCCATGCGATAATTACTCTTCGCATCGTCCGCCGGAACAAACCGCTCATCGCCCCAGAAGAAATGCGTCTTGGCCCATGGCATTTTCTCGCGATATTCCGCCGCCCACAGCCGGTACGCTCGCTCCGGCGTGTGCCCGCCCGAGAGCGCAATCAAACATCGCCCGCGCGCGCTAGCCGCCTGATTCGCTGCGCGAACGCATTCTTCCACCGCCGCGCGGCTCAACGCGTCCAAGTCCGCGTAAACTCGCGCATCGTGATTTATGCCTGTGCCCATGTCCGCCCCAAATCGCTGAGCAACTGGTCCGCTTCCGTCGGCCCCCAGCTTCCCGCTGCGTACGGCAGCACGCGCGGCTTATTTTTCAGCAGCGGCGTGTACAGCCGCCACGAAGCCTCCACCCAGTCATCGCTGACAAACAGCGTCATATCGCCCTGCAAAATATCCAATAGCAGCGTTTCGTACGCATCCGGCAGCGGCTTGAACACCTCCGAGTACCGGAAATGCAAATCGCTGGTCTGAATTCTTACGCCCTGTCCCGGCGACTTGATTTCGAAATACAAATCAAATCCCTCGTCTGGCTGAATCGCAATCACCAGCGAATTCGCGCGAATTGCATTCCCGTCGAACGGCTTGAAAATCCACACTGGCGGCCGCCGGAAATTCACCACGATTTGGCTGGAACGCGCCGCCAGCCGCTTGCCGGTTCTCAGGAAAAACGGCACGTCATGCCAGCGCCAGTTCTCGATTTCCAGCCTCAGCGCCACGAACGTCTCCGTCTGCGAATCTTTCGCCACTCCCGGCTCTTCCCGGTATCCAGGCACATCCTTGCCCTCAATTTTTCCTGCGCTGTATTGCCCCAGCACCACGTCCTCGATGCGAATGGGCAGCACCGAATGCAGCACTTTCACTTTCTCGCGCCGGATCGATTCTGAGCGGAACGCTTCCGGCACTTCCATGGCCGTCAGCGTGGCCAGTTGCGTCAAATGATTTTGTATCATGTCCCGCAACGCGCCCGCCGTCTCGTAATACACAGCGCGGTGTTCCACGCCCAGGCATTCCGCTACGGTGATTTCCACGCTTTCAATCCTGTCGCGATTCCATTGCGGCTCGAATAGCGCATTCGCAAATCGAAACACCAGCAAATTCTGCACCGTCTCTTTTCCCAAATAATGGTCGATTCGGTAGATCTGCTGTTCGTCGAAATTCTCATGCGCCACGCGGTTGAGCTCTTGCGCCGACTCCAAATCGCGTCCAAACGGCTTCTCGATCACCAGCCGCGTCCATCCCTTGCTTTTGTTCAGCCCAGCGCGTCCCAGCGCCGTAATCGCAATGGGAAAAACTTTCGGCGGCAGCGCCAGATAGAAAACCCGATTCCCCGGCAGTCCGTTTGCTTTTTCGATCTGCTCGATGCGTTCGCCCAGCTTCTTGTAATCCTCCGGCGTTCCTTTGGCAATCGTCTGATAGAAAATGCGCTTGTTCGAAACGGTCTGAGCAATCTGCTCTTGCGGAATCCCCTGGCCCGCCAAATCGTCGCGGCATTTCGCGCGAAAGCTCTCATCGTCGTACTGCGTCTCCATGCCGACGCCCAGGATCACGCTCTTCGGCCCCAGCGCGTTCCGCGCAATCAGCCCGTTCAGCGAGGGCAAAATTTTGCGCGCGGTCAAATCTCCGGTCGCGCCGAATATCACAAACAGATGCGGCTCAATTTCCCCGCTCATATTCTCTATCTCCCTTTCTCAGCCTTCTGTAGCGCAGGACTTCACCTTTTGAAGATCCCGCGGCTTTGGTTCACGCCGGCGCAATCGCCACTTTTAGTTCCTTCAGCTCTCTTTCGAGTTGCGCGGCGTCTTTGAAGTGAATCGTGCGCATGCCCAATTCCCGCGCGCATTCCAAATTCAACGCGCGATCGTCCACGAACACGCACTCTTCGCCCTTTCGCTGGGTGATGCTTAGCGCCGTCCGGTAAATCGCCGCGTCCGGCTTGCGCACACCCAGATAGCACGAACTCAAAAATACATCGAAATAATCCCGCAAGTGGAATTTCTCGATGCGAAAGGCGTTCAAATCGCGCGATTCATTGTTCAGCGAGCTGATCAGGTATCTCCGCGTTTTCGCCAGCCGCCGCAGCACAGCAATGGACTTCGGCATCGCTCGCGCCTGCGCATATATAAAATGCTTGAACTCCTGCCGCGTGAAATCCCGCCGACAATAGAAAATCACGCGGTCCAGATATTCCTCGAGCCCCATATCGCCCACTTCGAACGCGTGCAGCACCAATTCGTGCCGCTCCTCAAAATCGTTCCAGTCCAGCTTGAATTTCTTCGCCGCGGCCATGCGCTCGGCGCGGTCCCAGCCGTTCGTCAGCAGCACCCCGCCAATATCGAAAAATAGCGCCGTGATTTCAGCCAAAAATCCGCCCCTTCGCAATTTCGCGCGAACCGCTCATCTCTTTCAATTCCCTCGAATCCGAGCACGCCTCCATACGCGCTCAACCATTCTAATATCCCGCGAACTCCTCGGCACGAATATCATCTTCGTTCACGCCTGAATCCAGCAGTAATTGTTTCATGGCGTTCAGCATCCCGCCCGGGCCAGCCAGATAAAACATTGGCTCGTTCAGATCCGGAATCGCTTCCTTCAGCATGGCTCTATCCACGACTCCGCGCTTCCCATTCCACTCACGTTTTGATTTTTCCATCTCCGTCATCGTCGCAATCAACTTGAAATTCGGATTCTCCTTCTCCGCTCGCATCAAATCGTCCAGGAACGCCGCGTCCTCCGGCCTTCGATTCGAATAGAACAGCCAAATTTTGTGCGGCAACTTGTTTTTCGCCGCGTCCAGCGTCATGCTGCGAAACGGCGTTATTCCGATTCCGCCCGCGAGAAAAACCGCTGGCCGCTGCGCCCTGCCGTGCAATTTCAAATCGCCCCAGGGACCATCGATTTCCAATTCCGTGCCCAGCGGAATTTTTCGGAGGCATCGCTTCATCGCCGTATCCCGCATGCGCGTGGCGAACATAATGTCCGACTCGTGCGGCGCGCTGGCAATCGAAAACGCCCGCGCATTTCCCTCACTGTCCGTTTCCGGCGGATTACTCAGCTTCACCTCCATCGCCTGCCCCGGTTTAAACTCAAATCCAGCCGGCTTTTCCAGCAAAAATGCCATCGTCCCTTCCGCAATTTCTTTGCGTGCCTTAAGCTTCATCGGAGTCGTTCCCACGGTAATTCCCTCCGCTGTCGAGAACTTACTATGCATCCGCGCTGCGGTCGCTTACACGCTTTCGTTTGCA
>DASYYQ010000063.1:0-29946 GCA_035933545.1 Candidatus Acidiferrales bacterium | reverse complement strand
AGAGCGACCGCGCCGCCATTCACGTTCACGCGCTCGGGATCGAGGCCGGCGAGCTTGATGACCGTGAGAGATTGGGCGGCGAAGGCTTCGTTCAATTCAATGACGCCGACTTGATCGAGCTTCAGCCCGGCGAGTTTGAGAGCTTTGGGAATGGCGAAGACGGGGCCAACGCCCATTTCCTCCGGCGGACAGCCCGCGGTGGCAAAAGAAACAAATCTTGCGAGCGGCTTTGCGCCAATGGCGCGCGCACGCAACGCGGACATGACGATAGCGGCGGCGGCGCCATCGGACATTTGCGAACTGTTTCCCGCAGTGACTGTGCCTTTGGCGTGGAATGCGGGCTTGAGCTTCGCGAGTGCTTCGAGCGAAGTGTCCGCGCGCGGGCCTTCGTCGGTTTCGAAATTCATTGTGGTTGTTGTGGGCCGCGCGCCATTGGCGCCGTTCACAGAAGTGAAATTCACTTCCACGGGAACGATTTCGTCCTTGAAATTTCCCGCGGCAATCGCGGCGACGGCTTTTTGGTGGCTGCGCAAAGAAAATTGGTCGGACTGTTCGCGCGTGATGTCGTATTTCTTCGCGAGATTTTCCGCGGTGAGGCCCATGCCCAAGTACGAATCGGGATAATGGTCCATGAGCCAGGGATTGGGCGAAATTTTGTTTCCGCCCATGGGAATCATGCTCATGGATTCGACACCGCCGGCAACGATCACTTCTGCTTGTCCCGCGACGATGCGTTCGGCGGCAATGGCGATGGATTGCAGGCCCGAAGAGCAAAAACGGTTGATGGTCATCGCGGAAGCTTCGACGGGCAGGCCTGCGCGCAGCGAGGCAATGCGCGCGACGTTCATGCCCTGCTCGGCTTCGGGCATGGCGCAGCCGAAGATTACGTCTTCGATTTCCTTGGGATTGAGGCTGGGGACGCGAGCAAGCGCGGCGCGAATGGCGATGGCGGCCAAATCGTCGGGGCGCGTGGAGCGGAGCGTGCCTTTGAAGGCTTTGCCTATGGCGGTGCGAACCGAGCTGACGATTACGGCTTCACGCATTCCAGGCACCTCGAGAAAATTGCAGGAAAAATGCGCTGCGAAGTCCTATTGGACGCCAGCGGAAGGAAAAATGCAACTTTGGGCCCCGGCGAATAGGCCCTAAGCCTTCCCAAGAAGTTCAATAGCGTTCGCGGCTAATGTCCGCCGTCCGAAGCACGTTCTTGATGATTCTAGTGAGATTGGTGACGGCGGTCAAAGTGTACGTTTCTTTAGTTGCGGAGGGGTTTGCCGGTTTTGAGGGTGTGGGCGATGCGGGCCTGGGTATTGCGTTCGCCGCAGAGAGAGACGAAGGCTTCGCGTTCGAGGTCGAGGATGTATTGCTCGGAAACAGTTTGCGAGGCAGAGAGCGCGCCGCCAGCGAGAACGTAAGCGAGTTTGCGCGCGACGAGCGCGTCGTATTCGGAGATGTAAGCGCCGCGCAACATTTGATGGATAGCGAGCTTTGCGGCGGCGAGCATTTCTTCGCCGAGGACGCGAATCTGCGGCGGCGCGGGCGGATGGTATCCGGCGCGGAACATGGCCAGCGCTGTCTCTTTGGCGTCAGCGACGAGGCGGTCGCGATTCATGGCGACCAAATCCGACGGGCGCAAATAGCCGAGGGCGCGGCATTCTTCGGCGCTGGTGCCGACCTTGGCCATAGCGATGTTTTCGAAAATGGGCTTCATGGCGTGGAAGAGATCGAGATCTTCCTCGCCCGCGGCGTGTTCATTGGCGCGAATCAGCATCTCTTTTGAGCCGCCGCCTGCGGGAATCAGGCCGACGCCCACTTCGACGAGGCCGAGGTAGGCTTCGGCAGCGGCGTGAATGCGCGCAGCGTGCAAACTGATTTCGCATCCGCCGCCGAGCGCGAGTCCCTGGGGAGCGGCGACGACCGGACGCGGCGCGTATTTGAGGGCCATGTTGACGTTCTGAAACTGGCGCACGGCGTCGTGAATGTCGTCCCATCCCTGCTCTTGCGAGCTGACGAGCAGCAGCATGAGATTCGCGCCGACGGAAAAATTCTGCGCCTGATTGGCGATGACCATGGCGTCGAAATCAGTGCGCAGGCGCTTGAGGCCGGCGTGCAGCATGGCGACGATGTCGGCGCCGATGGCGTTCATTTTGGCGTGGAATTCGCAGCAGAGGACGCCCTCGCCAAGGTCCACGAGGCTGGCGCCGGAATTGGATTGCACCACTTTGGACTGCTCATGCAGCGATTTGAGAATGATGACGCCGGGCGGCTGTTCGAGCGGCTTGTAGGAGGCAGAGGCGAGATCGAAATAGCTGGTCTGGCCGCGCGCGGATTCGTAGAAAGTTTTCTTGCCGGATGAAAGCAGTGAGTTCACCAGCGGCGGCATGGTTTTGCCGAACAATTTCATTTGCTGCGCCATGCGTTCCGGGCCAATCGTGTCCCAAATTTCGAAGGGGCCAAGCTCCCAGGCAAATCCCCAGCGCATGGCGCGGTCCACTTCCACGATGCGATCGGCGATTTCCGGGACGCGGCGCGCAGCGTAGAGGCAAGTTTCCGAGAGCGCGCCCCAGATGAAACGCGCTGCCTTGTCGACCACTTTGCCTTCGAGAATCGGATTGACGAAGACGCGCAGGCGCTCGCGCGTGTCTTCAATCATTTTTCCGGATTCGATGGAAGCGAATTTCGCTTTCTGGCGCGGGCGATACTCCGTCGTTTTCCAATCGAGCGTGAGGATTTCGCTTTCGCCCGCAGGATTTTTCACGCGCTTGTAAAAGCCGCTGCCGGTTTTTTCGCCAAGCCAGCCGCGCTGCATCATTTCTTGGATGGGCGGAGGGAGTTTGTACATTTCGCGGGACTCGTCTTCGCGGACGCTGTCGTAAATGTTGTTCACCACATGCGCGAGGACGTCGAGGCCGACAAGGTCGGCAGTGCGGAATGTGGCGGACTTGGGCTGGCCGATGGCCGGGCCGGTGCAGGCGTCCACTTCTTCGACGGTCATGTCGAGGTCGTTCATCAGGCGCAGCGCATTGAGCATTGAAAAAGTGCCGATGCGGTTCGCGATGAAATTCGGCGTGTCTTTCGCGGCGACTACGCCTTTGCCGAGGCGGCGGTCGCAAAATTCGTCGAGCGCAGCGAGGACTTGAGGCTTGGTTTTCGGGCCGGCGATCAATTCGACCAATTTCATGTAACGCGGCGGATTGAAAAAATGCGTCCCGGCCCAGTGCGCCTGAAAATCTTCGGAGCGGCCTTCGGCGACCAGATGAATCGGCAGGCCGGACGTGTTGGTGGTAATGATGGAGCCGGGGCGGCGATGCTGTTCGACGCGCGCAAGCAAGTTGCGCTTGATCTCGAGGTCTTCGACAACGGCTTCGATGATCCAATCGGCGTCTTTGCACCATTCGAAATGGTCTTCGAAGTTACCGGGGCGGATCAGGCGCGCGAAATCCTTCACGAAAAAAGCGGCGGGACGCGATTTTTTGGCGGCTTCGACGCCGGCCAGCGCGAGGCGATTGCGAAACGCAGACGATTCGCGCGTGAGCCCTTTGCGAGTTTCATCGGCGGTGAGTTCGCGCGGAACCATGTCCAGGAGCGCGCACGGCACACCGGCATTGGCGAGGTGCGCGGCGATGCGCGCGCCCATCGTTCCGGCGCCGAGAATTACCGCTTTTTCAATGCGGATGCTCATGGCTCGCCTTCGCGTGCAGGCTTTTGGAGGGTACAGAACTGGATATCAGGCGGTCAATGGAAAATCCTGCGCAACTTTAGGCGGGTTAAAATGTTCTATATATTGAGAGGCAAAGCGTGAGCAACGTCCTGCAGTGGATCGGCTCGGCGGTCAAAGGGATACGCTCGTTCGCATATCGAGAACCGGCGGGGCGGCCCATTGTCGGAGTGGCGCTCGGCGGAGGTTTTGCGCGGGGAATCGCGCACATCGGCGTACTGCGCGTACTGGAAGAAAATGAAATTCCCATCGACCTGCTGGCAGGGACCAGCGTGGGGGCGCTGGTCGGCGCGGCCTATGCGAGCGGGACAACACTTGATGAACTGGAACGCCAAGGCATACTGACGCGTTTCCGCGATTTTGGGCGATGGACCATTTCGCGAATGGGCATGGCCACGAACGAGCGGCTGGAAGTATTTTTGCGGCGGTTTACGCCGGTGAGCACATTTGAGGAGATGAAAATCCCGTTTGGCATTGTGGCCACGGATCTTGTTACGGGGCAGACAATATGCTTCACGAAGGGCGCGGTGGGGCCGGCGCTGCGCGCGTCGTGCGCCTATCCCGGGCTTTTCATTCCCGTGGAATATGAAGGCCGGATGCTGGTGGACGGGTTTTTGACGGAGCATGTGCCCACCGAATCGCTGCGGCACATGGGCGCGGACGTGATCATTGCCGTGCATTTGGATCCGGGACAGCCGGACCAGAAGCCCAAAAACACCATTGAGGTGATCGGGCGGGCGTTCTCGATTATTCAGGAGCAGACGCCGCCGCGATGGTTGCGGTTCGCTGATGTGATTTTAGAGCCGGTGGTGAAAAACATTCACTGGGACGATTTCCAGAAGACGCCGGAGCTGGTGGCGGCGGGAGTCGCGGCGGCCAAGGCAGCGCTACCGGAAATTAAAGAGGCGCTGAAGAAGCCGATGCCGGGACTGCGCGGCGAACGACGCAGCGGCGAAGACTCGAAACGGACGAGAATTCCGGCGATGAGCGCGGAAGGCATTGCGGAAAACAAATAAAGAGCATTTTTGCGCCGATTAGAAAGATTCGAAACGACTGACCTCCTTTAAATTTGTAATCATTCTGTAGCGATTAGAAATCCGCGCTTAGGCAGGGTGGATTTCGACGGTGACAGGCTGACCGTTGGCCTTGCCGCGCTTGGTGAGCCATTCGCCGAATGCGGCGGCGAATTTCTCCGGATTGACCTTCAGGCTGGCTTCCATTTGACCTTCCGAGACGGGCAACGTGTCGTCAAATTCCGCGGAGCCAGTGAAATTGCGCATGCAGAATGCGTCAAGCCAGTCGAGCGGGCATGGTTTGCGCTGGCCGCTTACGATAACGTCGACGCGGAATTTTTGCGCGTACATGCGCGAAGTATAGCACCTGGTATTGCGCGGCGGATGAAACGACGATCGTTGAACGCTGCCGGAGCTACTGCTGGCGTTTTCGGTTGAAACGCAACCATCCTGCACGCAGAATGGCTTTGCATTCCTAGGTTGTGTGTCGGGGAGCCCTCCAGCCCGGAAGAGAGCGATGAGCCACAAGGAAAGCAGTTCGAAACCGAGAGGCGGCGAATTGAAGCGGAATTTGCCGGCGATCGTGTTTGGGGCGCTGATTATGATTGGCGGAGTGTTGGCGGTATTTCATCCGCAGTTCAGCTATGCGGTCGAGCAGCATTACACGCAGGTTGGGCCGGAGAGGATTCTGTTTGAGACGCGCAAAGTGTTTCATTTGCCGCTGTGGTTCAGCATACCGATGATTGGGTTAGGAGCGGCGATTATGATTGCGGGGGTGAGAAAAGCTTGAGCGTGCGTTCTCAAGGCCCTGAAGTGACACCGAAGGCAACAGCGGGCCCTCACCGTCGTTAGCGACTTTTTCTTTGGGGGTGTTGCTGCGGCGTTGATATGACTCGCGTCAGTAACCGTGATCGTCGGGCGAGGCGGAGACTTTGCCGCCGAAGCGCCGATAAACCAGGACGAAATAAACGGCGACCAGAATCATGCCAATAATCCACCAGACCAGGCCGATTTTCAGGCCATAATCTGGAGCTTTGGCGTTTTGCACGGTGAGCGAGAGCACAGGATTTGAACTTGCGGGAAGCACGTCGGGATACAGGCCAAAGGCGACGCTGGCGAGCATGCCGATAAGATAAGTGCAGGAGGAAAAGAAGGCGCGCGCGTCATTTTTCAGAAAGAGGATAATTCCAGCGAGGCCGGCCAGCGCGATGACCGGAAAAATCCAGCCCCACGGACGGGCAAAGAAGCTCACAAGCAAATGCGGCTGAAGTTCGAAGCTCGACCACGTGATGAGGGCGGTGAAGGCAGCGAGGGGAATCCACAGCTGCGCGGCGAATTTGCGAGCGCGGTCGTGAATGCCGCCATCGGTCTTCAGCGCGACCCAAAGCGCGCCGTGAACAGAGAGCGCCAGCAGCGCGGCGACTCCAGTGAGAACCGTATACCAGTCGAGAATGCCGGTCGAGCCAGTGGGACGGAAATTAGTCCACAGGGCTTCGAAAAAGCGGCCTTGCGCATCGAGCGGAACGCCGCGAACAACGTTACCGAGCGCCGCGCCGTAGAAAATCGCGAGAAGAAGACTGGAGAGGAAGAAAACTCCGTCCCAAAATGAAGCCCACATGGCGCTGGCGACGTGGCGGTGGAATTCAAGGGAAACGCCGCGCAGGATGAGCAGCCATAGCACCATCATCAACGGAAGATAAAATCCGCTGAAGCTCGAAGCGTACAAAACGGGAAATGCGAAATAGAGAGTGCCGCCGGCGGCGAGGAGCCACACTTCGTTGCCGTCCCATACGGGGCCGATGGAGCGCGCGGCGAGGCGGCGTTCACCGGCATTCCGCGCGACCATGAGGTGGACGATGCCCGCACCGATGTCGAAGCCGTCAAAAACGACGTAGCCAACGAGCATTAGCGCCACTAAACAAAACCACAGAGTACCCATTTGCGTTCGTCCCTAAAGTACTGCCGGTGACGGCCCGGCTTCGGCTTCCGGGCCGCGTTCAATCTCGCGATAAACCAAGAAGAGATACAGGATGCCGAGGACGGTATACATGCCCATGAAACCGATGAGCGTGAACCAGGCGTTGCCCGCAGAAACAAGGGGCGAAGCGCCCGCCGAGGTTCGCACCAAGCCGTAAACCAGCCAGGGCTGGCGGCCAACTTCGGCAGTGAACCATCCCGCCGTGTTGGCGATAAAAGGAAACGGCAGAGCGAGCATGATGATCCAGAGCATCAATCGATGGCGAAAGAGTTTGCCGCGCCAGAACAGAAAAGCGGCGATGACGAAAATCGCGATGAAAATCGTTCCCAGGCCGACCATAACGTGATAGCTGAAATAGACAAGTTCAATTTGGTCGGGCCAAGTGTCACGCGGAAATTGGTCGAGGCCTTTCACTTCAGCGGTCCACGCGCGGTAGGTGAGAAAGCTGAGGCCGCGCGGAACGATGAGAGGATTATCAAGACGCTGATTGGCGACGTCGGGCTGGCCGAGGATGGCGAGCGGCGCGCCGCGTTCGGTATGGAAGAGGCCCTCCATGGCAGCGAGAGTGACGGGCTGATGGCGCGCAATCATGACGCCCTGGGCATCTCCCGTTGGATAAAGCTGCAGAATCGAGGCGATGACACCGACGATAACGCCAACGCGCACAAAGGTGCGGCCATAATCTTCGTGGCGGCCCGCAAGAATGTAAAATGCGCCAATGGCGGCCATGAGGAAGCAGCCGGTCTGCACGGCGCCGATCATGGTGTGGGGATATTGCCAAAGCGTCCAGGGATTGAGGAGCAGGCCCCAGAAGCTGTGCAGCCCGAACATGCCGTTAGCATTGAGCGAATAAGCCACAGGATGCTGCATCCAAGCGTCGGTGGCCACGATGAAATATCCGGAAAGCCAGGAACCAACAAACATCATCAGGGCGCAAAACCAGTGGCCGGCGCGGCCAAGACGTTTTTCGCCGAACAGGAAGAGTCCCAGAAAACTGGACTCGAGGAAAAATGAAAATACGCCTTCCATGGCGAGGGTTTGGCCGATGACGCCTCCGGCGACTCTGGAGAACGCCGACCAGTTGGTGCCGAATTGAAATTCCATGGGAATGCCAGTGACGACGCCGACGGCAAAGTTGATGCCGAAGATTTTGGCCCAGAAACGTGCAGCGCGGTTGTAATGTTCATCGCCAGTACGCAGCGCTGCGGTCTTGAGGATTAGAATGAGAAGAGCAAGGCCCATAGTGATCTGCGGAAAAATGTAATGGAAGGTTACCGTGAAAGCGAAATGCAGGCGGTCAACCGTGAGCGCGCCGGGCATGAGAACATCCTCGCGAAGAAATGGAATGATACAACAATCGCGGGAGAAATAATTTGTTTAATGCAAATATTCATTCGCTTGCAAATTATTTGCGGGCGGCTTGGCATCGATGCAGGATAGGCGAGGAGGAGTTTACGATAAACGGAAGCAGCGCGCCAGCCGCTTCATTGCGGTGACGCGCTACCCTCCGAACTTGTTCGTGGTGGTTTAGGAGGTGGGCAGCTCGATGGCTTGCATTTCTCCGGATATTTGAATTTCGTGAATGTGCCGGCCATTGAATACGACCGCGTTGTAAGGCGATTTGTTATTCAGATTTACAGTTTTACCTGTCAGGGTTGCAACCAGCTTGCCATTTTGTTCCACCTGGACTTGATCGGAGCTGAGATCTGCCGTGAGCTTATAATGGCCGGGCTGCAATGAAGTGTCGCCGAGCTTCGCAGGCTGCGTCAGATCAAGCGTTTGAGAAAAAGTCTTCGCAAAGACCGGCGACGCAAGGGCAAGCATGGCGAGAACAGCAAGACAATTGCCGAGACGTTTGAGCATATTAAACCCTCCTGATTATGAACGTATGAAATTCCCCCGCGAAACGCTGTGAATCTCAGGTCTCGTTGAAGAGCAGCGCGGAATCACGCGTTTTGCGCGTTCATCTCGTTAGATGAAAAGAAACATTCCGAGGTTGTCAGATATTGCGAGCAAGTTTGAGGGCGATTTCGTATTCGCGAAAAGTATTTTGTGCGAGGAGCGCCGTTGTGAAGCGGCATGAAATCGTTTCGCGCGCGGATGCAGCCAGTTGATTCGCAAGTTGGGGATTCCGCAGCAATTTGCAGACAGCGGCAGCAATTCCCGCTGCGTCCGGCGCATTCACGAGAATTCCGTCGCGCCGGTCTTCGATGATTTCAGGCACGCCACCGCCGACGACGGCGACCGCCGGTAAACCGTGAGCCATGGCCGCGAGAAGCGATGAGCCCAATGGCTCCGCCACAGAAGAAAAGACAAAAATATCCAGCGCACGATAAACGGCTTCGATATCGGCGACAAAGCCAGCGAAGATTACGTCATTCGAGAGCGCAAGTTCCCTTGTAAGAGCGTTCAGACGGGAGCGCATGGGGCCATCGCCGGCGAGAAGTAATTTGCAGTCAGGAAATTCGGCGATGACCGTTTTCATCGCGCGCACCAGCGATTCTTGCCCTTTTTCAGGGAGAAGATAGCCGACGCAGCCGATTAACTTCGTCGAATCTGAAATGCTCCACTTCTGCCGCGCGATGCGGCGCTCCTCTGAAGTGACGAGCGCGGGAAGTTCCACGCCATCGTAGACCACGCCAATGTGTTGCGCATTGATTCCCGAAGCAAGCACGCTGTTCGCTACGAATTTGGACACGGCGATGATGCGATGCGCGGAGCGATAGCGCGATAGGCCAGGCCAGGTGCGGCTCAGCGGATATGCGACGCGGCGCGAAACAACCAACGCGCTGCGGCGATGCGCACGGGCGAACCATGCGGCGCTGAGTGCGTGAGGGTCGTGGGCGTGGATTACGTCGACGCTCTGCTGATGCAGGATTTCTTTGAGGCACAGAACCGCCTGCAGCCGCGCGAATCGCGGCGAAAAAGTATGCACGGCGAACTTTTCAGCCACGGCGCGCTGGTTGAGGAGGGAGCCGGAGCGCGTAAGGAGCTGCGCGTCATGGCCAAGTTGGCGCAGGCCGCGCATGGTCAGCAGGATCTGCTGCTGGCCGCCGCGCCAGTCCGGACGCGTGTCGATGTGCAGGATTTTCATCGGCCGGTAGTTTACCGTTAGCTGAAGCGATGCGCGAGGCCGGGGCGATTGCGGTTGCCATAAACTTCCAAGAAAGCCGTGCCGGACGCATTGACATACTGACAAGATACGTATAAACATGACTACCTATTTCCCCCTTGGGAGGCGCCTCATGCGTTCCGTTTTGCTTTGCTTTTGTGCGATCGGCTTCGTCGGCTCATTGTCAATTTGCGCCGCACCTGTTAGCGCGAACACGCTGACAA
Source organism: Candidatus Acidiferrales bacterium (assembly GCA_035933545.1). Classification (GTDB taxonomy): domain Bacteria; phylum Acidobacteriota; class Terriglobia; order Acidiferrales; family UBA7541; genus DAHUXN01. The sequence continues at coordinate 19,904 of DASYYQ010000063.1, read as the reverse complement.
TCACGAGCGTCCCGGTGGGCGCTGAAGTGGAGATGGACGGACTGGTGGTGGGCAAGACCCCGTACTCGACGGAAATGCCTGGCGGCTACTTTCACAAAACGCACATGCGCTTTTCGACCAGGCTTGAGCATGCGATCGTCATCAGGCTTTCTCTGGACGGCTACGCAAGTCAGGAGATGACGATTACTCAGGGGCCGTTTGTTTGGCGCGGTGGGTACAGCGGAAAGCCCGACGGCGACTACTGGTTGCTGAAAGCGGATCACTTTGAGGTCACGCTAGATCCGGTCAGCAAAATATTCACCGGCCAACCGGAGATTTCCAGCATGAAGAATGATTCCAGCTTGCCAGACGCGGCGCTCTCCCCGGAGGCGATCGTCAGGCAGTCGGATCCGGCGATTGTGCGCGTGGAAGGTGACAAGGGACGGGGCACGGGATTTTTTGTGACGAGCACCGGGGTGATTGCGACGAATCGCCACGTCATCGAAGGGCAATCGCAAATCTACGTGATTAGCCGCACATTTCACAAACTCGCCGCGAAAGTCGTTTACATTGATTCGGACAAGGATCTCGCGCTGCTGAAGGTGGATGGCGCCGGATTTCCGCATCTCGCGCTGGCCGCGCTGGACGCGGTCAATAAAGGCGAAGCGGTGGTCGCGATTGGCGACCCGGGCGGCGGAATGCCGGACACGATTACGCGCGGCGTGGTCAGCGGAATTGGCGCGTATCGCGTGGCGGGGAATGGCACGTGGATTCAAACGGACGCCACGATTAATCCCGGCAACAGCGGCGGACCGTTGCTCGATCCGCAAGGCCGCGTGGTAGGCATCACGGCAGAATCGCGAGCGCGCAACGACGCGGGCCAACCCGTCTCTGGATTGAACTTCGCGCTGAGCGCGCAAAATTTGATTGAAGTGCTGCGGCGGTTCTATCCGCCGACGGAAAAATCGGCGGCGACAATGCAAGGCGCAGGCAGCGCCACCGTGAACGTATTGTCGGATCCATCGGGCGCCGATATTTACGTGGATGGAGAATTCGTCGGCGACACACCGTCGGTGCTGCATCTTTCCGCGGGAGGCCACTCGATTAAAATCCAGGCAGCGGGAAAGCAAGCGTGGGAGCGGAAAATGGACGTGCTGAAGGGCAGCAAACTGACGTTGAATCCGACGCTCGAGCCGCAAAGCTGAAGGTATTACTGCGAGGCCCGAAGCATCATACTGGCGCGGCGCGCGGCGCCTTGCAACGCGGTGTATTCGTTCAAAATGACGCGCACCGGCATGGCTTCCAAAACTGCGCGAAAACGGCCTTTGTCCTTGAAGGATTCGAGAAACGCCGGCGTTTTTAGTTTCGGCAGAATTTTCGGCGGGATGCCGCCGCCAAGGTAAAACCCGCCGGTGGCGAGAACTTTCAGCGCCATGTTTCCGCATTCAGAACCCAGCAAAACCACGAAAAGATCAAGCGCCTTGACGCAGAGCGCGGATTTTCCTTCGAGCGCAATCTTCGAAATTTCCGGAGAGGGATCTTCGCCTTTCAATTCCTGCGCGAGCCATGCAGGTTCAGAGGCGCGTTTTGTGTCGCGCAGAAATTTATAAATGTTGTAGAGGCCGGGCCCGGAAACGATGCGTTCCCAGCTTACGTGGCCGAATTGCGCGCGGAGGTATTTCAGCAGTTCGTCTTCCAGGTCGCTCTGAGGAGCAAAACTGGCATGGCCGCCTTCGCTGGGCAGCGGCCAATATTGCCGGCCATCCCAGTAGAGCACCGATTCGCCCAAGCCGGTGCCGGGAGAGACAATCACGGCGTTGCCTTTTGCGCCGGACGCGCCCTGTTGCAGTACCGCGAAATCGTTTGGCCCGAGTGTGGCGATACCATAGCCGTTGGCTTCCAGATCATTGATGAGCGCGACGGACGGAATACCGGTTCGCTGGGCAAGACGGCGCGCGTCAACCACCCAGGGCAAATTCGTGGCGTGCACTATGCCTTCGCGCACTGGTCCGGCGATGCCGATTCCCGCGGCAGCGGCTTGAATACCCTGGGTGGCGATAAAGTCCGCGACGATGTCGTCGAGGCTCGCATGGCCGCGGCTGGGATAGGTTTTCTCTGAAATTCTTGTCAGTTGCTCGTCACGGACGTCGAAAAATGCGAGGCGCGTATTGGTGCCGCCCACATCTCCGGCGAGGATCATTGAAGCGGTTCCCGCCACTGACGGCCATCGCGTTCGAGCAGATCGTTGGCTTCCCACGGGCCCCACGAACCGGCTGGATAGTTAGGGAAATTGCGGGGCGGCAAGGCTTGCCAGACGTCGAGAATCGGCTGCACCACGCTCCAACTCGCTTCGACCATGTCCGCGCGCTGAAAAAGCGTTGCGTCGCCGATCATACATTCATAAAGCAGACGTTCGTAACCGGTGCTGGGCTTCGAGCCGAAATAATCGGCATAGCGAAAATCCATATTGACGGTGCCAAGTTTCACGATGGGGCCCGGAATTTTTGCGCCGAATTGCAGCGAAATACCCTCCTGCGGCTGTATGTGCACAATAAACTGGTTGGGCGCAAGGCGCTCGACCGCGGTTTTGCGGAAGAGCATGAAGGGCACGCTTTTGAATTGAATGACAATTTCGCTGGCCCGGATTTTCAGCCTTTTTCCCGTGCGCAGATAAAATGGCACGCCGGCCCAGCGCCAATTGTCCATCAACAGTTTCAAGGCGACGAAAGTTTCGGTGGAGGAGCGCGGATTCACTTTCGGCTCGGAACGATAGCCGGGGAGGCGGGTCTGGCCGTCGGCGCCTTCGCCATACTGGCCGCGTACGGTGCGCATGAGCACGTCCTGCTCGCTCAAAGGCTGCATGGCGCGCAGCACTTTGGTTTGCTCGTCACGGACGGCATCGGCGTCAAAAGAAACCGGCGGCTCCATGGTGACGAGGCTAATGAGCTGAAAAATGTGGTTCGGGACCATGTCGCGCAGCGCGCCGGCCTGGTCATAGTAACCGCCGCGATTCTCGACGCCGACGGTTTCCGCAACGGTGATTTGCACGTGGTCAATGTAGCGGCGGTTCCAGACCGGCTCGAAAATCCCGTTACCGAAGCGGAAGGCCAGGATATTTTGCACGGTCTCTTTGCCGAGGTAATGATCAATGCGATAAATCTGATCTTCTTCGAGAACGTGCTCGATTTCGCAGTTCAGAGAGCGCGCGGACGTTAGTCCATGCCCAAAAGGCTTTTCGTAGATGACACGCCGCCAGTGGTTTTCATCCTGCTGCGTGAGTTGCGCTTCGCCGAGCCTGCGAGTGATTTCGCCGAAATATTCGGGCGCGGTGGCGAGGTAATACAGATAATTTCCGCCGGTGGAATGCTCGCTATCGATCTGGCGAAGCAACTCCGCGAGGCGCGAGTACGCTTCAGGCTCCTCAAATTTACCAGGGTGATGATAGAGACGCTCCGTTAGCCAATTCACCACTTCCGGATCGGTTTCGCTGGTGGCGTATTCGTTCAGCTCCTGTGCAATTTTCTTCCGAAAATCCTCGTTGGAGGTTTCGTGCCGGCCCATGCCAACAACGGCAAACTGCTTGGGCAGCAGATTATCTTTCGCCAAGTTATAGAGGGCGGGAACCAGCTTACGTTTGGTCAAATCGCCGCTGACTCCGAAAATTACGATGGCGCACGGACCCGCGGGGCGTCCAGCCTCAGAGGTTAGCGGCAGCGCTCTCCCGTGCGGTGCGACTGCTGCATCTACTTTCATCTTGGTGCGTCTCTCATGCTCCGAAATTCCTCACGAAATATTTCACTTACCGGCGGCGCGCTCGACGTGACCGCCGAATTGGTAGCGCATGGCCGAAAGCAGCTTCGCGGCAAAATCAGCATGCCCGCGCGAACTGAAACGCTCATAGAGCGCAGCGCTCAACACTGGCGCTGGCGAACCTTCTTCAACGGCGGCCTGAATGGTCCAGCGCCCTTCGCCGGAGTCGGAGACGCGCCCAGAAAATGTTGAGAGGTCTGGCTGCTGAAGAAGGGCTATGGCCGTCAAATCGAGCAGCCAGGAAGCGATTACGCTTCCGCGACGCCAGACCTCCGCCACGTCCGCGAGATTGAAATCGTACTGATAGTGCTCCGGGGCGCGCAACGGCGCTGTTTCCGCGTCGGTCTCGGCCTTCTTTTTGCCGATGTTGGCGTAATGCAGGATGTTCAGGCCCTCGGCGTATGCGGCCATCAGGCCGTACTCAATTCCGTTGTGCACCATTTTGACGAAGTGGCCCGCGCCGGACGGGCCGCAATGCAGGTAGCCGTTTTCGGCGGTGCTCGCGGATTTCTCGCGCCCGGGAGTCCGCGGCAAATCTCCACGTCCGGGCGCGAGCGTTTTAAAAATCGGATCCAGATGCTTGACCACGTCGTCGGGACCGCCAATCATCATGCAATAGCCGCGTTCGAGGCCCCACACGCCGCCGCTGGTGCCGACGTCAACATAGCGCAGGCTCTTGGGGGCGAGATCCCTGGCGCGGCGAATGTCGTCAATGTAATAGGAGTTTCCGCCGTCGATCACGATGTCACCGGCTTCGAGACGGGGGCTCAATTCTTTTAGCGTATCGTCCACAACACCCGCAGGGACCATCAGCCAAATCGCGCGCGGCTTGCTCAGCTTCTTCACAAATTCATCGAGCGAATTTGCGCCAGTGGCTCCTTCGCCGGCAACTTCCTTCACGCTGTCCACGTTTCTGTCGAATGCGACGCACTGGTGACCGCCGCGCATCAATCGCCTCACCATATTGGCGCCCATGCGGCCCAGGCCGATCATGCCAATTTGCATTGACTCACTCCTTTTAATAATTGTTTCGCAGTAAGAAATCCGTCAAATCTAAGCGAGCGCTGCGCGCACCATGCTGCTCAGCGATTCAAGCCCATCCTGCACATTCTTGCCGAAATGAATTCTAAGGGCGCGGCGGTTGCGTTCCGCAAGAACGGTGAAATCGCCGCGCGCCTGCGCCGCTTTCACCACTCCGAACGTGTATTTCTGGCCGGGAACGGGCAAATCCACGGCATCGTCGCAAGTGATTTGCAAAAACACGCCGCTGTTCGGCCCTCCCTTGTAGGCTTGTCCCGTGGAATGCAAAAAGCGCGGCCCGAATCCAAGGCATGTGGCCACGCGCTTGCGATCGCGCACGGTATGGCGGATTTTCTGCAGCGCCGACTCATTTGCGTCATTCATTTCGATGTACGCGAGCATAGCGAAATAGTCGTTGGACTTGATTCGCGCCAAATGCGAGCGCAAATAGGCAGCGAGCGTTTTGTCGGAGCCGGCTGCGTCGCGCAAGGACGCCGCATTTTTGTCGTCAGCGAAAAGCTTGATACCGTTTTCTTCGAGAATGGGCTGCTCGGAGGGGAGCCGACCTGACTTTTCATATTGATCGGTCAAATTTCTCGTGGCCACTTTGCTGGCTTCCACATCCGGCTGGTTGAAGGCGTTGATGCCGATGATGGAGCCGGCGACTGCTGTAGCGATTTCCCAGCGGAAAAACGATTGTCCCAGATCGTAAATGTCGTCTATGGACATACGCACAACGGGCTGGCCGGCCTTTTCGAGCGCCGCAACTTTTGCATCCTGATTTGCGTCCGGCGCGGAATTGAGGCGCACATACGCGAAGACGCGATCGTTGCCGTAAACTTCCGGCGCGCCAAGCTCTTCGCGGTCCACAGGAATCAAGCCCTTGCCCTGCTTTCCGGTGGATTCAGCCAGCAATTGCTCGAGCCATGCGCCCAGATCGCGAATTCCAGGCGACGTGATTAAAGTGACTTTGTCCCGACCATTTCTCGCCAGCACTCCTAGAATAATACCGAGCACCGCGCCCGGATTTTCATTCACCGGCACGGCGGACGCGCACGCCTGCACCATCTCTTCCGTACGATCGAGGAATCTTTGGATGTTGATCCCCATAATCGCGCCGGGCGCCATGCCAAAATCCGAAAGCGCGGAATAACGCCCGCCAATGCTTGGGACGCCATGAAACACGCGGCGGAACTTGTCGCGGGCGGCGATCTTCTCGAACTGCGAGCCCGGATCAGTGATGGCGATGAACTGCTTGCCGGCGTTTTCTGCGCCGCAAACCTGCCTGGCGCGCTCGAAGAAATATTCCTTGAAAATATTTGGCTCAAGGGTGGTTCCGGACTTGCTAGAGACAATGAAAAGCGTTTTCTTGATATCGAGCTTCGATTCGATGGCCTTGATTTGCGCCGGATCTGTGGAATCGAGTACATGCAGCTGCGGAAAACCGTCAATTTTGCCGAAAGTTTTGGTGAGAACTTCGGGGCAGAGGCTCGAGCCGCCCATCCCGAGCAGCAGCGCATGCGAGAACTTCGCCGACTTCACGTCGCTGGCGGCCTCTTCGAGCGACTTCGCCTGCATCATTTGATCTTCGGTGACTCCAAGCCAGCCGAGCCACTTTGATTCGTCGGAGTTGGTCCAGAGCGAGGGGTCGCGCGCCCAGAGCCGGCGCATTTTCCCTGCGGCGGACCAATCATTGAGGTTTTTTTTTACTTCCGAATCGAGACCTTGCGGGAGCGAAGAGCTTTGCATCGCCGTTTTGGGAACGGCGGCTTGCTTCATGGTGCCTTCCACCGCGGCGATGAGCTTGCTGAAAGCGTCGGCGAAAAGTTTTACGCCCTCTTCGACCAAATCATCAGTGACCTGCTTCATGGAAATTCCCACTCGCGCCAGCATCTGCATGGTCTCGCGCGCTGCTTCGACGTTCTCGGTCAAACTGGCGCGCACTTTGCCATGATCGCGAAATGCGTCGAAGGTAGCCGGCGGAATAGTGTCCACGGTGTCCTGGCCGATCAGCTCTTCGACGTACATCACGTCACTGTAATTCGGATTTTTCGTGCTGGTGCTGGCCCACAGCAGCCGCTGCGTGTGCGCGCCTTTTGCCGCGAGAGCTTCCCAGCGCGGCCCGCGGAAAATTTCCTGATATCGCGCATAGGCCATCTTGGCGTTGGCGATGGCCACTTTGCCGAGGAGTCTTTGCAATTGCGCGCGCTCATCGGGCTTGGAGGAAGTTCTCAAACGCTCGGTGAGAATTTTATCCACCGAAGTATCGATGCGGCTGACAAAAAAGCTTGCCACGCTTCCGATACGGCTGACATCGCCGCCATTCTTCGCAAATATTTCGAGCGCGTTTAGATAGGCCTGCGCTACTTTCTCGTAGGTTTCCTGGGCAAAAAGGAGCGTGATATTGATGTTGATGCCCTCGCCAAGCAACTGCTGAATTGCAGGAAGGCCCTCCGGAGTCCCCGGGACTTTAATCATTACGTTTTCGCGGTGCACTTCTTTCCACAGCCGCCGCGCCTCGTCGATCGAGCCGTTGGTGTCGCGTCCCAGCAGCGGAGAAACTTCCAGGCTGACGTATCCATCGCGGCGTTTCGTTTGGTCGTAAACAGGCCGCAGAATGTCGGCGGCGTCTTGAATGTCGCGAATCGCCAGCATTTCGTAGCGCTGCGTAGCATTGAGTTGCGGCTTTGACTCCAGCGACTTGAAAAAATCCGCATAATCGGTGCTGCCGGTGATGGCCTTTTCGAAAATGGAGGGATTAGAAGTCATCCCGCGCAACCCGTCTTCGTTAATCAACCGCTGAAGCTCGCCGCTCGTCAGCAAATTCCGCCGGATATAATCGAGCCACACGGACTGGCCCAATTTCGCCAGTTCTTTCAGGGGATTTTCCGCCTTGGCGCTCACCTGATTTCGAATCGTCTGAGTTCCCATTAGCCTGACTCCTTCCCGGCACGCGCCGGCAAACTGTACTTTTTCTCAATGGCTTCTATTTTAGCAACTCTGCGCTGCAGGCGCTCCTGCCCTTTTTCGAGGCCCCAATATTTTGCGGCGAGAAAATTGGCCGCTAATTCCTGCGCCAGCATGGGTCCAATTACGCGCGCGCCAAGCACCAGCACGTTCATGTTGTCGTGCTGCACTCCCTGATGCGCGGAATACGAATCGTGGCACATGCACGCGCGGATTCCCGGAATCTTGTTTGCAGCGATGCATGCGCCAACGCCGCTGCCGCAAATAACGATGCCGCGGTCGAGCTTTCCGGCGATCAGCGCTTCGCCAACAGCCTGCGCAAAATCGGGATAATCCACGGGAGCAGGCCCGTTGGTGCCGAAGTCGGTGACTTCGTGCTGCGCGTCGCGCAAGAACGCAGCGAGCTGGTCCTTCAGCAAATATCCGGCGTGGTCTGCGCCCATTCCGATTCGCATGATCTACCTCGTCCTGCCAAGAAGCTCTTTAGCGGTGGCCACAATTCGCTCCGGCACGAATCCGAATTTCTTTTGCAGTTCTTTGAGCGGCGCCGAAGCGCCAAACGTGTGCATGCCGATCATGCGGCCGCGCGGACCGACATATCTTTGCCAGCCCATGGTCGATGCCTGTTCGATGGAAACGCGCGCGGTGATTTCCGGCGGCAGCACCGTGTTGCGATATTCTTCAGGCTGATGATCGAAAATTTCCCAGGACGGCATGCTCACCACACGCGCGCGAATTCCGGCGGCCTGGAGCAGCTCGTACGCCTCGACAGCGAGAAATACTTCGCTGCCCGTGGCGAGCAGCAGGAGCTCAGGCTTGCCGCCGTCCGCTTCCGCCAAAATGTAGGCACCCTTGGAGACGCCCGCCGCCGACGCATACTTCGCGCGGTCAAGCGTGGGCAGGGCTTGCCGGCTCAGAACCAGCGCGACAGGTTCATGGGCAAGCTGCAAAATTACGCGCCATGCCTCGGTGACTTCGTTGGCGTCGGCAGGACGCAAGGTGATTAGTCCCGGAATGGCCCGCAGCGCCACCAATTGCTCGATGGGCTGATGGGTCGGTCCATCTTCGCCGACGCCGATGGAATCGTGCGTGAAAACGTAAATCACCGGCACTTCCATCACCGCGCTCAAGCGGATCGGCTCGCGCATGTAGTCGCTGAAAATCAAAAACGTCGAGCCATAGGGACGAATCTTCGAAAGCGAAAGGCCGTTGAGCACCGCGCCCATGGCGTGTTCGCGAATGCCAAAATGAAAATTTCGCGCGCCGTAGCTCTGCGCCTCGAAATCCCCCGCGCCTTCAAACGTAAGGCGCGTTTTCGTGGAAGGCGCCAAGTCCGCGGAGCCGCCAATCAGCCAGGGAATATTTTGCGCAACGGCGTTCAACACTTTGGCCGAGGAATCGCGGCTGGCGATGCCTTTTGCATCGGCGGGAAAAACGGGCAGATTCTTGTCCCAACCGTCAGGCAATTCGCGATGCTGCATCTGCAGAATTCGCGCCGCCAGGTCAGGATATTTTACGCGATAAGCGTCGAATAATTTCATCCAGGATTCGCGGGCCTTTTTGCCACGCGCGCCCACGCCGGCGGCAAAGTTCTCTCGCACGCCATCGGGTACCAGAAACTTCGCATCCTCCGGCCAGCCGTAGAATTTCTTAGTCAGGCGAATTTCCTCTTCGCCGAGCGGCTCACCGTGCGCCGCCGCAGTATCCTGCTTATGAGGAGCGCCGTAAGCGATGTGGCTGTCCACGATAATCAAAGTCGGCCTGTCGGCGAGCTGCTCGAATTTCGCCAGGGCTGCAGCGAGTGCGTCCGTGTCGTTCGCGTCTTTCACATGCAGCACGTTCCATTTATAGCCGCCAAAGCGCGCGGCGACGTCTTCATCAAACGCGAGATCGGTGTGCCCTTCGATGGTGATGTGATTGTTGTCGTAAATCCAGCACAGATTTTTTAGCGCGAGATGCCCGGCAAGGGATGCGGCTTCGCCCGAAATTCCCTCCATCATGTCGCCATCGCCGCAAATTGCGTACACCTTGAAATCAAACATCTGAAAATCCGGCCGATTGAAATGCTGCGCGAGCCAGTCGCTGGCAATCGCCATTCCCACACTGTTGCCGACACCCTGACCCAGCGGCCCGGTAGTGGTCTCGACGCCGGAAGTCCAGCGATACTCCGGATGGCCCGGGCATTTGCTGTCGAGCTGACGAAAGCGCTTGATGTCCTCGAGTTTCACGGCAAGCTCGCCGAGGCTCTCGTATTTTGGATTCACGGCTTTCACGCCGGCCAGATGCAACAGCGAATAAAGCAACATCGAAGCGTGCCCATTCGAGAGCACAAAGCGGTCGCGGTTCGGCCAGATAGGGTCGTCGGGATCAAAACGCAAAAATTGCTGCCACAGCGTGTAGGCAACCGGTGCCAGGGCCATGGGGGCGCCCGGGTGGCCGGAGTTGGCCTGTTGCACAGCATCCATCGAGAGCGTGCGGATCGTATTGATGCAAAGCAGGTCGATGTCGCGCTGCGTCTTCGCTGTTTGCGTCACTGTGCCCATTCTTGTGCAGCCCTCCGGGTTCGGCGCGATGCGCTGCGCTTTACGAGCGCCGCCCATTCTTAATCTTATCTCTTTGAGGCGTTTCTGGCGAATGAACAACCTGCAACAACGCCGCGCCTTCGTCCGGCACGACGGTCATTGGATGCTTCCACGTGAAACGCGGAGTCACACGAAATAGTCCAACTGTACGTGCCCGACCTCTTCTTGCAAAAGGGTTTTCCGCGCCTCTATGAGAGCGTTCTTCGGCTGCCGGTGATTCGCAGCATTCGCGCGCAGGAACAGCAACTCCTTCATCGCGTTTTCACAGAAAATTTGCAGCCAAGCGACAAGGTTCTGGAAGTGGGCGCGGGGACGGGCTACTACACGTTCGAAATCGCTCGGCAAGTGCGCGGCGTGGTAGCGTTAGAACGCGCTGCAGGAATGACGCGCATTCTGGAAGAAAGAATCGCCGCGTCCGGGACGCGTAACATCAGCGTGGTGGAATCGGACTTCCTGTCTTACTCGCCGGCGGAAAAATTCGACGTGGTAATCGCCATTGGCGTTCTGGATTCCATTGTCGAATGGCGCAGGTTCCTCGACCGATGCATGTCGTTGGCAAAGCGGCGGGTAATTCTCACCATTCCGCGCTCGAGCTTCTGGGCGGGTGTTCATTCCTTTTTCGGTGGCATGATGGGATTGCGGATCCGCGTCTACGACCTCGAGGAGTTCGCGCAATACCTGAATGACCGCTCTTTCCAGTTTTACGAGACCGGCTTGAAAACGCGCTGGACGCATGGCCTCACGGTCGTCGCCGTTATCGAAACCACAAAAGTTTAGCGGTATTTTGGGATAAGGAAAATGAGGTTCCGGCAAAATGTTTACAAGTCTAGGAAGGAAAAGGTGCGGACGGTAATTGCGCGCGACTTTCCAAGACTAGCTGACGAGTTTCTGGAGAAGAAGCTTCCCTTCTGACTCGCTTATTATTCTTTTACGCATCAGAGTGACGATTAGCTCGGTGAGAACAAATCCAGCTTCTGCATTTCCGCTGGACGGTTTGACTTCCTGAGGCGCTGGCGCGACAGGCGCAACCGGAGGCGGGGGCGCGCTAAGTTCCGCCGGTATTTCCCCGCTGAGTTCCCCGAGCCATCTTTTCAGGATCCAGATCTGATCCGGTTCCGCCGCAGTGAAGGCCAGTCCCATTCCCATTCCTGGCAGCGAATAAACGACGCGCGCTCGAGCCTGGAACGTCTTCTGGTCCATTGTGAGCCGCACAGTTACGCCTGTTCCGATAGGGAACGGATTGGTAGTGTCAATGAAGCAGCCGCCCCTCGCCAAGTCGGCGGACCGCGCCGACAGACGCGTGTTCGAGTCAACATCGACCACATCCGCCGCAGCCGTAAAGGGATAGCGAATGCTGTCGCGGCGCTCCTGTGGGCGCATTTCGACCGTGTTCGCAACCTTCTTCAAGTTGGTAAGCATGACTACTCGTGGCGGGTAGGAGCAAGCTGAAGGCCAATCCGCGTCGTAGACAAATCAAATTTTCCAAGCACGCACGCGCAGAGTTCATGCGTCGGCGGAGGCAGACCATACGCTGATGGTAATTTGAAATTCTCCGTTGGCGGCCCGGCGCCACGTCGTAACCAACCGTCCGGACTCATTTCTTACCCCATTTTGCCCGGTATGTATTTTCAATGTATACGTGGCAATTTCCACGGCCAGCGGGCCGGTATATTCAACTTGCTTCTGCGTAATCCGAAGATCATAAACTCCTGCACTGAACATTCTTTTCACCAGTTCGCGTATCGCCGCGGATCCGATTGCCGCAGGAGCATTCGGCGGCAGCATAACCGCGTCCTCAGCGTAGAAACTAACTAATTCCTCAGCATCCTGCTGATTAAACGCATCCGCCCACATCTGGCGTAGCCGCGCGACCTGATCGCCAATTTCCTGGCCCGGATTTGGCCGAGCTACCTCTGACATTATGGCCTCCTTGGACACACTTCCAGCGTCGTACACGTCAGGGAGCCTTCGCCACGAAGTCATGCGAAGGATGGTGCTTGCCACTTCGGCCGGCCTGAACAGAGCCGCCGTTGATTTCTGGCGCGCTGGGGACGCGCCCGCAGCGAGCTATTCGCCGCCGCGCTCGTCTTTTATTTCAGAAACCTCGATAGTATTTGTGCTGGGATCGAGAGTTCCGGTGATCTTGACGTCCTTTCCAACAGATTGCCTGGCCTTGTCCTGCTTATCCAGTTGATATCTGGCGCCCGAGGCCTTATCCACCAAAACATATTTTGTACCGGATTTCTCAATCGTTCCTTGAAACTCCTGTACCGGCTGCTTCGTCTGTGTTTGCGCTTGCGCCTGTAGCGGCGAGACGAAGCTGTGGAGTCTGGCTTGTGGGGCGGCGTTGCCGCTGGAACTCATACTCAGCGTGAGCGCGACGACCGCAAATGTCCCCAATAGACCCACTTTCTTCTGCATTCCCAACACCTCCGCCTGCAAAAATCCACAGGCAGGTGTGAACTTGCAAGGAGCGGGCCAAAACTTCGATGCGTATCTGCAAGCAACAGCGAGATTTGCGCGAAGCGCAGACTCTTTGCACACGCATTTCTGACAGTGGAGCCGGACATTTTACACATACAGTCTTCCCGAACCGATAGGAGCGTCGGGTGAAGTCTGTGGCTCATTGCAGGCTTTTGCTGGAAGCTGCCTTTTGTTCGAGGCGAAATATTTTTTCGCAGGAGCTCTATCTCGGCGCTCTGACCTCAATCTTTTTATCCAGCGCCTCGCGCACTTTTCGCGCCAGGATCCCGGGCGCGAAAGGCTTTTGCAGTAACACGGCTCCGCAAGAAGCGAACGACTCCAGCCGCGCGCTTTCCTCCGAATAGCCGGAGCTGAATATCACTGGCACATTTGGCCTGATCATGCGGATTTTCTCGTATGCCTCCGCGCCGCCGAGGCGCGGCATCACCACGTCCAGCAAAATCAGCGCAATATCCTTTTGATCCTCGCGAAATTTCCGAATCGCCTCTTCGCCGTCCTTTGCGAGAATTACTCGGTAACCGAGATTGCGTAAAATCTCGTCGACCATTTCCAGATTTCCGGCGTGATCCTCCGCCACCAAAATCGTTTCTGTTCCGCCGCGAACGGCAACGTCGCTCATCTCCGGTTTTGGCGCCGGCGCACCATTCTTCACCGGCAGGTAGACCTGGAAAACACTTCCTTTTCCCAGTTCGCTGTAAACTTCAATCAACCCATCGTGCTGTTTTACGATTCCATAGGCGGTGGCGAGGCCCAGACCGGTGCCGCGCCCGACCTCCTTCGTCGTAAAAAACGGCTCGAAGATGTGACTCAGCATCGCGGGAGGCATTCCTGTGCCGGTGTCCGCGACGGTGAGCGCAACGTACTTGCCAGGTTTGGCGTACTCGTGCCGTCCGGTATAGGTGTGGTCCAGATCCACATTCTTTGTTTCGATCAGAAGCTGGCCGCCTTTGGGCATGGCGTCTCGCGCGTTAAAGCACAAATTCATAAGGACCTGCTCGAGCTGCGAAGGGTCCGCACGCGTCGTCTGCAGGTCTGGCGCCAGCACGAATTTCATTTCTATCTGTTCGCCAATCGCTTTTTGTAACAGCGCAGTGGTCTCGCTGATAAGCTGGTTCAAATTTACTGTGCGTGGTTCGAGGGTCTGCCGCCGAGCATAAGCCAAAAGCTGGCGCGTCAATCCTGCGGCTCGGTCTGACTGAGCGCGGATTTGCTGAAAGAATTTTCGCGCCCGGCTCCCTTCTGGCACCTCTTCGCTTCCCAATTCCGCCCATCCCATGATGGCCCCGATGACATTGTTGAAGTCATGCGCGATTCCGCCCGCGAGCTTGCCGATAGCTTCGAACTTTTCAAGCTGCCGCATACGCTGTTCGGTGCGTTTATGCTCAGCGCGGTTTTTCGCCTCGCGCAGCTCGCGTTCAATCGCCGGAACGAGTCGCGCGAGGTTGCCCTTCATGATGTAATCGTGCGCGCCAATGCGCATCGCCTCTACCGCAGTGTCTTCGCCAATGGTTCCAGAGACAAAAATGAACGGGAGCTCCGGGCGGTTATCGCGCACAATTTGCAGCGCGGCGAGCCCGCTAAATCCCGGCATGGAGTGGTCCGAGATGACAATCTCCCACGGCTGTTGCAAACTCCTTTGCAGCGAATCGCGGCTGTCCACGCGCTCGTATTGAACCTCGTAGCCGCTTTTGCGCAGCAGGCGCACCATCAGCTCGGCGTCTCCGGCCGAATCTTCCACGATGAGCAAACGCAGGGGCGTCCCCATTTTATCGCGCTCCGTTCAGCGGCGGCTGTTCGTTCAGCAGCAGCCAGTACAATCCGAGCTGGCGCACCGCTTCGGTGAATTTCACAAAGTCCACAGGCTTGCGCACGTAGCTGTTCGCGCCGAGATTGTAACCTTCCAAACGATCGCGTTCTTCGTTCGACGAAGTGAGAATGACCACCGGCAAGAGTTTTGTCTTTTGCTCCGCGCGCACGCGGCGCAGCACCTCGAGACCGTCAATCTTCGGCAGCTTGAGGTCCAGCAGAATTACCTGCGGAACTAAGGCACGGCCGTTTCGGGGTCCGGTGCCGAATACATAATCCAAAGCTTCGGCGCCGTCGTGCGCCACCACCACTTCGTTGGTGATGTTGTTTTTCTTGAGCGCGCGCAGCGTCAAGAGCTCGTCGTCCGGGTTGTCCTCGACCAGCAAAATCACCGCGTCATTCATCAGTGTTCCTCTCCATTTCATTGTCATAGCGTGAAATAGAACGTCGCGCCCTGATCGACTGCGCTCTCCGCCCATATGCGTCCGCCGTGCCGGTGAATAATTCGCTGCACCGTCGCCAAACCAACGCCGGTACCGGGAAATTCCGCGGCGCTGTGCAGGCGCTGGAACGCGCCGAACAATCGCGCAGAGTAAGCCGGGTCAAATCCCGCGCCATTGTCCTTCACGTAAAATGCCGATGAGCCATTGCTGCTCGTTTTGCCGAATTCAATGCGCGCGTGCGTTTTTTTCGACGTGAACTTCCACGCATTCCCTAAGAGATTTTGCAGCACGATGCGCATCAGTTCCGGATCGCTATCGCCTTCGAGATGCGGAGCGATAACAATTTCGACTTCACGCAGCGGCTGCGCTTCGCGAAGTTCCGCCGCGACCGTTTTTACGATCTGGGAAAGGTCGGTGCGTGTTTTTTGCATTTCCACGCGCGTGATTCGCGAGAGATTCAGTAAGTCGTCAATCAACACGCCCATGCGCTGTGTCCCTGCGCGGATGCGCTTGAGGGAGTCCTGCGCAGACAGATCCAGCTTCTCGCCATAATCTTCGAGCAACGCCTGGCTGAATCCGTCGATGCCGCGCAGTGGGGCGCGCAAATCGTGCGAAACCGAGTAGCAAAATGCTTCAAGCTCCTTGTTGGCCGCTTCCAGTTCCACGCCGCGCTGCACAATTTCTCGCTCTGCTCGTTTGCGATTGGTGATGTCCCGGATGGCGCTGGAAATCAACATGCCCTCTTCTGTCCGCAGCGGGCTAAGGCTGATTTCCGCAGGAAATTCGGTTCCGTCTTTGCGTAAGCCGCACAAATCGAGTCCCGCATCCATCGGCCGCACTCGCGGGCGCGCAGCGAATTCATCACGTTGCCCGGTATGGCGATGGCGGAAACGCTCCGGCATGAGCATCTCAATTTTCCGTCCCAGCAATTCTTCGCGTTTGTAGCCGAACACCTTCTCCACCTGGGCATTAACTAAAATCATTTCTCCCGCCTGATTGGCCACGATCATGGCGTCCGGCGCTGCTTCGAGCAGTTGCCGGAATTTTTGCTCCGCTCGATTGCGTTCGGTCATGTCCCGCGTGATTTTGCTGAAGCCGCGCAACTGCCCGCGGTTGTCTCGAATTGCGGTAATGGTCACGTTGGCCTGGAAACGCGATCCATCTTTGCGCAGGCGCCAGCTCTCGTCTTCGGACTGCCCCTCTGCGGCGGCCTTCTTCAATAGCTTATCGGGCTCTCCGAGTTCGATATTTTCCGGCGTATGAAATCGTGAGAAATGGCAGCCAATGATCTCTTCGGCGCGATAACCTTTGATGCGCTCCGCTCCCCTATTCCACGTAGCAACCCGGCCTTGGGGGTCAAGCATGAAAATCGCGTAGTCTGTTACGCCCTCTACCAATGAGCGAAAGCGTTCTTCGCTCTGACGCAGGGCTTCTTCCACACGCTTGCGCTCAGTGACGTCCGTCGCCACCACCAGCCGCGCGGGCCGCCCGGCGAATGTCAGCGGATCCGAAGTGACCTCCACGTCGATCAGCGTTCCATCTTTTTTCCTGTGCCGCCACGGCCCCGAGACCTCCACAGAAGACGGCGAGAGACTTACCTTCTCCATTAGGCGCGGCACATCTTCGATTGGGCGGATGTCCGTAATGCTTAGGTGAAGAAATTCATCGCGTGAATATCCGTACTGGCGCACAGCGGCGGAATTCACGTCGAGAATGGCGTAGTTGCGCACGTCGTAGACCCAAACCGGATGCGGATTGGAATCGAACAAAAGGTGATAGCGCTGCTCGGACACGCGGGCCACACGCTCTGCGATTTTCCGAGACTTCACTTCCCGGTAAACGATGAGGCCTGCCACAAACAAAAACAGAAACGCCATCACGTCGCCAAGGACAATAATGATTTTCGTTCTTCGCGAGCTGGCATCCGCGGCCGCGGTGCGCGCGGCGAGCAGCCGGCCCTCCTCCGCGATCATCTGCGCAATAATCAGGCGAATCTGCGCCATCGCCTGTTTCTTTGCGCCCGCCTGCATTTCTGCACCAGCCGTTTGCGCGGTGTTCTGACGCACGTCAATCGCGTGTTGCAAATCAGCCAGATGCGCCGCGATCAACGGCTTCAGTTTCCACAGCCGAATCTGCTGCGCGGGGTTGTCAGTAGTCAGAGAACGCGCCTCTTCTGCATCGTGCCGCACGTTTGCAAGCGCTTCGCGGCAAGCTGCCAGGTAATTTTCGTCTCCGGTAATGGTGTAGCCACTCTGTGCGCTCTCGGCGGCCATCAAATCGCCGGCAAGCGCCTGCAGTTCGTCGCGAACCGCATAGGTATGCGCAACCCATTTTTCGTCTTGCTCAGTCTGCCGCATGCGGCGATAGGACAGCGCGCCAACGGCGACAAGCGTCACCGCAGCGACACCGAACGCAATCGCAACTTTCCACTTGAAGCGCATCTAGCCCGTGCAGATTTATCGCGGGACTACGAGGCTGAGAGAGGGGTCAGTCCGGGCCCACAAAAATTGTCACTACAATCTGAGACAAAACTGCCGCTAACGCTTAACCCGGAACAATTATTGAATAGCTAATCCGTATTTTGAGCTAAAATCTGCGGTTGTCAAGCGGGCCGTTCCTGCCGCGCATTAAAGGTAACGGGGAGCGCTGGGAACTTTCGTGACCGCGCCTTTCTTGGCGCATCTGAATGGCATGGAGGAAATTATGCGAGCCGACCGCGTCGAAATCTCCTGGGACAACGAAAAATCCAAGTGGCTGATTCGAATCGAAGCGGGCGAAGAAGTGGTGCGGCGTCATTGCGACCTGCCGCGCAACGCGGACGAAGCGACGCTGCGCGCCGCAGCGCAAAAAACAGTGACCGACGAAGGCTACGATGCGCCGGCCTCGAGCATGATTCTCCGGCTGTAACGCCATACTCCTAGTAGATTCCTTTTTGCCCGCGCTTCAGATAGCATGCTCCAGCAATGCACCTTAGCTGGATCGATTATGTGATGATTGCGGTGTACTGCGCCTTCGTCCTGGGCGTGGGATTCAAGCTGAAAAAATCCATGCGCACAAGCCTGGATTTTTTCCTCTCCGGCAGAAAAATCCCCGCGTGGATTACCGGACTCGCTTTCATTTCGGCAAATTTGGGCGCGCTGGAAGTCATGGGCATGGCCGCGAGCGGCGCAGAATACGGCATGCTGACCTGCCATTTTTACTGGTTGGGCGCGATTCCCGCGATGATTTTCGTCGGCCTGGCGATGATGCCCTTCTATTACGGCAGTCGGGCGCGTTCCGTCCCCGAGTATTTGCGGCTGCGCTTCGACGAAAAAACCCGCGCGCTCAACGCCATTACATTTGCAGTGATGACGGTGCTGGCCAGTGGAATCAATCTGTACGCCATGGCTCTGCTGTTCAAGCTGATGCTGGGGTGGTCCATCCACGCCACCATTCTGCTTTCGGCGCTGGTGGTTTTGGTTTACACATTTTTAGGCGGCTTGACTTCATCCATTTACAACGAAGTGCTGCAATTTTTCCTGATTGTATTCGGCATTTTCCCGCTGGCTGTCATGTCCGTGGCAGAGGCGGGCGGCTGGCAAGGCTTGGCGGCGCGATTACCCGCGGGATTCATGCACACATGGTCGAATTTAGGACACGCCAGCGCGAATCCCATGGGCGTGGACTGGTTCCAGATGGTCGCAGGCCTTGGCTTCGTGCTGTCATTCGGATATTGGTGCACGGATTTTCTGGTCGTCCAGCGAGCGCTGGCAGCGCAGGACATGAGCGCCGCGCAACGCACGCCGCTGATCGCAGCCGTGCCGAAGATGTTCATCCCCTTCCTTGTGATTATTCCCGGAATGGCGGCGTGGGCCGTGCTGCCGCATGCGTCATTTCTCGTGCAGGGAAAAGTGGACTACAACATGGCGCTTCCGCTGCTGCTGGCGCGATACTATCCCGCGGGAATGCTGGGCGTGGGGATCACCGCGCTGCTGGCGAGTTTCATGTCAGGCATGGCGGGAAACGTCACCGCATTCAATACCGTGTGGACCTACGATATTTATTATTCGTATGTCAAGCCGGGCGCGAGCGATGAGCATTACTTGATGATGGGAAAAATCGCTACCGTGGCGGGCGTGCTGATCAGCATTGCAGCGGCCTACGTCGCGCTCCAGTTTGCAAATATCATGGACTATCTGCAGCTGATCTTCTCGTTCGTGAACGCGCCGCTATTCGCCACGTTTCTGCTGGGCATGTTTTGGAAGCGCACCACAGCGAATGGCGCTTTTTGGGGCCTGGTCAGTGGAACGACTGCAGCCGGTCTCCATTATTTTGCCACCGTGCACGGATGGCTGACCTATCGCAGCCAAATGGCCGGCAATTTTGACCGCGCCATTGATGCTTGGACCGTGTGCTTCGTGCTCACGCTCCTGATTAGCCTGTTCACACGTCCGCGCGAGGAGTCAGAGCTGCATGGACTGGTGTATTCTCTGACCGAGAAGCCCAGCTATCGCCACCTTGGCTTTTTGCGGCGTCCGGCGACTCTGGCGATTGCCGTTGGGATCTTAACTATCGCGCTGAACTTGGTGTTTCGATGAGCGGAGTGTTTCGATGAGCGCAGACGGAATCGGGCTCGATGTTCGCTGGCCGATTGGCCTGCTGTTTTCGGCGATGGGCGCGGCGCTGGCAATATTTGGCGCGTTTTTCGCGAATGGACAAAAAGTCTGGCGCTTCTGGATCGACCTCGATTTGTGGTGGGGCCTGGTCATGCTGGTCTTCGGCCTGGCCATGATCTGGGCTGCCTCCCGCGCCTCTCACCACGAATAAAAGCGCG
>DASYYQ010000173.1:0-44447 GCA_035933545.1 Candidatus Acidiferrales bacterium | reverse complement strand
GAAGCGGAGGCCTTTAAGCACGGCGAGGAGTTTCATGGGTTTCTTCCCGACAAAATTTTCATGGTTCGTTGGGGTTCGAAGAACCATGAGTTATTCGTAGCGGAGGGCGACCATGGGATCGACCTTCGTAGCGCGGCGGGCGGGAATGTAGCTGGCTAAGAAGAGCACCGCGGCGAGGAAGAGGCACGAAGAAATGAGCGTGAGCGGGTCGAAGACGCTGACGCGGTAAAGCAGGCCGTCGTGCTGGCGCGGGACGAGGTACAACGCGCTTCCCAAGAGGCGGCCAATTGCAAGCGAAAAAGCGACGCCGAGAACGAGGCCGCTTGCGGCGAGCGCCGCGGAATGCTTCAACGCGAGGCGCAGAAGACGCGACGGCGAAGAGCCGAGGGCGAGGCGAATGCCGAATTCACGGGTGCGCTGCTGGACGAAATAGGCGAGCGCGCCAAAAATGCCCACGGCGACGAGCGCGAGAGCAATTCCCGCAAAGATGCCGATCAGAATGAGATTCCCGCGGTCGCCGTGCAGCGCGTCCGAAGCGCGCTGGTCCATGGTGGCGATGTGGGAGATAGGAATGTTTTTGTCAACCTGCGCGATTTGATGGCGAATCGGAGCGACGATGGCGCTCGCGGGCAAGCCCGTGCGCACGACGAGAAA
Organism: Candidatus Acidiferrales bacterium; assembly: GCA_035933545.1. Taxonomy (GTDB): domain Bacteria; phylum Acidobacteriota; class Terriglobia; order Acidiferrales; family UBA7541; genus DAHUXN01. Next base: position 43,793 of record DASYYQ010000173.1, on the reverse strand, counting down.
AACGGAGACGTTGAGGGAAGTGACCGGGACTTGCCCGGTAGGAGCGTAGATGAAATCAAAGGCGTCTTCGTCAGGGCCGAACATCTGCGTGTTTTGGACGACGCCAATGATGCGCACGCGAAAATTGCCGAGTGAAGTGTCGAATCCCACGTGCTTGATGTCGAGCAGCGTTCCGAGGGGATTTTGATGCGGCAAATAATCATTGACGAAGTTTTGGTTGACGACGACCACATGCGGCGAGTCGGCTGTATCGTTTTCGTCGAAGGAGCGGCCGGAGAGTAGCGGGATTTTCAGTAATTGAAAATAATCCGGCGTAACGCTGCTGAAAATCGCGTATGGCCCTTGGCCCGCGGGGGCATCCGCCAGCGGCACTCGCGGAACAGGCTTTCCGACGATGGTGAAGCCCGCGCCGATGCCGCCGGCGAACGGGATTTGGGAAGCGAGCGTAGCGTTCTCAATGCCCGGGATGGCGCGAACACGTTCGAGAATTTGCTGCTCGGCGAGCCAGAGATTTTGCGGCTGGGAGTAGCGCTTATCGGAGAACGTGAGGGCGAGCGAGAGCAGGTTGTGCGGGTCGAAGCCGAGCGGTGCCTGCATTTCGCGCACAAGGCTGTTGAGGAAAAGGCCCGCGCCGAAAAGCAGCACTACGGAGATGGCCACTTCCGCGATCACGAATGCGCTGCGCAGGCGGCGATGGCCGGAGGAACTCGAAGCGCTATAGCCACCCTGGCGAAGCGAGTTGTTGAGATTCACGCGAGAGGCGAAAAGGCCGGGCGCGAGAGCCGCGAGAATTGCAGCGGCCAGAGAAATGGCGACGGCGAAACCCAGAACGCGCAAATCAAGTTGCGGAGCGACATGGCGGCCGAGAAAATCCTCGGGCATTAGCGCGTTGAGCGCGTTCGAACTCCAAACTGCGGCGAGCAGACCCAAAGCGCCTCCGAGTGCGCCGAGGAGCGCACCTTCGACGAGCAATTGGCGAAGCAAAGTCGCGCGGCTAGCGCCAAGCGTGGAGCGAAGCGCAAATTCATGCTGGCGGGCGAGTCCGCGACCGAGCAGCAGACTGGCCACGTTGGCGCAGGCGATGAGCAGAACAAGAGCAGCGGCGCCTGCGAAAAAGAAAAGGCCTTGATGCTGTGGACTGAATGCGTTGCGGAGTCCCTCAATCTTCAGACCGTTGTTTGCATCGCGCTGAGGAAATTCGTGCGCGAGCTGCGCGGCGACGACGTCCATTTGCGCCTGCGCAGTGCGCAAAGACATTCCGGGTTTGAGACGCGCCACAACCGTGAGGCCGGTACCCGTGCGCGTGAACGTATTTGGGTTCGTGAGGACAAGAGGAATGTACATGTCGGGATTGCCGGCGATTTCGAGATGCAAACCAGCGTGCGCGACGCCAACGATCGTATATGGCGAGCCGTCAAGGGCGAGAGTATGGCCGAGAATATTGGGATTCGACGCAAATTGACGCCGCCAAAATGTGTGGCTGAGAATCAGTTCGTGATCGTGGCCCGTTTGCTCTTCGCTGGAGAGAAACGCGCGGCCGAGGGCCGGAGGCATGCGCAGAGTCTTGAAAAAATCGGATGATACCGGCCTGACGGTGACCATCTGAGCGGCGTCAGCTCCGGCCATATTGTGATAGTCGTAGCCCTGGAAAGCGCAGACATCGGTGAAACTGTTTTGAGCGGCGGCGAGCCAGTCGGGAAAATCGGGCGCCTCGAACAATGTCGAGCGGCCCGGATACTTTGTGAATGTGCGCAGGACAGTGACGAGGCGTTCAGAGTCAGGAAAGGGCAACGGCTTCCAGAGCTGGGCTTCGAGGATGCTGAAAATGGCGGTGTTGGCGCCGATGCCGAGGGCGAGGGTGAGCACGGCGATGGCGGTGAAGCCCGGCGATTTGCGCAGCATGCGCAGAGCGTAACGGACGTCTTGCAGCAAAGTTTCGATGAAGTGAGCGCCGAGGGATTCGCGGATTTCCTCTTTGTATTTCTGGTAGCCGCCGAATTGAAGGCGCGCGCGACGTTCGGCTTGGGCGCGAGAAAGATTTTCTGAGCGCATGAGGTCGTCAGCGCGATTCGCGATGTGCGCGCGCAGCTCTTCGTCCAGGTCGCGTTCGAGACGGGAACGATGGAAAAGAACGGAGGCGAAGGAGCGTAGCGAGGCGATAGGTTTCATGCTCTTCTCCGATCCGCCGCACGGGGAGCGGGCGGCTCCGCAAAGGCAACCGGAGCGCAACCGGAGGGCGTAAAGCCGTCCCGACAGATCCGCGTAACGCGACTCGATGAGTCGCGACGGGCGCAGCAAGCAGCGCCCCTACGAATGCGGTTGCGCTCGAGAAGGGTCACGTCTGCTCCGGCTGGGCTTTCAAGGCCGAAGCGATGGCGGCGGCGAGGCGGTTCCAGCCCTCCTCTTCCTGGCGAAGGCGCTCGCGGCCCGCGGAAGTAAGGTCGTAGAACTTGGCGCGGCGATTATTTTCCGAAACGCCCCAGCTGGCTTTGAGCAGTCCCTGACGCACCAGGCGGAAAAGCGCGGGATAGAGCGCGCCCTGCTCCACGAGAAGAGCGCCGCGAGAAATCTGTTCGATTCGCAGCAGCACGCCGTAGCCGTGGAGCGGGCCCAAGGAAACAGCTTTCAGGATCAGCAGGTCGAGAGTGCCGGGAAGGAGTTGCGCTTGATCGGACACGTTGCCTCCTAAGATGATTAGGAAGGGTATGACAACTCTCCTAAGCTGTCAAGGGAAGAATGCGTCGCTTTATGCAAGCCGGTTTTAAGAAATCGGCGTCCCTGGCTTGTTCTTGTACCTGCGGCTAGCGGGCCGGTTGCGGGAGCGGGAAGCTGACGCGCTTTGCTCCGGGTTCTTTGTTGGAGCGCTTGTTGGCGTAGAGGGCGTCGTCGGCGCGTTTGAGCAGCTGCTGCGCGGATTCGCCGGGTTGATAGTCGGCCCAGCCGCGCGCAAAGCTGACGGAGAGTTTTTGTCCCGCGCATTCAATCTGCAAATTCTCGAGGCGCGAAATCACGTGGCGCACTTCGTCGGCGCGGCATTCTGGAAGAATGGCCATGAATTCGTCTCCGCCGAGGCGCACGGCCATATCCGAACCGCGAATGGCGCGCGTGAGGCGCAGAGCAAAAGCGCGAAGCATGTCGTCGCCGCCTTCATGGCCGAAGCGGTCGTTGCACTGCTTCAAATTATCGAGATCCAGAAGAATCACAGTAAGCGGACGGGCATGGCGGCGCGAGCGAGCGATTTCCTCGATGAGGCGCTGTTCGCCGGCGCGGCGATTGTGAAGGCCGGTGAGCGGATCGAGAACGGCCAGCTTGTACACTTCCTGCGTCAGCACTTCGACTTTGGCGACAGAATCCACCTGGTCGGCGAGCTGGGCGCGAATGCGGTTGATGAGATGCTGCTGATAAATCGTGTAGACGCTGAAAATCAAGACCAGGGCGATGAGTCCGCGAACGGCTTGCGACAAAAAGAAGGAATAGGTGCCTGGGTCTGCGTTCATCAAGGACGGAAACGAAAACGAGGCCATGCCGATGGTCAGTAAAAGGATAATCGAAACGGCGGAGGACCACATCCACCACTGCTTACGATCAAGGCGCTTCAGGCCGTTGCGGATTTCGTCGGCGTGAGCGAGCCAGGCGTCGCTAGATCCATCCGGATGAGAATTTTCGGGAAGGCCTTCAGAGGCCTTCGATGAAGACTCGTTTTCCATGCCGATAGAAATTTCACCATTTGGAAGGGAAAAGCTGAATAGTACTTGGCGGCAGTGTGTTCAGGTGCTCACCTGTACTTGAGAACTGGACGTCAGGGGCGGCGTTGGAGGTTATAAGGACTAGAAAACAGTCAGGCTAGAGTAGTGCAGAAAGTTGATTGGCCGGCAGCAGTCAGGCCGAGGTGTTAGTTTTGGAGGACTCTGACGAGGCGCCCATTGAGCGGCGGAAAAGAGACTTGCCAGAAATTGCCAGCGGGACGAAGGAATTCGACACCGGCGGCGCATTTGTTCCCCTCGGCAGCTTCGACGTTTACCACGCGGCAGTCCTGTTGTTCCCGAGTTTGACGGTTGAAAAGCCGGAGCACTTGGCCGGTGGAGACGCTAGCGCTCAGGATAACGAGTCCCCCATGGGCGCTTACGCATTGCACATGGGCGGATTCGCGGAAAAGCTGGGTATCGCCATCAAAGGCTGTTACTTCAACTGGAATCGTGAGGCGGAGGCGCTTGCTTCTGCGTTGGGCGCGACTCTGCCGTGCGGGAGCTGGAGGATTCATCAAGAGCGAGAGTAATGGGAAGCGCGATGGCGAGCAATAGTACAAAGGCTGGAAATTGCTGGTACGGTGGTTCCATTTTGCGGGAAGGCCAACCCCAAGCGCGACGGCAACGAAGAAATTTAGGCGAAAGGATTGGTGCCGGAGGAGGGGGTCGAACCCTCATGATGCTAAGCACCATTGGATTTTGAGTCCAACGCGTCTGCCAGTTCCGCCACTCCGGCGCAGAAATGATTATACAGTGAGCGGCGGGAAAATTCTCAAGCGGGGCGAAGGTAGCGCCGGTACAGTCGCGGCGCAAATACGGTAAAATTGGTTCTTAGCGCAACGTAAAGGCAAAACGTTTCTAGGGGGCGTACCATGGCGGAAAAGATGCCGAAGAATGAAGCGGAATGGAAGCGGCGGCTCACGCCGGAGCAGTACCACGTGACGCGTGAGGCGGGGACCGAACCGCCGTTCACCGGCAAGTATTGGGACACTCAAGATGAGGGAACGTACCACTGCGTTTGTTGCGGCGAGCCGCTGTTCGACTCTTCGACGAAGTTCGAGTCGGGTACGGGCTGGCCGAGTTTCTATCAGCCGGCGGATGCGAGCAAAATCGAGGAGCACAAGGATGCGAGTTTCGGGATGGTTCGCACGGAAGCGCGATGTTTGAAATGCGGCGCGCATCTCGGGCATGTGTTTGAAGATGGTCCGGCGCCCACCGGTTTGCGCTATTGCATGAATTCCGCCGCACTCAACCTAAAGCCCCGCGAAAAGAAGTAGCGCCTCCGAGGCAACGAGCAGAGGCGGTTTGGCGCTTCAGCTTCGCTCAAGGATGTCGATAACGATGACCGTGATGTCGTCTTGCTGCGGCGCAGAAGCAGGACGCCAGCGGTGGATCTCGGAAAGTACTTGATCCGAAAATTCAGAAGGCGGCCGGGACTGATTATTCCGTACGAGCTGTCCGAGCTGGCGGTCGCCAAAGAACTCGCCGAGGGCATTTTCAGCCTCAACCACACCGTCGGTATAGAGCAGGAAGCGGTCGCCTGCGCGGACTGGCATTTCACAAACCGGATAATCGGACTCTTGGAGGAAGCCAAACACCGGGCCGTTGCTCTCGAAACGCTCCAGCTTGCCGTCTCGCCAGAGCAGAAGGGGCGGATGTCCAGCGGCGGAGTACGAGACGCTGCGATTCTCCGTATCAAGCCACAAATAGGCCGCGGTGACGAACTGCTCGCCCAGTTGCCCGGCAAGGATGTGGCTCAGCCTGCGCAGGACTTCCGGCGGGTCATGTGCGCAGGACACGACCGATTGCATGGCCACCTTGATCATCGAAGCGATGAAGGCAGCGGGGACACCGTGGCCGGAAGCGTCCGCAATCAGGAAGCCGATGCGATGCTGATCCACCGGAAGAAACTCATAGAAGTCGCCAGCAACAGCGGTCATCGGGCGGTAAGCCACGGCAATTCGGGCATCGCGGACTTCGGGAATCGTGGTGGGAAGAATCGAGAATTGCAGACGCCGCGCGATCTCCAGTTCGTTGTCAATGGAGAGCAAACGACGCTCGTTCGTCAGAACCATCTGCACGGCAACATATCCGAACGAGGAGAGAAGGATTCCGAAGCCAAGGCTGTCCAAGATGTGTAGATGCCGGAATTGCATGAGGAACGAGAGGTTGGAATACAGGGCCTCAAGCGCGAAGAGAAGCGAGCCGACGGACAGAACGACGCGGTTGGGCAAAACGAGGAACCTGCGGCCCAGTCTTGGCACGGTCACAACGGTTAATAGAACGAGAAGAGCGCAGGCGGCGAGAAGATTGTTGGGAAGCATGAATTTGTCTCGCTGGCCAGTCAGCAGAAAGGAGCCGATGCCTGCAAGAGCGATTACCAGCCCAGTAATAATCACTACCTGAAGAAACAGCCGCAGCTTCCCGACGCTTAGCTCAAGAAAAGCGAGCAAGCCGACAACTACGAGCAGGTACGAGATCACCGTCGTCATGTAGGGGACGCTAGTCCGAGCCCAGTGCGGCAGGGCCGAGAGGACGGCCGACCTTCCCCCTAGGAGCTCTGCTCCATACATCGCGCTCCATATCCCCAACCAGACCAGGATGCGCACCCCTCCCTTTCGGCGAGCTGCAGCGATGGAGCAGGCGGCTAACCCGCCGAACAGGAAGACCGTTCCCAAGATGATGTCGGCGATCTGGCCGCGAAGGACTGCCAGAGCTTGATCTTGCAACCGTGCACCTCCGAGTGGACGCCAAGATACCAGAGTCGCTGCGAGTGTCTACCCGGTTTTCGGGTGAGGCGCAGGAGGCTATTGCTTGTGCGAGGCGCGGGAGTGGGCTAGCGCGACTTCGGAGCCGATGAAGCCCCAGGCGTTCCAGGCGTTGCCGGTGACGACTTCGCGGAAGAGAGAGGTGGCGCGTTTCGTATCGTGCTTGTTGTAGAGGTGCCAGTTGCCGACGCCGTAGGTCACGGTGTCGAAAGCGAGCTCGGCCTCGGTGTCATTGGGATTGGCGGGCTTGGGCGGCAGAACGGCTTGCTCGGTCAGCGCGCCCTGATAAAAGCGCTCGAGGCGCAGGTAAAAAAGCAAGTGCGGCTCGGTATTTTTCATGCTGGGAGTGATGCGCTTGAGAGCCTGCGCTGCTTCGGCGGACTGGCCGGCGCGGCGTAGAGAAACATACAGCCAGTTGGAGCAGTCAATGACGCTGTCATTGGTCTTGGCGAGCACCAGGGCTTTGCGAAAAGAGTCAGCGGCCGCGGCGAATTGGCCTTGAAAATAATAGGATAGGCCAAGATGGTAAAAGGCATCGAGCTTTTTCGGGTCCAGCGAGGCGGCGTGGGCGAGATCGCGTTCAGCGGCGCGGAATTCACGGAGGCCGAGTTCGCGATGGCCGCGCTCGATGTATAGATCAGCATTCTTAGGAGCGAAGGTGAGGCCTTTGGTGCAGGTGGCTATGGCTTCGCGGTACTGGCGGCGGTTCGCCTGCGCCTGAGAAAGAGTGAGGATGAGGCTTACGTTTTTCGGGTGAGCAGCGAGCTTCTTGCGCGCGTCGATTACGGCGGCATCGTCCGGTTGCGCGTAGAGCTTGCGTCCGAGCAGCGAGGTGACTTCGAAAGCGCCGCGCTCGTCCCTCTGCGCCGCATGTCCGCGATTTTGCGCTTGAGCCTGGCTGAGATTCCTTTTAACAGGCTGCGCCGCAAGGGCGCTTGTCATGCCCACGCACGCCAGCAAAAAGCTCACCGTGAGTTTGTCAGCCATGCCAACTAGCAGTCTCGCAACTTCCTGGCTGAAGTTCATTCGTTCCGTATTCACGCTGCGTGTCGTCTTCATTGCTTCTTTGAGTCTCGCTTTCACATCCCCTCCTCGTCAAAATCGCCGGAGTTGCGCGTCCCGCTCCGGTCACTGAGAAGTCTGCGTACTCTAGCACAGCGAACCATGCTTATTGGCACGAGTTTTGTCGCCGCGGCCGGCCGTTTCTCACGTGAAGCTGGAAATCAGATAAAGCGGAAAAGTTTCGGGCAATTTTGGTAGAGCAAACGCGAATAGAAAATTACAGCAAAGCCCTTCTTCGGTTCATAAATCAGATGTGCGTTAATTAAGAAAGACGATCGCGAGCTGCCCGGCGCACGCCGGCTTGCAGTTTCGCCGGAATTCACCAGCAAATCTGAAAGGAGTGCCACTATGAAGGTTAAAACGCTTCGTGAGCTTTTCGAAATCGAACTTTGCTACGCATATGACTGCGAGCAGAAATTGGTCAAAAAGGGCTTGCCGGAAATGATTGAAAACGCGAGTTCGCAACAATTGCGCTCCGCGCTCCAACAGCATCTTGAGGAAACCCGCACTCACGTCAGCCGGCTCGATCGCGTCTTTTCCGCCGCCGGATTACAACCAAATACGAGAGGCAACGACGTATTTGACAAACTGGCGAGCGCGGTAAAAGATTCCATTTCGCACATCGAAAACTCGCCGCTTCGCGATGCCGCACTGATTGTGAATGGCAACCTGGTGGAGCATTACGAGATAGCAACTTATGGTTCACTCGTGTCGTTCGCCCGCAACCTGGGGTTGCAGGAGGCGGCGAGCTTGCTTGAGCAAACGCTGAACGAGGAAAAAGCAGCCGATGCGAAGCTCACACAGATTGCCGAAACCGTAATGAACGCACAAGCGGCGAGCCAGCATGCCGGCTGAGGTCCAAAAGACAGTTCAAAATACCGCACCCTTGTATGCCAAAAGGGCGCGGGACCCAGCACGTTTACGCGAAAATTGACGGCGAAAGCGCACAGGCTGAAACCTGTGCCACGAGGTTTGCATGTGCGCCCAGCGTCCCTACGAATTCGAAAATGTAAAAACTGCCGAGTCTCGAAAAGACGCGAGACTCTGCGCTACAGGAATCCTCAGAAGATGTGCAGCTTGATTTGCAGGAACTTTTTCGGATTCTTGCGAAAATCGCCGATGAGCAGGCGCATGTCTCCAGTGAGGCCGGTCATGTTGTCGTAAAGCTGCGGGTCGGTGAAAAATTTGCCGAAGGTGCCCTGGCCGCTGTTCATTCTGCCGGTTAGATCTTTGATGTTCACCGAAGCGTCGCGAAGATTGGTGAAGAGCGTGTCGTCGGTGACGAGTTTACCCATGGTGCCGTGTCCGGCGCGAATGCCGGCAAGCAACCCGTTCGAATTGTCGAGGAACGAGTTGGCCTTGTTGTAGAAAGCAGGGTCATAAATCAGCTTGCCGAGGCTTCCCTGCTTGGAATCGATGGCCGCGCTGGCAGATTGGAGATGACTCACGGTGGCATCGAGCTTGTTGTAGAGGTCATCCGAAACCACCATTTTGCCGATAGAACCTTTTCCCGCCTGCACGTTGGACACAAGAGCTTCCGCTTTCGAAGCGGTTTCGTTGAAGCGATTGTACAGCGATGGATCATAGATAAACTTCCCGAGCGTGCCCTTGCCCTGGCGCACGTCATTGAGGATGTCGCCCAAGTTGGTCTCGAGGGACACGCCACGCTCGACCATCTCGGTGATGTCTCTTCCCGGCACGCCCGGAATCGTGCCGTTGTTTTGAACAACTGAGCCTGTGACAACGCGAGAGACGGTGACGTATTTGTTGCCCAAAAGCCCGGAGGTGGCCAAGCTGGCCTGGGCATCCGTGCGGATAAAGTTTTGATACCTCTTATCAATGCTCATATCAATCTCGACGCCCTGATTCGCGCTGGAAGGATTGGGGTTAATACGAATCGCTTTGACATTGCCGATGGTGACCCCGTTTAGAGTGACGGGCGCGCCGGTCTGCAGGTCGGAAACATCGGGAAGATAGGTTTTGAGTGAAAGCTTCGCTCCCCAAAAATTCACTCCGGTCACGTAAAAAATGGCGACGGCGAGGACTACCAATCCCACGAGAACGAACACACCGACGCGAAGTTCCGCCCAGGTGACCTGTTTTCCTTGCGGCATTTATCTTTCTCCTCTCATCGCTAGCGAACTCAAACTCATTTTGATGCGCACATCTTCGAGATGCAATACCGGCGACGAATGACTCACTCCAAAAATCGGCGGAGATAAGGATCCGCCGACTTCAGCAACTCGGTGGTCTCGCCTTCAAAATAAATTTTGGCGTCGCGAAGAACAAGGACGCTGGTGGGTGCGAAATGGCGGCCATCCGCGTCTTCCCAAATGGGCAAAACGCGATTCGCGCTCGGCTCGAAAACGAAATTGGCGAGGCCGAAGGCATCTTGCAGGCGATGAGTGGCCAGCAGCGAAGTGACGCCGTTCAGATCGCGGAGGCGGAGGATCAACGTGATAATGGTCTGGCTGGTCACAGGATCGAGCCCGGCGGTAGGCGAATCGTAATAAACAATGGGAGGCTGATCGATCAGCGCACGGGCGATGGAAACGCGGCGGCGCATTCCGCCAGAAAGCTCGTTGGGAAATTTAGCGTAGGCGGGTTCCATTTCGACGAAGCGAAGAGCCTCGCGGATACGCGCTTCGCATTCTTGCGGCTGCCGACACTCCTCGTGAAGGCGAAAAGAGACGTTGTCGGCGACATTCAGAGAATCGAAGAGCGCTCCCTCCTGAAAAACGAAGCCGATGCGGCGGCGAAAATCGAGGAGGTCCACTTCCTTCATGCCCGTGAGATCGTGGCCCATGATGATGGCGCGACCTGAATCGGGGCGCAAAAGACCAGCGGCGAGTTTCAGAAGGACCGTTTTGCCGGAACCGCTTTCGCCGAGGATGACTTTGGTTTCGCCGGCGTTGACTTCGAAAGTGATGTCGCGCAACACGTCGGCACCTTCAAAGCCAATGCTGACGCTCTCAAATCGAATCAGCGGCTCGCCAGGCACGGCTTCGTAGGTGGCAGGTTTGGCCATTTATTCCAAGAGCTGATTCTGATTATAGATAAAAACGTTGAATTGGCTTACAAGAAAGCGCGCGTCGCGAATCATGAAACAAAGTAGTAGAGCAGGAGCTTGCCGAGAAAGAAATCGACCATAATGATGGTAATGGACGCGACCACCACGGCAGCGATGGTCGAGCGGCCAACGCCCTGGGTGCCGCCGCGCGTGCGCAAACCGAAAAAACATCCTATGGTGGAAATAATCAGGGCAAAGATGATGGGTTTGATCATTCCCTGAACGAGGTCTCCAAACTCCAGCGCCTGGATCGCCTGATTCCAGAATTGGGCGGCGGTTTGCGCCAGAGTCAAGCGCGATACGATCATTCCGCCGATGAGACCGACGAAATCGGCAATGGCGGTGAGCAGCGGAAGAACGATCAAGGTGGCCAGGACGCGCGGCACCACAAGTTTGCGAACCGGGTCCGTGCCCAAGGCGCGCATGGCATCGACCTGCTCGGTGACCACCATGGAGCCAAGCTCGGAGGCAATGGCCGAGCCGTTGCGCCCGGTGACAAGAAGACCGGCGATTACCGGGCCCAATTCGCGGACTAGCCCTAGCGAAACAACCACACCAGTGAGCGACGCGGAGCCAAATCGCTGGAACTGTGCGGCGGTGTTCTGAACCATGACGCCGCCGATGAAGAAGCCGGTCAGCACGATGATGGGCAGCGAGCCAACACCGATCAGGTCCATCTGCTCGACAAGATCTGGGAAATAGATGGGCGGTGAGACAGCTTTTCGCATGGTATCGGCAAACAAAAAGGCATAGTCCTGGAGGGATAAAAGCGATTTTTTGAGCCTACCAATGACAAAAGGGAATACGGAGGGCTTGGAGGGCTGGGGCATTTTGGGTGCGAGCGTTGACATCGTGCGAGTGAGCGCTTCGACAGCGTATCGTCCGCTATGGGTAACGTCAACGGTTAACACACAGTATTTTGCCAGGGCTGCTGCTTTACGCAAGGCAAAGCGTCCGGTAGAATCGTGAGTCTTTTGAGGCATCACTGAAGCGAATATGCTGCGATTCCTTACGGCGGGCGAATCTCACGGCCAGGCGCTGATTGCGTGGATTTCCGGGTTTCCGGCGGGCGTTGCAGTCGACCAGGAGTTTGTGAATCGCGAGCTGCACCGGCGGCAATTGGGCTATGGGCGCGGCGGCAGGCAGAAAATTGAGAAGGACCAGGCGGATTTTCTTGCAGGCGTGCGTCACGGGAAAACGATTGGAGCGCCGATTGCGATTCGCGTCGAAAATCGCGACTGGAAGTCGTGGGAAAAGGCGCTGCCGGTGGAGGATGCTGACGGCGCGGAGGATGCGCAGCGGAAGCTGACTTCGCCGCGTCCAGGACATGCGGACCTGGCGGGCGCGCTGAAATTCAATTTTCACGACGCGCGATATGTGCTGGAGCGGGCTTCCGCGCGAGAAACGGCGGCGCGAACAGCGGCTGGCGCGATGGCAAAACTGCTCTTGCGCGAATTTGGAGTTTCCGTGCTCAGCCACGTGATTGCGGTGGGGCACGCGCAAATGGAGCGCGCCGCGATTTGGGATGAAATTGAGCGGATATGCGAAAACTTGGAATCGCCGCTGCGCTGCGTCGAGCGCGAAATTGAAGAGAAAATGAAGGCGGAGGTGGACCACGCGCTGCGCGCGGGAAATTCCGTGGGCGGGATTTTTGAGGTGGTGGCGCGCGGAGTGCCTCCAGGGCTGGGCAGCCACGCGCAATGGGATGAGAAACTGGATGGGCGGCTGGCGCGCGCGGTGATGTCCATACAGGCGGTGAAAGGCGTGGAAATTGGCACGGCCATCGCGAACGCGACATCTTATGGGTCGGAAGTGCAGGATGAGATCCGTTATGATGAGCAGCGCAAGCGCTTTCAGCGAAGCTCGAATCGCGCAGGCGGGCTGGAGGGAGGAATAACGAACGGCGAAGATGTAGTAATACGCGGGTACCTCAAGCCGATTTCGACGCTGCGGCGCGCGCTTAGCTCTGCGGATTTAAAAACGAAGGAACATATCAAGGCGGGATACGAGCGATCGGATGTCTGCGTGGTGCCGGCGGCGGGAGTGATTGCCGAAGCGATGGTCGCGTTTGTTGTCGCAGAAGCGTTTCTGGAAAAATTCGGTGGAGATTCCATCGAAGAAACGGGCCGCAATTTTCAGAGCTATCAAAAGCAACTTGACGAGTTTTAGAATAGGAGACGATGACTCCCATTGTGAAATACGGAGCAGCAATCCTGGAGCAGCCTACGAGGGCGGTCGAGAAATTCGACGCTGAGCTGGCGAAGCTGACCGAGGATATGTTCGCGTCGATGTACGCCGCGCGCGGCGTAGGATTAGCGGCTCCGCAAATTGGATTGAGCTTGAATTTGGCAGTGATTGACGTGACTTCGGGCAAGAATCCCGAGGCCAAATTAGTGCTGGCCAATCCGGTGATTATGCATTCGGAAGGCGAGCAGCGCGAAGAAGAAGGGTGCCTTTCGGTTCCCGGATTTCGCGGAAACGTGCTGCGGCCGGCGTACGTGACCATTCGCGCGCAGGATGTAACCGGAAAAGAATATGAAATGAAAGGCGAAGGATTGCTGGCGCGGGCGTTTTGCCACGAGATTGATCATTTGCACGGAATTCTGTTTTTGACGCACCTCAGCATGTTGAAGCGCGACCTCATACGGAGGAAAATTCGCAAGCTCAGCAAAACGGGAGAATGGTAGAAAGGCCGTGCCGCTGCGCATTGTTTTCTGCGGCACGCCGGCATTTGGACTGCCGACTCTCGAAGCCTTGCTTCAGAACCCGCGATTTTCCGTCGAAGCGGTTGTCACACAGCCGGATCGTCCGCGCGGGCGCGGCCAACAGCGCGCTGAATCTCCCATCAAAGAAGCTGCGGTAAAAGCGGACATAACGGTGCATCAGCCGGAAAAAATTCGCGCGGGCGCGACGGCGGAATGGCTGCGGCAAATTGCGCCGGACGCTGTGGTGATTATTGCTTACGGGCAAATCGTTTCGCGCGAATTGCTGGAGATTCCGCGGCTGGGATGGATCAATCTGCACGGTTCGCTGCTGCCGAAATACCGAGGCGCGGCGCCGGTGCAGCGGGCGGTGCTCGCCGGAGAGCAAAAGACGGGCCTGACGACGATGCGCATCGATGCGGGTTTGGATACGGGGCCGATTCTCGAACAGCGCGAGATGGAAATTCGGTCGGACGAAACGGCGGCCGAGCTGATGGCGCGGATGAGCGAAATCGGCGCGCCAATGATGGTTGAAACTCTGACCAGATTCGAGCGCGGCGAAATAGCGCTAACGCCGCAGGATAATTCGCAGGCGAGTTATGCCCCCCCGGTTAAAAAAGAGGAAGGGCTGATTGATTGGGAGTTGCCAGCCTCGCAGATTTACAATCGTATTCGCGCATTCGACCCGTGGCCTGGAACGTACACGCGATTTCGCGGGCGGCTGTGCCACATTTGGGGAAGACTGGCGCAGAATTCTGCGCTTCCGGCGAAGGGCGAATGCGGGACAATTCGGCAGCAGGGACAGTCCGTGCTGGTTGCGTGTGGCCAAAATACCTGGCTGGAACTCGAATCCGTGCGTCCGGAGGGCCGCAAACGTGTGACTCCGATGGAATTTGCCAACGGCGCGCGGCTCGCAAGCGATGAACGCTTCACCACGCACTAACAAAAACCCACTTCCTCAGGCAAAGGTATCGGCGCGCGCGATTGCGTATTCAATCCTGCTGGCGGTCGAGAGCAAGGTGGCATACGCGTCGGAATTGCTGCATTTGCGGATGGGCAGCGAAATCGAAGCGCGCGAGGCGGCGCTGGCGACAGAATTGGTGATGGGGACGTTGCGATGGCAGCGCGCACTCGATTTTTTCATTGCGCGATACACCGGGCGCGCAATCTCGGTGCTCGATGCAGAGGTGCTGATTGCGCTGCGCATGGGAATTTACCAGCTTCGACATCTGACGCGTATACCAGCGAGCGCTGCGGTGAATGAATCGGTCGAGTTGGTGCGGCGCACGCGCAAAAAATCGGCTGTACCGCTGGCTAATGCTGTGCTCAGGCGCGCGGCTGCCGAGAAAAATGAGCCGCTGACGAGTTTCCTGCCGGCTGGAATGGATGCGACGGAAGCGCTGGCGATTGAGCATTCGCATCCTACATGGATGGTGCAGCGCTGGCTGCGGAAATTTGGCGAACAAAAGACCATAGAGCTGCTCGAGTGGAACAATCACGCGCCAAAACAAGCATGCGCGATCCTCAATCCCGCGCGGCGAGAAGAGGCGATTCGATCACTCGAAGAGGCAGGGCTTCACGTGGAAGCTGGACGGCTGGTGGAAGATGCCCTTGTTGTCAGCCGCGGAAACGTCGCAAAGACCGCTGCCCTGCGAAACGGCTGGATTGCAATTCAAGATGAAGCCTCACAGGCTATTCCGCTGCTGCTGGATGTGCAAAGCGGCGAGTCGGTGCTGGATCTTTGCGCGGCTCCAGGCGGAAAAACGATTGCGCTGGCGCAGCGCGCCGGCGCGGGCGGACGCGTGGTAGCGTCTGACATTTACGAGGCGCGGCTGCGCGTGATGCGCGAAAGGCTTCACGCCATGGGCGCGAATAATGTGTTTCTTGTAGCTCTCGACGGCACTTTCGATTTGCCTTTCGGGAGGCGTTTTGACCGCATATTGGTTGACGCGCCTTGCTCTGGCACCGGCACGCTGGCGCGCAATCCGGAAATTCGCTGGCGATTGCGCGCGGAAGATTTGGCGGAATTGCACGTGTGCCAGGTGAAGCTGCTCGCATCGGCGCTGGCACACCTTGCGCCAGATGGAAAGCTGCTCTATTCAACGTGCTCGATGGAGACGGAAGAAAACGAATCGGTGATTCAGGAAGCGCTGGCCAAAAGCCGTGATTTTTGCATCGAACCAGTGAAGGTCCCTCAAAGCATACTGGCCGAGGGCGTGCGCGCGGAAAATCTGACCGACGGCGAAGGCGCGTTTTGCACTTTTCCGCCGGCGCAGCACACGGACGGATTTTTCGCGGCGGCGATTCGATTGAGGTAACTCACAGGCGCCGCCGGAATTGAAGGACGAGAAATGCGATGCTAGGCTCGCTGAAGTAGAACGGAGCATAAGGGCAAATGGGATTTCGCGAGCGAATTCAATGGGTCGGACGCTTGGCGCTGCTGGTGTTTGTTCTCGCCTCGGTGGCGTTTCTGAGCGCGCTTATGACCATGCGCTTTGCCATTCAAGGGCGCGAAGTGACCACGCCGAATCTGGCGGGACTTCCCGTGGCTCAAGCGGAAAGGCAAGCGGCAAGTCGCGGGCTTTACATGAAGATCGAGGACCGAATATACAGCAACTTGCCGAAGGATGATGTGGTGCGGCAAAGTCCGTCAGAGGGCAGCGCACTCAAGCGAAATGAATGGTTACACGTGGTGGTAAGCCTGGGAACACAGCAAGTCAGTATTCCACAGCTGGAAAATCGCAGCGCGCGCGCGGCGCAGATTGAATTGCTGAGCGAAGGGCTGCAAACCGGAGAAATTTCCAGCGTTCATCTGACCGGAGATACTCCGGACATTGTGCTGCAGCAGGATCCTCGGGCCGGAGCGACCAATGCAACGAGCCCGCACGTGGATATGCTGGTCTCCCTGGGAAAACAGACTCCGGCATATGTGATGCCTTCGCTGGAAGGTTTGCCGCGCGAGCAGGCAGAGAATTTGCTAGTTGCGGCGGGACTCAAACTGGATAAAGTCACGATGCTGCCGCTCACTGGAAAGCCGTCGGGTACAGTGACATCGCAACTTCCGCTGCGCGGAGCGCGCGTCGAGCCAGGGGATTCGGTCGAGCTTCAGGTAGCGCAGTAAACGCGGGCTTTAAGTGGGGGCAATGAGTTCGGCGTGCTACAATTCCGAATGAAATGACCAACCGCTTCCCTGTCGAGATTGCTCCGTCCATTTTGGCCGCGGACTTCACTGTCCTTGGGCAAGAAGTAAAAGCGGTGGAAGAAGCTGGCGCGGCCGCGATTCACGTGGACGTAATGGACGGGCATTTTGTGCCGAACATTTCCATTGGCGTGCCCATTGTGGAGTCCCTGAGCAAGGCAACCCGCCTGCCACTGCAAGTGCATCTGATGATTGAACGTCCGACCGAGTATGTGCAGGCGTTTGCGCGGGCGGGCGCGCATTTGATTTTCGTACATCAGGAAGCTACGCCGCACTTGGATCGCGCCGTGGCGTCGATTCACGAAGAGAATTGCCATGCTGGGGTGGCTCTGAATCCCGCGACGCCGGTGGCGATGTTGCGAGAAATGCTGGATCGAATCGACTGCGTGCTGGTAATGACCGTCAATCCGGGATTTGGCGGGCAGAAATTCATCCCGCAAACGATGGAGAAAATTCGCGAGTTGCGCGATGCACGCTCGCGGTATAATCTGGGCTTCCGAATCGCAGTGGATGGGGGAGTAACGCTGGAAAATACGGCGGAGTTGGTGAGCGCCGGCTGCGATACTCTGATTGCAGGCACTTCCATATTTCATACAACGAACCCGGGCGCTGCTGTGCGTCAAATGCAACGCTTTGCAACCGAGGCTACGTCGCAAAGGGTGTGATGAGCAGATTAGAGAAACGATCTTCTGTGTTGCTTTGCGCGGCAATTTGTTTGTCGCTGCTGCCGGCTGGATGCTTTGGGCATAAAAAAATAGCGGCGGCGAACATTTCCAATTCCCAAAACGCGGAACCCGACAAGATTCTCTACGATCGCGCGTTGAATGATTATCAGCACGGGCGCTATACGGAATCGCGACTGGCCCTGCAAACGCTAATCAACAGCTATCCTGACAGCGAATACCTGGCCAAAGCAAAGCTGGCGGTGGCGGATTCCTATTACAAAGAGGGCGGCATCGACGGGCTGACGCAAGCGGTTGCCGAATACAAAGACTTCATCACATTTTTTCCGTTCCTGCCGGAAGCCGCCTACGCGCAAATGCAAGTGGGCATGGCGCACTATCGCATGATGGGAAAACCGGATCGCGACGATACCCAGGCGAAACTGGCGGAACTGGAGTTTCAAACTTTTATCCTGAATTATCCGAAGAGTCCGCTATTGCCTACCGCAGCGCAGCGCTTGAGGGAGGTCCAGGAAGTCCTGGCAGAGGCTGACTTCGATGTGGCGCACTTCTATTATTTGAAGGGCGATTACCGCGCTTCGGCGGCGCGGCTGATTGAGGTGACGCAACGCTATCCGCTTTTCAGCCAGGGCGACAAAGCATACTCGATGCTCGGCGATATATTTCGTCGCGCAGCCAAGGGAGCAAAGAACGAGCAGGAGCGCGCGCGGTTGCGAACACAATCCGACGACGAGTACGCGCAACTGCTGAAAGATTATCCGCTCTCTCCCCTCGCCGGCGAGGCCAAACGGCAACTTTCACAGGATGGTATGGCAATTCCAAAGCCGGATCCGCAGGCCCTGGCTCGCGCCGAGTATGATGAAAAGTACGCGCACCAGCATACTGGAATGCTCGCGCGCGCGATGGGAGCGATCAAGAGTTCACCTAATGTGTCTGCAGCTGCGCGTACCGGACAGCCGGATTTGAATCCGCCGGGCGAAGATAATTCGCCACAGGAGACGCTGCAAGGCGCGACCGCATCCACGGTAGGGAGCGGCGCTGCAACCGGTGCTGCGGGACAAAACGTGAACGTTCAACCTGTGGCGCCGGGTGAATCGTCGAGCGCGCCCCCGAGCGCACCATCCACGGCAGCAGATCCTCCGACAAGTGGTACGGCTGGCTCGAACGCGCCGCCGGCTAAAGGTGCAGCGGGAACCGCCGAGCCTGCAGCTAGCCCGGACAAGGCGGCCTTGGACAAAACGGCTACCGATGCCGCGGCAGCGTCACTCTCAAAAGCCGATACGGCCGCGGCGGCGGCTCAGCCCAAAGGCAAACAGGCCAAAGGGAAGAAAGTTAAGGAGCCAAAGGTCAATAAGAGCAAGGAATCCAGTAGCAAGCGAAAAAAGGGACTTCGCAAAATCATTCCCTGGTAGAGAGGACAGCGCTCCTTTGCAGCGCTAAGCCGCCTCTGCCACCTGCTAACCTCTGAGGCACGCGCCTGCCTCGTTTTCGTTGACGCGGTTTTACCCCGATGCTCCAATAGTTCAAGCAGCGCATACTGCGCCCGGCGCGGTAGCGTGTTTTAAGGGGTCAATTGTGCCTACGATTCTGGTCGCCGACGACAACAGCAATATTCAAAAAATGGTGTCCCTTGCCTTCAAGGAAAAGGGCATCAGCGTTGTTGCCGTTGGAAATGGCGAGGCGGCTTGCCGCAAAGTCTCCGAAGTGCGCCCTGACCTGATCTTAGCCGACGTGTTCATGCCGGTGCGAAACGGCTACGAAGTCTGCGAGTTTGTGAAACAGGACCCGGAATTCGCTGAAACTCCGGTGATTTTGCTCGTCGGAGCATTCGATCCGCTCGATGAAAAAGAGGCGGCGCGCGTGGGAGCAAATGGCGTTTTGAAAAAGCCATTTGTGCCGCCGGACCCGCTCATCGGCATGGTTAACGCGCTACTCGGAAGGACCGAGCCTGCTGCAGCGGAACCCCCGGCAAACGCGGCAGCCGGAGCGGCTGCTGAACGGCCAAAGATTGAATACACAACACCGCGGCCTGTGCCGCCACCTCCGCCCCAGGAGTTTGCGTTCGGTTCAGACGATAACGTTGACGTAGAGGCTACTACAACCTTCGGCGAGCCGGTAGCCAAGCCTTCGAAAAACAGCGACGAGCGAAACGAAACAGATGAAGCGGACGACCTGGGACCAGAAAACGCGTGGGCGCAGCGCAGGGCTGCGGCGGACTACGAAATCGATGCCACAGATTCAGCTGATTTGGTGGAAAAGCTGGCGGGCGAGAAGACAAGCCGCGAGGGACGTGAAGGCGAAGATGCCGACATTCTGGCGAGCAACAAGCACGTGCCGTTTGCGGGCGCGAACGTTCCGGAGATTCCTCCTGCGGCGTCTGCGCCAAAATGGACGGACTTGCTGGACCGCGCATTTAAAACTGCAACGCCCCCCGCGGATCTTGATCCGCCTGCGCCACCTGCGGTACCTGAAGCTTTGAAGGAGATGGAATCTTCAAAATATCAAGATCAAGATACTGAGTCGGCGTTGGAATTCGAAGAGGCGGAATCACGCGCTTCGTCAAAAGCGGAACTGGAATTGCCGCAAACTGCGAGTCACAAGTCTCCATTAACTGGCGCAGAACCATTGCCGCTGGCTCCAGGTCCAATTCCCTTCCATTTGGATGAACCGGCGCCCACAGAGAGTCACGTTGGCCAAGGCAGCGCTGACGCGCCGCCAGCATATTCTGTTGAAGCGGGCAGAGAATCCAAAATTGTGACTTGGCCGCTGCCGAAAGAGGCGGCGTCTGCCGAGGTGAAGAACAGCGAATTACCGAAAAGCTGGATGGATGCAAAACCGGAGCCAATTGTAGAAGCGTCCAATGGCCAATTGATTGTCTCGGAGCAAACCTCGCCGCCCGAGCAAGCCTTCCCTGCCAAGGACACCTTGCCGGCCGTGCAAACGCAGGAAGAGGAAGAGGCGACGGCTGAGACGTCGAGCGCCTATTCGGCCACGCCAATCATCGAAACGAATTTGGATGAGACAGAAGTGGCCGGGACGAAAGCCATCGAAATAAAGGCGACTGAAATTCCTCCCGCTGACGAATTTGCGCCTGAGCAGCCCACCGAGCCAGCTTCGGCGAAGCCATCCCGAACGGAGGCGGCGCAGGTGGACGATATGGTTGCTAAAGTCATGTCCAAGCTCGAACCGCAACTGCACCAAGCGCTCGCGAATGGCGTGCTGCGCCCTCTGGTGGAAGAACTGCTCAATCAGCAGAAAGAAAAGAAGTAACTTCGCCTCGCCGCACTGAATCCCGCGTGTTCCCGGGCAGTTTGACGTCGAATGCTCTCGCCTCGTATAGTTGATCGTTTTACGCGCACTCGGCGAAGGAAAGCCCGAGCCGGCGCAAATTTTTGACTATTCTATGATGGAAAGAAATGCCTGACGAAATCGCCAAAGCGTACGAGCCGCAGGAAATCGAACGCCGCTGGGCGCAGACCTGGTTTGAAGAACGGCTCTATCATGTCCGCGCAGACGCGCCCGGCGAAATGTTTTCCATTGCTCTACCGCCGCCAAACGTCACCGGGTCGATTCACATCGGGCACATGCTGGAGCACACGCAAATTGATATTGTGGTTCGCTGGCGCCGCATGCAGGGACGCAAAACGCTCTGGCTCCCTGGCATCGATCACGCAGGCATCGCAACGCAAGTTGTTGTTGAACGGCAACTCGCGTCCCAGGGCCTGAAACGCGAGGAGCTGGGCCGCGAAGAATTCGAGCGTCGCGTGTGGCAATGGAAGGCGGAAAGCGGCGGAAAAATCAAGAGCCAGATGATACGGCTGGGCGTTTCCTGCGACTGGATGCGCGAGCGGTTCACGCTGGATCCTCCGATGTATCGCGCGGTGATGGAGGCGTTCCTGCGCCTGCATCGCGAAGGGCTGATTTATCGCGGGCGCTACATGATCAACTGGTGCCCGCGTTGCCAGACGGCGCTGAGCGATTTGGAAACGGTGCACGAAGAGCGCGAAGGAAAACTGTGGTTCATTCGCTATCCCATCAAAGATTCGAAGGAGTTCATCACCGTTGCGACCACGCGGCCAGAGACGCTGCTGGGCGACGCGGCGATTGCTGTTCATCCGCAAGATGAACGCTACGCGAAATTCGCGGGCAAAAAAGCAATCCTGCCGCTGCTGAATCGCGAAATCCCCGTCATTTTCGATGATTCTGTGGACCGCGAATTCGGCACGGGAGCGGTAAAGGTCACTCCAGCGCACGATCCGGCCGATTTCGCGATGGGGCAGCGCCACAAGCTGGCTGAAATTGACGTGATGACTCCCGACGGGCACATCAGCGCCGCTGGAGGGCCTTACGCGGGAATGGAACGGTTCGCTGCCCGGGAGAAAATTGTTGAAGACCTAAAAACGCAGGGACTCCTCGAAAAGACCACCAATTATCCGTTGTCGGTGGCGATTTGCGACCGCTGCAAAACAGTGGTCGAGCCGCGACTCTCGGTGCAATGGTTCTGCAAAATGAAACCGCTCGCAGCTCCGGCCATCGAAGTGGTCGAGAGCGGCCTTTTGCCCATAGTTCCAGAGAGCCAGAAAAAGATTTTTTTGGACTGGCTGACGAATATTCGCGATTGGTGCGTTTCCCGCCAGCTTTGGTGGGGCCATCGCATTCCTATATGGCATTGCGGGAAGTGCGGCGCGATGACGCCAGCGCGCGATTCGCGAGTCGAAATAGTGAATGGCCACGCGCAAATTGCCAGCGTTCCCGAGAAATGCGAAAAGTGCGGCAGTTCGAAACTAACGCAGGATCCCGATGTTCTGGATACGTGGTTCAGCTCGGGGCTGTGGCCGTTCTCGACGCTCGGCTGGCCGGACGACACCGAAGATTTGCGCGTCTTTTATCCCAACAGCCTGATGATCAGCGGATACGACATTTTGTTTTTCTGGGATGCGCGCATGGTGATGCTCGGCCTGCATTTGATGCGCGGCGAAACACCGGCCCAGAGAATTCCCTTCCGCAAGCTTTACGTTCACGGAATCGTGCGCGACCCGCACGGCATAAAAATGTCTAAGACGCGCGGAAACGTGGTGGATCCGGTCGAGATTATCGAAAAGCATGGCACAGATGCGCTGCGCTTTGCGCTGTCTGTGATGGCCGCGCCGGGGACGGACATTGCGCTCAGCGAGGAACGCATTCTCGGCTACCGCGCGTTCGCCAATAAAATTTGGAATGCGGCGCGGTTTCTGCTTTTCAATTTGGAGAAGGCTGAAGCGGCCGGATTGAAACTCGAAGAGCTGGCCGCGCCGGAAATCCGCAAAAACGCGCCCTATGATTGCGCAGATTCGCTGCCGCATCGCTGGATTTTTTCGCGACTCGCGGCCGTGACGGAGCAGATTAACAGCGCGCTCGCGGAATTTCGATTCCATGAGGCCGCGCATGTGATTTACCACTTTTTCTGGGGCGACTTTTGCGATTGGTACATCGAGTGGCTGAAGCCGCAAATCGCCTCGGAGGATCGCGATGAAGCGGTGGCCGCATGGCGCAATTTGTTTGCGGCCTTCGAATACGCTTTGCGGTTGCTGCATCCGTTTATGCCGTTTGTCACTGAGGAATTATGGCACCGGCTGCCGCAAGCCGCTGGAGCAAAGTCCATTTCGCTGGAATCATTTCCGCACGCGAAGCCTGATTGGCGCGATGCGCCAGCGGAAGAGCAAATGGCGCTGCTACAAGACATCATCGGTGTGGCGAGGAATATTCGCGCAGAGATGAAACTCGATCCCAAGAGCACAGTCTCCGCCGAGCTGTCATCGAGGGCAGAAGGGGTACGCGAACTTGCTGAGCGCAATCTGGAACCGCTCATACGCCTCGCACGCTTGTCGGCGTTGGAGATTCGCACCGAAGCTCCTGAAGAGGGAGCAGAGTCAGTAGTGCGCTCGACGGTGCAATTTGACCTGCGCATCGCCTCCGGTGAAAAGCGTGACGTGCAGGCGGAAATTGCGAAGCTCAAAAAAGAGCAAGAGCGGCTGAAGAAAGATATCGAGACGAAGAAAATGCGCCTGGCCGACAATGCATTTCGCGAGCGCGCGCCGCATGAAATTGTTCGCGGATTGGAAGCGACAATCGCCGAGCGCCAGCGCGAATATCAAAGAATTGTCAGCCGGCTGACGGAACTCTCATAGAATCTGGTAACCTCACAAGCGCCAATGCCCCCCACAGACACGCCAAAGTTGCCGGCGAAGAAGCGAATTTCCTATCTGCCCGGGCCGACAGACCGGCGCATTGACGCGCTGCTTACGCTGCTCGCGGCGAATCCGACAATTGTGATCAGCGGCGCCAGTATCGCGAAAGAAATCGGCGTGAAGCGGCAGACGGTCTGGAAATGGATTGAGACGCTGCGCGCCGCGGGCGTGAAAGTGAAGGGACATCCGCGCTCCGGATATCATATCGAGCGTGTGCCCGATGTGCTTGCGCCGCAGCTGATTTCGCGCCACCTGCGCGGCACTTCTTTTGGTAAGCGCATACTGCATTTTTTTCAAACGGAATCTACCAATGATGTAGCCCTGCGGCTGGGCGAAACAGGCGAGACGCACGGCACTGTGATTGTCGCCGAGAAACAAACCGCCGGCAGAGGGCGGGCGGGACATTCGTGGATTTCCGAGGCTTCGTCCGGCATTTATGTCACCGTTTTGCTTCGGCCGCCCATTTCGCCGCTGCAATCTCCGGCGCTTACCATCGCCGCAGGACTGGCCGCGCGCGAGGCCATTGCGGAAGAAACGTCCTTACCGACAGATATTCGCTGGCCGAATGACGTGCTTCTCAGCGGCAAAAAAGTTTGCGGCATACTGACTGAAATGCAGGCGGAGCCGGACCGCATTCATTTTGCGGCGGTGGGAATCGGCATTAACGTCAACCAGACAAAAATGCCGCCGGAGTTGAGCGGTATGGCGACTTCTCTGCGAATGGAAACCGGCCGGGCGCACTCGCGACTGGATTTGCTGGTGCGATTGCTGCGGCGGCTCGACCACTATTACAATCAGTTCGTCACTGAAGGCACAGCGCCGATTTTACGCCAATTTGCGCAGGTTTCGAGCTACGCTGAGGGTAAGCGTGTGCGCATTACCACGGGCAAAGAATCTTTTGCGGGAACGACGGCGGGACTCGATCCGTCGGGAATTTTGCGCGTGCGGCGCGATGACGGAAAAATTGAATTGGTGATTTCCGGCGGCGTTTCCGAGGCGAAATGATGCTGCTTGCAATGGATGTTGGCAACACAAATACAGTTTTGGGCGTGTTTCGCGGCAAGGAGCTCGTCGCGCACTGGCGGCTGACGACCGCGCGGGATCAGACGGTCGACGAATACGGCATTCTGACGCGCCAGCTTTTCACCGTGGCGGGACTGTCGGCGGAGGAAATTCGCGGCGTGATCATCGCTTCCGTGGTGCCTTCGCTGAATCCCACGCTCCTCGAAATGGCCAGCCATTATTTCGGCGCAAAGGCGCTTTTCGTCGAGCCAGGGATAAAAACTGGCATGCCCGTTCACTACGACAATCCGCAGGAAGTTGGCGCGGACCGGATTGCAAACGGCGTCGCCGCCTTCGCCAAATACGGCGGGCCGTGCGTGGTGGTTGATTTTGGCACGGCGATTAATTTTGACGTGGTATCGAAACGCGGAGAATATCTTGGCGGCGTGCTGGCACCGGGAATCGGAATTTCAGCCGATGCGCTTTTCGCGCGGGCAGCGCGGCTGTTTCGCGTGGAAATTCGCGATCCCGGCAAAATCATAGGGACGAATACCGCCGCCTCGATGCAGGCTGGCCTGTACTACGGTTTCACGGCGCTGGTGGATGGCATTCTCGATCGCATCAAAAAAGAGCTCGGCGCAGATACGCGCGTCGTCGCCACAGGCGGGCAGGCGGCGCTGATCGCCAGCGGCTCGCGTCACATCCAGAATGTGGATGAGCATTTAACGCTCACGGGGCTGCAAATCCTCTGGGAGCGCAACGCCGCTGACGATTCGGCGGGCGCAGCGAACGTTACTGACGCCTCCAAATCCTCCAAAAAACCCTCCATAGTTCCCCGAAAGCCGGCGCGCCAATAGCCATTTGCGATGCCTGCGCTCAACTACTTCAATTACTTCACGGAAATCGAGGAGCACTTTTGGCGTAAGCGCGGAGCGCACCTGCTGGTTTCACCGCTCGATTGGGCGATTCTGGAAACGTGGCAGAAGTCGGAGATTCCTCTGGAGGCGGTGCTGCGCGGAATCGACAAAGCGTTCGAAAGCTACTCGCGCTCGCGAAGAGGAGGCGCCGGCAGGCCGCTAAAAAGTCTTGCGTATTGTGTTGACGCAGTGCTTGAGGCCGCGGAGGAAATGCAGGAGGCCGCAGCCGGTGCCGGCCCGCGAGTTGCCGGAAAAGATTCGGCGAAAGAACCGTTCTCACATGACGAGCTCAACCGCTTTTTGGAAGACAGGCGCGTGAGGCTGCTTGCCAGCGCCGAAAAGCACGGAACCGCTTCGCCGCATCTCGCGCAACAGTTAAGCGAGGTGGCAGGATTCATTCCCGCGTTGAAAACACTCCTCGATTCTTCGGCGACGCTCGATTACGAGGATTTTGAGAGACGCCTGACCGTCCTGGAAGACAAAATCGTCGCCGCGCTCAATGCCGCCGTGGATCCGGGCACCATGCTCGGCATTCGCCGTGAAATGGATCACGCGCTGGCGCCGTACCGGCGAAAAATGTCAGCGGAACAGCTTGCCACCGTCGAACGGCAGTACATTCAGAAACGGCTCTTCGAGGTTTTTGGGCTCGCGCGCCTGAGTCTGTATTATCTGAAATAATTCGCAATGGCAGCCGTGCAAGTTCACATCGAAAAACTCGTGTATGGCGGCGAAGGCCTCGCGCATGCGAACGGCGAAACGATCTTCGTGCCCTTTGTGCTTGCAGAAGAGGACGCTGAGGTCGAAGTCGCCGAACGAAAAAAGAAACTCGTTCGCGGAAGCGTGACGCGGCTGCTGAAACCTTCGCCAGAGCGCATTGCGCCGCGCTGCCCGCACTTTGGAACATGCGGCGGCTGCGATTACCAGCACATCTCCTATGGTGAGCAACTTCGCATTAAAGAAGCGATTCTGCGCGAGACTCTGAAGCGCATCGGGCGCGTCGATTGGAACGGCCCAATCGCCATCCACAAATCGCCCCCATGGGAGTATCGCAATCGCGCGCAGTGGAGAGTACGCCCTGCGGCGAGCGATGGCGGGCGCAGCCATACGGACAGAACGAGCGCCATCGGCTATTTCCGCGCGCGCTCGGCGGCGCTGTGCCCCATCGAAGTCTGTTCCATTATTTCGCCAAAGCTGCTGGAGACATTTACAACTCTGCGCGATGCGCTCGCCACAGGGAACTTGCCTTCCACGGTGCGCGAAATTGAAGCATTCGCGAGCCATGATGATCGCGAATTGCTGCTGAATGTCACCTGCACGTCATTGCCGCGCTCGCGCGAAACGTTACTGCAGAAATTCGCTGAATTGATTCCCGCCGCAAAAAGCATTCTCGTTCAAGACGTCACAGCCAACCAGATGGCCCTGCGAGGCCCGGGATTTATTCAATACAACGTGCTTCACCGGTCGCTGCGCGTCGCGCACCTATCTTTTTTTCAGGTGAATCGCTTTCTGCTCGAAGAAGTGGCCACAACAGTTGCGAGCCTTGCCGACGCCGGCGAATTGGCGTTCGACTTGTACGCCGGCGCAGGTCTCTTCACTTTGCTGCTGGCCGGCAATTTTTCTAACGTGCACGCGGTCGAAGCGGACCCCGTCTCTGCGCGCGATTTGGAAATCAATGCCGGCGGGAGCGGAAAACACGTTCCGATACACAATCAGGCCGCAAATGTGTTTCTGAACCAATGGAAGCGAAAGCAAGCTATGGGCGCACCAGACGTCGTTGTGGCGGATCCGCCCCGGGCTGGACTCGATGATGGCGTCGCTGAACAACTGGCCGCCATCGCGCCGCGGCGCATCGTTTACGTGTCCTGTGATCCGGCCACGCTGGCGCGAGACCTCGCCAAGCTCAACAGCAAGGGGTATACTCTCCGGGAACTTCACCTCTTCGATATGTTTCCACAAACATACCATATTGAATCGGCGATGCTCCTGGAACGAGCGCCGTGAAGCTGCCTGCGCTGTGGATTGCGCTGGCATTCGCCTCAGGAATCCTCGTCAGCCGAGTTGTCTCCGGCACGCCGCTATTCTGGATGGCCGCTCCCCCTTGCGCCATCGCGGCCGGCCTTTGCGTCGCCGCATTCACAAAACGTTCCGCTATCGCCGGCTTGCTGGCGCTGCTCGCATGGTTCGCCCTAGGCAATCTTGGCGCGCAACTCGAGCGCCGCGACGTGCCGCGCAACGATGTCATACGCGCAATCTCCAGCGGCGAGTTGGACATTAACGAGCCGCTGCGCTGGTTTGGCCGCCTGCGAGAAGCTCCTGAGGCAACTCCCATCGGCTGGCAATACGTTGTCGATCTGCAGGGCGTCGAAAAACTGGGGCGGATTTTGCCGGTGCAAGGCGGCCTGCGTCTCACTTATTATCGCGACAAAGACAATGACGCCCCTCCTGAATTGCACGCGGGGGACACGATTGAAGCGCTATGTCACGCGCATATTCCGCGAGACTATCTCGATCCGGGCGCGTTTGATGAGCGCGGCTTCCTGGCGCGGCAGAATATCGAGTTGCTTGGCTCTCTGCGCAGCACAGAGCTGCTACGCGTCACAGGACTTTCAGCAATTTCGCCGGCGCAGCGACTGGCGCGCGTCCGCGGCGACCTGCTTGCAAGAATCGACCGGCTCTACGCGAGAAAGCCGGATCAAAGCGCTGTTTTGCGCGCGATGCTTTTAGGCGATCGCAGTTTTGTGAACACCGACCTCGCGGAAAGTTTCCAGAAAACCGGCGCATTCCACGTTCTGGTGCTCGCCGGGCTGCATGTGGCGGCGCTGGCCGCTTTTTTCATTTGGATGGGCCGCATATTCCGGCTTCCGATGTGGATCACCACCGCGGTGACGCTGCTGGCCCTTCTTGCTTACGTGGGCGTGGTTCAAGACCGGCCTCCCATTCTGCGCGCCGCACTGATGGCAGGAATATTTTTATGCGCGCGGCTCTTCTTTCGCCGGGTCGCGCTGGTGAATACTGTTGCGCTCGCGGGACTGGTCCTGCTAATTGCCAGACCAAGCGAACTGTTCGATTCGAGCTATCAACTTTCATTTTTGGCTGCGGAAGTTATCGCTGGGCTGGCGGTTCCGTGGATTGACCGCAGCAGCAGTCGCTATCGCCAGGCTCTTGAGCATTTAGGCGACGTGACGCGTGATCGTTTGTATTCGCCGCGCGCCACGCAATTCAGGCTGGACCTGCGCGCTGCGGCAAATGCCGTGGCCAAGAAAATTCCCCGCCGAGCCGCCGCTTACGCGGATTTATTTCTCACCCTGCCTGTGCGCCTCGGCCTGCGTCTTTGGGATCTTTTTGTGCTGTCGTTCTGCATCCAGATGGGAATGATGCCCATGATGGCGGCAGATTTCCACCGCGTCACTCTTTCTGGCCCGGCAAGCAACATATTCGCTGTGCTGCTTACAGCCGTCATCGTGCCGCTAGGTTTCGCGACGGTGGCATCGAGTTATATTTCGGCCACCCTTGGCGCGGTCCTCGCCAGGATCGAAGGCGCATTCGTTTTCGCGCTGGTCGGGACAGTGCGGTGGTTCAGCAGGCTGCCGCGCGCGTCGTGGAGAATTCCGGGCCCTCCTCACTGGTTATTGTTGGCCTTCATGGTCGCGCTGATTTCTCTCGCTATTGCGGCATGGTCGCAAGCTCAACGCCGCGCGCCAACCATCGGCAATCCTTCGTCATCGCCCGCAATGCGCATTGCAGAGCGGGTCGCCGCGCTGGCTCTGCTGCCGCTGGCAGTCCTTATCGCAATTTATCCATTCGCGCCCTCTCTACACGCCGGAAAACTTGAGGCTACGGTAATCGATGTTGGCCAGGGCGATTCAATTTTCGTGGCGTTTCCCGACAAGCGAACGATGCTGATTGATGGAGGCGGTGCAAGCGGCGCGTTCCACATTGACGCGTATCGAACGGGATTCGACGTTGGCGAGCAGGTTGTCTCGCCATATTTATGGTCGCGCGGAATCAAGAAGCTCGATGTGGTGGTGCTCACGCATGCGCATCAGGACCATATTGACGGACTATTCGCCGTGCTGAAGAATTTTCAAGTAGGCCAGTTATGGGTCGGACGCGACGAAATTTCCTACGCTTATCGTGACCTCCTCGCGGACGCAAGAGCGCACCATGTCGAAATCGTCCACCAACTACAAGGAGCGCATTTCGATTGGGACGGAACGCTCGGCCAAATCATTTGGCCCGCTTCTGCGAGCGATTCGCGGGGTGTGGTGAACGACGATTCCGTGATGATGCGCATCGGCTTTGGAGGCGTTCACTTCCTTCTCACGGGCGACGCGGAACGCCGCGTGGAAGACACGCTGATCGAAGAACATGAACCTTTACAAGCGGATTTTCTTAAAGTTCCTCATCATGGAAGCAAAACATCTTCCAGCGAGGAATTCCTGAAAGCTGTTGACCCCCGTGTCGCGGTTGTTTCTGTTGGCCTGGGCAATTCCTATGGGCAACCGAATCCAGCCACCGTTCAGCGATACATGAATCTCGGCATACCGCTTTTTCGCACGGACCACGATGGAGCAGTCACTGTTTTGACGGATGGGCACACGATAGCGGCGCGGGACTTTGCGAAAAACTGAATGTAGGATTGAATACAGAACTGAGGCTCTGCGTTATCAAGCTGACGGCTCGTTTTCCGGAGAGCTGTCGGGATTTTCCAACTCGATGCCTTCATTGCTGCGAAGATAATCGGCAATAATGCGGCGAGCCTGATCGGCTTGCGACTCGAGTACGACTACGTCTGCATCACGAAAGGCATCGCCCGATTCGTCCATGGGAAAAGGATCGGTCCTAACCGAGCCCGGCGATTGGATGCCGGCGCTCTGCAGCAAGCCGCGAATCACCATTGCTTCCACGGCGGAGCCGGCCGTGTGCACCACCACAACCTTCTCCTCACTATGATCCTGTTTCAATTAGCGTCCTCGAAAACAGCAAGCCCCATTTTTGGCAAAAGCTACGCTGATAGTAATCTAATATGTGTTGCGGGGCCAGCAATGATTCTGCGCGTTCGTTGCTATGGTAACCAGCGCATTCTGACCCACAAAATCGCCAGCCCTAAAATGAAGCCGATCGCCGCCTGGTATTCGCGGTTTCGGCGGTAGAGCTCCCTCGAGAATTTGTCGTGAGTTTCTGCATGCCCTCGAAAGCGCCGCGGCGCAGGCCAAAAAAGCGGAACAGCCCCTGCGTATTTCGCGAAGTCCTCGCCATAGCGCGCTCTCAACTCGGCCTCTTCACGCCGCATCACCGCAGGATAGAAAAGGGCGATGTACGCAGCAACGACCATCGCCGCCCAAATCGAGCCCCCCGCCACCATGAATCCGGCCGCCAGGATGACGCTCCCGAAATACAGTGGATTGCGCGTGAATGCGTACGGGCCGCTTACCGCCAGCACCTGATGTTTGCGGAGGTATCCGGCGGCCCAGGCGCGAATGGCCAACCCGACGATGCCGACTGCACCGCCAATCACCAGCATCAAGGGCGTGGGCTGCGCGAGCGCTAAATAGATCAACGCTACGGGATAACCCACGCGAACGCGCCAGCGAATCCAGAAATTCGTCGCGGCGCTCATGTGCCATTCCTCAGCCGGCGTTCGACCGCTTCGAGAACGTCCTCGACGGTAATCGCCAGCATCGACCGCGACGGAAATTTCCCGCGCTGGTAAGTAGTTTCTTCCGGCGCCGCTTTCCTTACCACAACATCACGCGGCGAATATGGGCCGTTGCGAGCGGGGTCGGTCGGGCCATAAAGCCCAACCACTGGCGTTCCCAAAGCTGATGCCACGTGCAGCGGACCGGTATCCGCCGCAACGAGGAATTTCGCGCTTCGCAAAAGCGGCGCAAGTTGTCGCAGGTTGAACTGTTCGATCAATGGTTCAGGAGACCCCGCCTCGCGGCGCACAATTTCAGCGAGATCCTGCTCGCCGGGGCCGAAACTAATCACGCCTCTCCAGCCATATCGCTCCGCCAGCGCATGATGCAGCGCTCCATATCTTTCCGCGGGCCAGCATTTGGAGCGCCAGCCGCCGCCCGGCGACAACACAAAATATTCGCCGACGCCTTTCGCGCGCAGGATGCGTTTCACTTCCTCCTCCGCCTGCGGATTTGCCGGCAAAGAAAAGCACACTTCGCTTGTTCTCGCGCCGAGGCTTTCGACCAGTTCGAGATTATGCTCCACTTTGTGCTTGCGGCGCGGCGTCACACATTGTGTATAGAAGAGCGCGGCCCCGTGTTCGCGAGCGTACTGCGAATCGAATCCAACCCGGCGCGGAGCGCCCGAAAGCCATCCTAGAATTGCCGAGCGGTAAAGCGACTGAAAATCGACCGCGACTTCGTAATGCGTTGCGCGCAATTCGCGCACCGCTGCAATCACATTCGCCCACGAATCGCGGTTCATCGCGATTATTTTGCTGACGTCAGTATTGCCTTCAAGAATGGGCATCCATTTCTGGTCGACAAGCCAGTCAATCGTGGCGCGCGGAAACGATTCGCGTAACGCATGAACGGCGGGAAGCGTGTGGACGATATCTCCGAGCGCGCTCATCCGCAGGACAAGGAAGCGCTCAGGCATGGCTGGAGTGGCGAATACGCTCGATGAGGTCGCGTGTCGAATGCTCTTTCGGATCGCCTACAATCGCGACGCGAATGCCCAGCCGCGCTGCTTCGTCGCGCTCCGGCACGCTTTGCACGGTATAATCAGTGCCCTTGGCATGGACGTCGGGGCGCAACTCGCGCAGCAACGCGCGCACCTCAGGCTCGTCGAAAATCAGCACATAATCCACGGCGCGGAGCGCAGCTACCAGTTCGGCGCGATCCGATGCGGGCAAAATTGGCCGTCCGGGGCCTTTCAAGCTTCGCGTGCTGGAATCTGAATTGATGGCGACAACCAGAAACTCACCCAGCTGGCGCGCCGCCCGCAAATATCTGACGTGGCCTGCATGCAAAACGTCAAAACACCCATTGGCGAGGACGATCTTGTGGCTCCTGCCGCCCTTGCTGCGGTGCTCGCTAAGGCGGCCGGCGAGGTCCGCGCGCGTCAGGATTTTTGAGCGCGTGTTCATGCGCTGGCGTTCGCCTCGTTGCGCACCGCCGCTTCGAGCTCTGCGCGAGAAACCGTCGCCGTGCCACGCTTCATCACCACGATTCCGCCCGCGAAATTGGCCAAATGCGCGGCTTCGGCGAATGAAGCGCCTGCGGCAAGCGCCAGCGTGAAAACTGCGATCACCGTATCGCCTGCGCCTGTCACGTCCACGGCCTCTTTGCTGCCGTAAACAGCGATGTTGTGCGGCGGCTTGGAACGCTCAAACAAAACCATCCCGTCCTTGCCGCGCGTAACCAGCAGTGCCTGCAAGCCGAGAGCGCGCAACGTGCGCTGGCTGAGAATTTCGAGCTGCTTTTCGTTTTTTCCGATTGGCACATGGTAAAGGGCCTCGAGCTCGGGCTCATTTGGAGTGGCTGCTGTAATCGTCGCGCCGCGATAATCCAGAAGTCTATAACGCGAATCGAGCGTCACCACCTTCCCGCGCAAATGTTTGAGAAGCACCGGCGTGACAGATCCCGCGCCGTAGTCCGAAACCAGAACGCCGCGTGATTTTTGCGCGCAGGCTTGCGTTTTCCTGCTGATCTGTTTGCTGACATTTTCAGGCAGAGCCTTGCCAGCTTCGCGATCAACACGCAGCACTTGCTGGCGCGCCGTGTGCGACCAGCGCGCGAGGAAACGCGTTTTCGTGGTGGTGGGCCAGTTTCGCGCGCGAATGATTCCCGAAACGCTGACATCCTTCTTGCGAAAATAATCAATCAGCGCGTTGCCGGCAGCATCGTCTCCCACCGCGCCGACAAGAAGGACGCGCGCGCCGAGCGAGACCAGATTGTTCGCCGCATTCGCGCCGCCTCCGGGAACAATGTGGGTTTCCTGGTGGCGCAGAATAATTACCGGCGCTTCGCGCGAAACGCGGGTAATTTCGCCGGTCACGTATTCATCTACCACAAAATCGCCCAGCACAGTTATGGTCTGACGCGGGAATGACGCGATCAGGTCGAGCAGGCGCGACAGGTCTGGAACGCTCGCGCTCATTTTCATTGGTTTTCGGGAATTCACTTTTTCGCCGTTTGCATAATCAGCTCGACTGCAGCCGGCAAATCCTCAACCACAAAATCCGGCTGGCGCGGCCATTTGTGACGATTCCACTGATGTTCCCCGCGTCCATAACCGGAAAGCACCAGAATCCCCGTGCAACCGGTTGTCTGCGCCATTTTTATATCGTCATAACGGTCGCTCACGAGTACCGAATCGCGCAGTTTCAGATTGTGCTCCTCCGCCGCAGTTTCCAGCATGCCGGGAAGCGGCTTGCGGCATTTGCAATGATCGTCGCGAATATGCGGGCAGTAGTAGATGCCGTCCACGTGCGCGCCACCGGCCGCAAGCTCAGCCTCCATTTTTGCGTGAATTTCCGCAATCAGCGATTCCGGGAAAAAACCGCGAGCCGCGCCGGACTGGTTGGTCACCACAATCACGGGCAATCCGGCATCATTCAATCTGCGAATCGCCGCCGCCGCATAGGGAAAAATCGCGAAGCGGCTCAGATGATTGGCATAGCCCATCTCTTCAGAAATTGTGCCGTCGCGGTCGAGGAACACCGCGCGCCTTTTCTTCGCGTCACGCACTGCGCCGCTCCTCCAGCCACTTCGCAGCCGCGCTGCGTACATCTTCCGCCGGAACGCGCGTCATGCAGCGGTGATCAATGGGGCACTCGCGCAGAAAACACGGGCTGCATGAAACGGCATGGCGCACCAGCGTTCGCTCAGAAGTCATCGGAGCAGTGCCCAGCGGGTCCGTGGATCCGAAAACCGCAACTACAGGAACTCCGACTGCCGCGGCCACATGCATCGCGCCGGAATCGTTACCAACAAAAAGATTGCAACGCGAAAAAAGCGATGGCAGTTCGCGCATGCCTGTCTGCCCTGCAAGCATCACAGCACGATGGCGCATTCGGTCAGCGATTTGCCGGCAAATTTCAATTTCGGAGCTCGTGCCGAAAAGTATCACATCGGTGCTGAATTCATCAATCAGCGCATCCGCCACAGTTGCAAAACGCTCCGGCAGCCAGCATTTTGCAGCGCCGTAAGCGGCTCCCGGCGCCAGCGCGACGCGCACCGCTCCTGAGCGCGCGCCAGCTTCTTGCAGTCGCGTTTCGGCTCTTCGAGCGGCATCTGGCGGCAACATCAGCGAGATTTGCGTGACATGGGGAAGCTTGTCCAGCCATCCGGCGCAGCGCAGCAATTCCAAGTAGTAATACGCCTCGTGCGCGGGAATTTCGCCGGGCTTTGGCACACCGATCGCATCGGTGAGCAGCAACCTGCGCCCGTCGCGGGCATAGCCAATGCGCTGCGGAATCTTCGCGCGCCAGGCGAGCCATGCCGCCGAGAAAGCATTCGGCATAAGAATCGCGCAGTCGAACCGCTCATCGCGCAATTCGCGCGCGGCTCGCTCCACACCTATCGGACTTGCCATGGATTCACCTAGTGGAATCACGCGGTTCACAAACGGCTGCTCGCTATATAATTCCGCGACTGACGGTCGCGCCAAAATCGCAATCTCCGCTTCGGGGCAATGCTGGCGAATCGCGCACAGCGCTGGAATGGACATGATGGCGTCGCCAACCCAATTTGTCGCGCGCACCAAAATCTTCATCGTGCGCCTCCGCCTCTGTTCTGCTCGGCAAGCTCCAGAAGTGTGCGCCACAGGCCCTCTTCGTCGTTGAATTGCAGCGCGACCTTGCAGAAAAATATAGGAACCGGCATTGCAGCGGTCGACGGCAAATCGTACGTATCCTTCTCCGTGCAAAGAAGCGCGTCCGCACCCGCCGCGACCGCCTCTTTGCTGAGCGACGCAATATCTTTTGGACTGTAGCGATGATGATCGCGAAAAATGCGACGCCCCGAAACTGAAATGTCCCATCGTTTGAGATCGGCGAGAAACGAGGAAGGGTTGCCAATCCCGCAAAACGCAAAGAACTTTTTACGCAGAGCCGGCGCAATGGTGATTTCGGCGTCGCCAAAAGGCTCAACTCCCAACAGCTTCGTTTGCGAAAAATAAATCGGCGCGTGGGAATACCTGCGAATTACCGCCTCCGCCGCCGGAGCCTTTTCTGAGCGATGAATCACGATAATATCGGCGCGGCGTAGCGCCGAAAGAGGCTCGCGCAATCGCCCCGAAGGCAAAACGTGACCGCCTCCAAAAGGATTCGTCGCATCAATCATCACAATATTTGCATCGCGCGCGAGTTGCTGATGCTGAAATCCGTCGTCCAGAACAAAGCAATTCACGCCGCGCTCTTCGAGTTCCTTCCCTTTCTCAAAGCGATTTGCGCCTACTCCAAACTCCACTTGCCTGCCCAGCCGCGCATGAAGCAGCGCAATCTCGTCGTTCCATCCCGCTACTGCCCCGTGAACGGCGCCCGCGCCCTGCAACGGGCGATATCCACGAGCAAGGACGCCTACTCTTCTGCCATTGTCCACAAATCGCTGCGCCACCCATGCCACCATCGGAGTTTTTCCCGTGCCCCCCACCGTGATATTCCCTATGCTCACAACAACACCACGCAAACGCTTCTGCCGGAAAATTCCCGACCGATACGCCCCGGCGCGAAGGCGCGCTCCTGCGCCGTAAATGACCGATAGCGGCCAGAGAAGCGCTCCCGCGGGCGTCATAGAGAGGCTCGATGCGCGTCCAGCACCGCGGCGATTCGCTCCAGCGAACGAGCAGTTGCGCCGCGATTGGCTTCCACGAGCGCCCGCGCCTTTTCGCCCATCGTTTCTCGGCGGGCAGGGTCAGCAATTAATTCGCTCCACACTTTGCCGAGCTTTTCGCCGCTGGCCACTTGGATTCCCGCCCCCGCACTGGAAAATCGCGCCGCAATGTCTCGAAAGTTCTCCATGGAAGGCCCAAATATGGGCGCTTTGCGAAACCATGCAGGTTCCAGAATGTTATGACCGCCAGATGCAACGAGGGATCCTCCCACGAATACAGCGTCGGCCAACGCGTACAGGCCGGCCAATTCGCCGATGGAATCGAGAATAACCACGTCGCAATTTTCGTCGAGCGGCGCGCTCATATTGATTTCGCTTCGCCGAACAATCTTCCAGCCGTCCTGCTCGGCAATCGCTCCGGCCGCCGCAAAACGGTCCGGCTTTCTGGGCGCGAGAACCAACAAGGCGCGCCGCCATTGCCGTTGAACAACGTCATAGGCGGCAAGCACCGCCTCTTCTTCGCCGGCGACGATGCTGCCGGCCACCAGCACCGGCCAGCGCTCTTGAGCCGCAATTTGCTTTGCCAGCCAATCGCCGAAAACCGATTGCTGCGGCGGCTCATGGTCATATTTCAAATTGCCAGTGACTTCGATTCTCGACTCCGGCGCGCCCATCTTCTTCAGCCGGCGAGCGTCTTCGGCGCTTTGCGCCAAGAACAGCTCCGCATTGTGCAGTACGCGCCGAAAAAACCTGCCAATAAATGGCTCGAAACGCCGGAATCGCGCAAACGATCGCTCTGAGATACGGCTGTTCACGAACACTACGGGGACTTCGCGGCGATCCGCTTCGCGCAGAAAATTCGGCCATATCTCCGTTTCCGCGATCACCACCAGCGCGGGCCGAATCTGCGCAAACGCGCGGCGAACTGGCCCAGGCCAGTCAAACGGAAAATAAAAAATACCATTGGCGCTTGCAATTCGCTCGCGCGCGAGCTGCTGGCCAGTCGCTGTTGTTGTAGAGACAAAGAGTTGCCGCTCCGGAAAACGCTTTTTTAGCTCATCGACAAGCGGCCTTCCCGCCAGCACTTCGCCGACCGACACCGCGTGAACCCAGATCGCCGAGCCAGACGAAGCATCGCGCGCCAAATCTGCGGGCAAGTAGCCCATTCGTTCGCGAAAATTGCCTAAATGTTTGCCGCGCCTAAGCCCCCGTGTGACGAAATACGGCGCAAGCAGCACCATACCAACCGCCGTGAGCACGCTATACAAAAAGTACATGAGGGAGGAAGCTGGCTGCCCTTTCAAAAATTGAAAAGGCTCGCCCGCTGCAAGCACAGTATTATAGTGTCATCTGACGGCTGAACCCACAACGTTTCGGGGTGTGTTTGCATCTATTGCCAGCATGAAACCAGCTCTCTTGTTGATTACCGCGCTCGCTCTTATTGCCGCCGCAGCCAGCGCTCCGCAAACGCAGCAAACCGATCCATCGAATTGGTCAGCGAAAGACGCGCACCAGGGATTCACTGTTGCCGCTGACGCTTACTCCAATGCCGAGCGCGCGAAGAAAACATTTGGCAAAGCGGATCCGTACAAAGCTGGGATTCTCGCCGTGGATGTGTTTTTCAAAAATGATTTGAAAGATCCCGTCCATGTAGATCTATCGACGATTCGCCTCGATGTCGATGGTCCTAACGGCCAGCATTTTCGCTTGCCGGCATTGACCGCGCCGCAAGCGGCGGAGCAAATCGCGCATCCCAAGGCCCCCTCTATGCCGCGGCCGCGGCTTCCCATTCCCTTGCCGAGCGGCGGCAAAGAACGCGGCATCGAAAAGAAGCTAACGCCGTTCAGCCTGCAATCGGACATTGTGCCC
This sequence comes from Candidatus Acidiferrales bacterium, assembly GCA_035933545.1. Taxonomy (GTDB): domain Bacteria; phylum Acidobacteriota; class Terriglobia; order Acidiferrales; family UBA7541; genus DAHUXN01. Next base: position 5,752 of record DASYYQ010000173.1, on the reverse strand, counting down.
CCCAATGGCACGCTTCGCGGCATGCTCTTTTTCGATATGGGTGGGCATTTTGAGCTGGTCCCGCACTCCGCTGTCTATATTCCCGACGTAAAATCCGTCGCATCCGAAAACGCCATGATTTACTTTGACGTTCCCCTCGGCCCGAAAAAGCAGCCCTAAAATTCCAAACCCTGCTCGCGATTTGCTGAATCGAGCGCGCTCGGATAAACTTCAGTTTCACCACAACGGAAATTTCCAACACCATCATGGCGCTAACCGACGGACTGAACCCTCAACAACGCGAAGCAGTGCTGGCGACCGAAGGCCCTGTGCTGGTCCTCGCGGGCGCCGGCACGGGCAAAACCCGCGTCATCACCTACCGCGTAGCGCACCTGATCGAACAGGGCGTTCCCGGGCGCAACATTTTGGCGGTGACTTTCACGAACAAAGCCGCCGAGCAGATGCGCCAGCGCATTGCCGACCTGGTGCGCTCCAGTGGCCACGATTCTTCCGATATCTGGATTTCCACGTTCCATTCGTTTTGCGCGCGGCTGCTCCGCCGCGAAGCCTCGCGCGCCGGCCTCCCTCATGATTTTGCGATTTACGATGACGACGACCAAACGCGCGTCGTCAAGCTCGCGCTTCAGAATTTGAAGTTCACTGAAAAGGAACTCGCTCCCCGCTCTCTGCGCGAGCGCATCAGTCACGCGAAAAATCGCAATATCTCACCGGAGGAAATGGAAGCCGATGCATTCGACACATTTGGCAAACAAGCTGCCGCCGTTTATCGCGAATACGAATCCATCCTGCGGAAATCCGCGGCGCTCGATTTCGACGATTTGCTCCTGCGGGCCGTCAAGCTGCTCCGCGAAGATTCTCAAGTGCGCGAGAACTGGGCCGCGCGTCTGCGCTTCATTCAGGTTGACGAATTTCAGGACACCAATGCGTCTCAGGAAGAACTGGTTCGCTTGCTCGCGGGAAAAGAGCGCAATGTGTGCATCGTCGGCGACGAAGATCAGTCCATTTACAGTTGGCGCGGCGCCGAAAGCGGCAATTTCCAGCGATTTTTGCGCGATTTTCCCGGCGCGCAGACCATCCGGCTGGAGGAAAACTACCGCTCAACTCAGGTAATTCTGGACGCGGCGGCTGGCGTGGTCAGCCACAATCGCTCGCGCCTCGGCAAACAGCTGAAAGCCACGCTTGGGGCCGGGCCATTGCTGAAATATTACGAAGCCCGCGACGCATTGGACGAAGCCGACTATATTTGCGGCGAGCTCGCCAAGCTCCTGCGCGGCGATTCGCGCCTGACGCTCGCCGTTCTCTATCGCACTGCCGCGCAATCGCGCTCTTTTGAAGAGACGCTGCGCCGTCTCGCCATTCGTTACCGCGTCGTCGGCGGCTTCAGCTTTTACCAGCGCGCCGAAGTGAAAGACGCTCTGGCCTATATTCGTCTGCTCTTTCATCCCGATGACGACATCGCCCTATTGCGCGTGTTGAACGTTCCTCCGCGCGGCATCGGCAAAGTGACCAGCGAATCGCTGCGCAATCTTGCTCGCGAGCACAATGAATCGCTGTGGCAAGCGATTCCGCGTACCGCCGCCGAAAAAATCCGCGGGGCGTCCGCCCTGCTCGAGTTTCGGGAAATGATTTTGAAGCTCACCGACGATTGCGCTAACAAAAATCCCGGGAACATCCTCGAAATTGTTCTCAGCCGCACCGGCTATCTCGATTGGGCGGAGCAGCAGGACCGCCTGGACCAATCCTCGCGCGCCGACAACCTTCGCGAACTCTCCACCGCCATCTCGGAAGCCATCGAGCAAGGCCAAACTCTCGAAGAAGTGCTCGACCGCGCCGCTTTGGTCAGCGATACGGACTCATTCGACCAGAGTATTTCCGTCTCGCTGATGACCCTGCACAGCGCCAAGGGATTGGAATTCGATCACGTGTTCCTCGCCGGCATTGAAGAGGGCCTTCTGCCCCATAGCCGCTCCACGGGCGACGAAAATGCCATTGAGGAGGAGCGCCGCCTCTGCTACGTGGGTATGACGCGCGCCAAGCGCACTTTGACGCTCTCCCGCGCCATTTATCGCCGCTCCTGGGCCAATACCGACCTCGCCGCTGCCGCTCCGTCGCGCTTTCTAGCAGAAGTTCCTGGTGAACTTGTCGAAGCCGCCGGTGGTTCGCTGGCCGAGCCCGGCGAAACCCGCCGCTACGAAACTGACCCTGAGTTTTACGAATCCCAATTCCGCCGCAGCAAACGCTTCGCCACACGCACCGGAGCTTCATCTTCCTCAAACTCGTCGCGCTCTTCGCCTTCACACCGAAAAGCCAATCCGCTCATTGGGGCGCGTGTCCGACACCCCAACTACGGCCTTGGCACAATTGTTCAAGTCGAAGACGACGGCGACGACCGTCGCCTCACCGTCAGCTTCCAGGACTACGGCACCAAAAAGCTCATCGAACGCTACGCCCGTCTCCAAATCGTCTAGCTAACCACCACTCAAAATCCCGCATCGCAGCGGTTGCGCGTCGCGCCCGCTCCATGTACAGTGCTGGACTTGCGATCCATTACAAATAAAACGGACGGTGGCGCCTTTTCATAAATGAATAGCCAGCTTTTTCGCACCAAGAGCATCGACCAGCTCATCTCGGACTCCGAGCAGCCGGGCAAGCGCCTGAAAAAAACGCTCGGCTGGCTCAGCCTTACCGCTCTGGGCATCGGCGCCATCATTGGCAGCGGCATTTTCATTACCACAGGAACCGCTGCCGCCGGCGAAGTGGACCGCTATCCATCAATCCTTCAGGCTCCTCTCCTCAGCGTCCTGATGCACGGCACGCATGCGCTTGGCATCAACGGCCGCCCCGGCGCTGGCCCCGGCATCGCCGTATCATTTCTGGCTGTCGCGCTGATTTGCGCTCTGGCCGGACTGTGCTACGCCGAACTTGCTTCCATGATTCCTATCGCCGGCAGCGCCTACACCTACACCTATGCGACGCTCGGCGAGTTCATCGCCTGGATCATCGGCTGGGATTTGATTCTCGAATACGCTGTTTCAAATATGGCCGTCGCCGTCGGCTTCTCCGCCTACGTCAACAATCTGCTCGACACTTTTCACATTCACATCCCCGACTCGCTGGGCACTCCAGCATACGATCCCGCCGTTGGCTGGTCCTTGCACTTCAATTTGCTCGGCTTCCTGATCGTGATGTTCCTCACCGTTTTGCTCGTGCGCGGGATTCGCGAATCCGCTGAAGCCAACAACATCATGGTCGGCATCAAGCTTCTCGCCATCGTGATTTTCTGCGTCGTCGCCGGCAAATACATTCAGCCCGCGAATCTGAAACCATTCTTCCCCAATGGATTTCAAGGCGTGCTCACGGGCGGCGCAATTGTGTTTTTCACGTATATCGGCTTCGATTCTGTGTCCACGGCCGCAGAAGAGTGCCGCAATCCGAAGCGCGATGTGCCGCTGGGCATTCTTGCCTCGCTTTTTGTCTGCGCAATTTTCTACGTGGCCGTGGCCGTCGTGCTCACCGGCATTCAACACTGGGACAAACTGAATAACGCCGCGCCTGTAGCCAATGCGCTTGAAGCTATCGGCCTGAAAGTCACCGACCGCTGGGTGACCGTCGGCGCGCTTATGGGCATGATTTCCTCAATTCTCGTTTTTCAGTTGGGCCAGGCGCGTGTGTGGTTCGCCATGTCGCGCGATGGACTGCTTCCATCAATTTTTTCCCGCGTTCACAAAGCATTTCGCACGCCGGATTTTGCCACCTGGGTTGCCGGATTTTTTGTGGCCATCCCCTCCGGAATTTTCGACATCGGGACGCTCGTCAACCTCACCAACATCGGCACGCTTTTCGCGTTCATTCTGGTTTCCGTGGCTGTCTTGATTCTGCGCAAGCGCCAGCCAGACCGTCCTCGCGCTTTTCGCGTGCCATTCTCGCCGTGGATTCCCATCGCCTCGGTGATTTTGTGTTTTGTGCTGATGGCCAGCCTTACGGTCGAAAACTGGGTCCGCTTCTTCGTCTGGCTGATTGTCGGCCTGCTCTTCTATTTCGATTTTGGCGTGCGCCACAGCACTGCTGGGCGCGCCGCGGATCCGGTTGCGCAACGCGGCTTGATGCTGCTCTCTGACAAGGCGCTCATCATCCTGAGCGCTTCCCTGCTCTCTCTGGCGATCGCTGCCGGAGGCGTCGTTCTGGGCGGCGTCATCTACGCGGACGTCCTCGAGCGCGTCGGGCTCGTTTTTTTCGCGGTCATCGCATTTATATTTTTGCTGAGAGGCCTGAAACATTACCGCGAAGATTCGCCGCTCGCCAAAGTCGCATGACCGCAGCACGCTCGACGCAATGACCGCAGCTCAATCCGAATCCGACGCTTCCCTCCTGGCGCGCCTGCCCAAAGCTGAGCTTCACCTCCATCTCGAAGGCTGCATCAATCCGATGGCTCTCGTGAAGCTCGCAGAGCGCCACGGCGACAAACTCGATTACACAAAAGTTGCGGAGCGCTATAACACGCGCACCTTCCCCGCGTTCCTTGACCTGTTCAAGTGGGTGACCTCCTACCTGCGCACGCCGGACGATTACGCTTATGCTGTTTCGCTCCTCCCGCTCCACTTCGACGCGGAACGCTGCGTCTACGCCGAAATCACTCTCTCCGTCGGCGTAATGTTGCTCCGAAAGCAGGATGTCGAGGCAAACTTCGCTGCGATTTCGAAAGCTGCATCCGAAAAATATGGGTTCCGGCACACGCGCGTTCAATGGATCTTCGACGCCGTGCGCCAGTTCGGCCCGGAAAAAGCTATGGACGTCGCGCGCCTCGCCGTGCAATTGAAGTCCGCTGGGGTGGTTGCGTTCGGTATCGGGGGCGACGAGGAATCTCTGCCCGCTTCGGATTTTCGCGGAATATTCGAGTATGTCGCAAGCGAAGGCCTTCGTCGCGTCGCCCACGCCGGAGAAATGGCCGGCCCGCAATCCATTCGCGACGCCATCGAAATCCTCGGCGCCGAACGCATCGGCCACGGCATTAGCGCCATTCACGATGAAAGGCTAATGGACTTGCTTGTCGAACACCAAATGCCGCTCGAAATTTGCCCGAAAAGCAACTTGTGCACCGGCGCCCTCGCCAAACTTCTCGGAGTCAAAGAAGCGCGGCTGGAAGATCATCCCCTGCCTAAATTCGTCGCTCGCAGCGTTCCGGTCACGCTGGCCACTGACGATCCGGCGATGTTTCGCACCAGCCTCAACGAAACCTTTGCTCAAGCTGCCAGCAAAATGGGCTTGACGACTGCGCAACTCGTCTCCATCGCCGAAGCCTCCTTCCGCCATTCGTTCCTCCCCGCCACCGAGAAAAATTCGCTGCTCGACTCCTTCCGCGCCGCCGTCTCAAAACTGCAGCTGCGCTAGCGCCAAGGAATTTGTTGTTGCTTTTCTGGAGTGCGGCGGCTCGACGCCGCTTTGCCACAGCGTCCGCTGATTTGAACCGCTGTCTCGCATCCCGGTGCCCCATCCTTGCTTCTTTGTCTCCCGCCTCTCTGCCTCCAGAACTTTGCTATACTCTCCCCGCCATGAAAGCTCACGTTTGGGTCATGCCAAAAACCACCGTCCTCGACCCGCAGGGCCAGACCATTCATCACGCCCTCTCATCGCTGGGCCATTCCGAAATTAAGAGCGTCCGTCAGGGCAAATTTTTCGTCCTCGACCTCGACGACCTCTCCGAAGACGCCGCCAAAAAGAAAGTCGAACAAATCGCCCGCGACGTCCTCACCAA
>DASYYQ010000181.1:0-10006 GCA_035933545.1 Candidatus Acidiferrales bacterium | reverse complement strand
TCCACCAACTTTGTTTCTTCTTTTCAGCTGCTTACAACAAACTCCCAGGGGCACTAAGGGGCGCTAAGCCACTTTCGCAGCGAGCACCATGCGCACGACCTTTCCGTGCGCTTCACGCTTGCTGGCGTCCATAGCCCTGCCGTAAACGTTCATCGTGGTGCGGGTGTCGGTATGGCGCATGAGTTCTTGCTGCACTTTCATCGGAGCACCGTTTCGTCCAAGAGTGTCCGGAAGGTGTGCTGAATGTCTGCCAGCCCAGTCGCCCGATACCACAATGAATGCCGGCGGGGATGACGTGACGCCGTTCGACTCCCCAGGGATACAGGGCAGCTTGCCCGCCCTGAATGGGCTCTTTCCGTACTGGGCGGGATGTTGCCCTTGTCCCGTATCTACCGATAACAGAGTGGAGTGAGAAGCCCTCTCACATTCCTGGTGCACATCTCGCCGGAGAAATCCACCGCTTCACTGAAGATTTTTCCGCGACGCAGCTCGTCATCCTCGCGAACTTGGGGGGGGTGCGAACCGCGGCCTGCGGTCGTTAATTTCGACGAGGATTCACCGAGACACTCGCGCCGAGCGATCTGGGTACCCGAAAGGGAAGCTTTGCGTAACATTCGGCATTAATGTCTACCTCAAGACTCGTTGGTTTGCGCGCAATCTAAAGTCGCGCCAGTGCGGGAGCATTTCTCTTCAAGCATTTGTTGTGCCCTCCCGAGGTCGTTGGCGGCGACTCGATGCTGGACGCGGAGTTCCGCGCTTTCTTACTGACTGGAGACTTTTGGCCAACGTTCAAGAACCTGAACAATCGCCTACGGTGCTTTCGAAACTCTTTACATCAAGAACCACGAACGACTCTCTATCAAGAGTGCGGGTCGGACGGGGTCGTCACGGATAAAACCATTCATGGCAACGTGAAATCGAGTGCGATTCATCAGAGCGTATGGCTGTGCTCCGAAAGGCTTCGGTCGAGCCCTCGCGGCACATTGACTGCACATAAACATCGAGGCGGGCGTGGGGATCAGCTCCGGCTCGGACCGATTGACCTTGAAACTGATGCTGTCGCATGACTAGAATCCTCGACGTAAGTCGGCGGCGAAGCAGTCCAAGCCACCCAATTTGAACATTTACGCAATCGCTATCGTGCGAGTGCGTATCAGTTTGGACCTAAAGCAGCGAAGCTGAGAAAAGCTAAACCAAGGAGCCGAAAATGATTAAATGGCTGGTCATTGGATTCGTTCTTGGGATCCTGGTTTGGGTCGGAGCGGGCTACTACTACTTTGCCTCCGGCATGGCCCCTGTTGCTGTTTCCGACCCACTGATGCCATTTGAAAGAAAAATGGCAAATATGGCTCTCCATGCACGCATCGAAAAGCAGCACATCGGCCAGCCTCCCATACCCGCTGATGAAGCCAACCTGCTGGCGGGCGCGGAGGTATACAAGCAAAATTGCGCCGTATGTCACGGGCTGCCCGGGCATCCGGTCGATTACGTGAACATGATGTTTCCGAAGCCGACTCAGCTATTCAAAGGTAAAGGAGTGACCGACGACCCCCCTTCGGGAAGCTACTGGAAGGCTGTCAATGGCATTCGCTTATCCGGCATGCCGTCATTCAAGAACCAATTGTCTGATACGCAGCTATGGCAAGTCAGCATGTTGGTTGCCCATGCAAATGAAGTCCCTGAATCAGTAAAGAATGTGCTGCTGACGGCGACTCAGAACCAGCCCGCGACAAAATGAAGACATTGGCATAATCATTTCAGCGTAACTTCCTTCCGCGCTATGGAAGGCTGTTGCCCCAGATTATAAATTTCTGTCGCGATCCCGAAGCTCGCCAGCGCGCACCATGCCGGAGCATCCGCTTGCCATGGATTATGGCGCCTGGGTTTTCGGTTTGCGCGCAAGGAGGCGCAGTTTCTTCTCCATGAACAGGGCGCGCCAATCGACGCGCGTAAAAAGGTAGACGAGGTACAGCAGCAGGCATTGCGAGGCGATGAAATACAGGCTCAAGTAGGGAATGGCTCCTTTGGGCTCCATCGAAATACGATGTGCAAGAGCTGATGACGAAAATCCCCAAAAAGCGTAGCTGATAGATCTTCCCAAGAAGAAGGGAGGAGCGATGAGCTTCAATTCCATGGTGGTGAGACCGTAAGCAATGAAGAGATAGTTTGAGGGGAGCGGAGAAAAGGCGTAGAAGAGAAAAACGCTGAAGGTCAACTTGCGCCTGCCCTTCAGTCCATCCCGGATGGAATCGATATTTTGCTTGGTATCGTCACTGAGAAATTTTTGCCGGACAACCACGTTAGCTAATTTGGCGAGCGTGATTCTTCCGAGGGTGGCGGCAGAAGCGCCGACTACGGCAAGCAAGCCGACGTTTGTGGCCGTGCCGCGGAATCCAAGGTACGAGAAAACCATCCAGGTGGGCGGGGCAAACGCGGGAACAAGGTTCAGCAGAAAAACGATGATAAAAAGCAGCAGGATGGACGGCATCGGCCCCTTTTCTTCGTTCCGAATTGCTTAAATGCGCTGCCAATCAAAACGCACGCGTGTTCCGGCGCGCAATTCAGAAGGCGGATGCACGATCACGCGGTCTCCTTCGCTCTGGCCATCTAGAATTTCCACCTCGGATTCGTTGCGATGCCCGGCATCGACATCACGCAATTCCGCATATTTCCCCACAATCAAAAACACGCTCCAGTTCTGGCCGCGCCGGAAGATGGCGCTTATCGGCACCTTCATCACGTTTTGACTTGCCCAGATCACGATGTGAGTTTCAACACGATATCCGTCGCCTAACCCTTTGTGGTTGTCCACAAAATCCGAGATTGCATTGACGCGCTGCTCTTCAACTCCTAACGCAGACACCTTTGTGAATCCGTAGGGTTCCACCAAGCGCACTCGGGCGCGGGGCTGCCCGCGTGCGTATCCAATCCAATTAGCCCTGCGCGCGCAATCTTCTCTTCCGAAGCGGCTACCTGCACACCGGATTCTGCGGCGCTCAATTCCTCCGCAACCGTGATATCGGCGTTCCTGGCCTGCTCGAGCGCTTGCGCTGACTTCGTTCATTTGGGAGTTCCGGTCGGTTCTGGGCTGCGCGGGGCCGAGGAACAGAGGTCTTCGATGGGCTGTTCCGGCGTGTACTCAAGTTTCTTAGGGGGTTGGCAACCCTGCTCTTGCGGTATCTTGAGAGAGGGCTTTCCGATTTCTTCTTTGTCCGCTGCTGCGGCAATAGGGGCGAGTTCCTTCTTCATCTGCTCGAATGCGGCAGTCTGCACCACGACCTCAGGTTTAGCCGGCAGGAAAGCAATCTCGCGCTTGGCATCGGCCATCCTCTGGTAGAAAGGAGGATGGGTTCGGAACCAGCTTGCGCTGTTGACGTAGCCTTCTTTCGTAGCCATCTTGTCGGAAAAGCGGATGAAGCCGGCCGGATCGTATCCTGCGTTCCATGCGTATTGGATGCCGAGCTGGTCTGCTTCCATCTCGTAAGCGCGGCTGACGCCGAGCAGCTTCAAATCGAGGACAAAGCCGAGGCCGTAAAAGCCATACTGAATCGCGTAATACAGGCCGATGCCGGCAGCCCCACCCGTTAGAATGATAGCCGCAACTTGCGCCGCTTGATAGAAAATGCCGGCTATCGTCGCGCGCTTCATGAGTTTGTTGCTGTGACGAGCTGCGTCATGAGCGATTTCGTGCGCAATCACACCGGCGAGTTCCGATTCATCATCGGTCGTTTCCAGGAGCCCTCTTTCAATGAAAAGATAGCCGCCGGGGAGCGCGAAGGCATTGATCTCCCGCGATTGGAGAACGGAGACATGAAGCGGGATTTTCAAGTCGGACTTTTGCGCGATGCGCTGCGCGACTGAATTGACGTAGCTCTGAATCGCTTTGTCTTCCACTTCTGGAGGCAGGAGGCCGGTGCGCTTCATTTCTTCCATGGCCTGCTGGCCCTTCTTGATGTCGTCTTGCTGGTTGGCGGCGATTTCGCGGAAGCCGATGTCCTTCACATCGCCCCAACGGCGCTTTAGGTACGAACCGCTGGCAATCTCTTGCTGGATTTGCTTGGAGACAGCCGGCCACTTCTCGATTAAATCGAGCTTTGCCGTCAGATTTTCGTAAGCGGTGGGAATGGCGTGCCCGGAAAGAGCTTGCGCTTCGCTGCGGAGAAGCTCGAGATTTTGTATGTTGCAGTGGAGGCGACTGCGTTCTTCTTCGGAGAGGGTGGCGGTTTCTTTCTTGAGCTTCTTTTGGGCGGCGTCGATCTGTTTTCCGTATTGACTGGCATGATTCTTAAAGCGCCGGACGCACGCGGACCTTCCTTGTTCAAGCGCCTTCCGCTGCGCAACGATCTCTCCGGAGGTAAACTGAAGCGTTGACGCCTCATCAAAAAGTTCAACGTAAGGCTTCTGCAGGGCTGCGCGTAATGGAGTCATCGGCTTAGGCTGGACTGGCGAGGCTGTCGCGGGATCCGCGCTTTTGGCGGCAGAACGGGCGGTGCAGCCCTCCAGTGTCAGGCCCGCGAACGAGAGCTGCGCGGTCAGGAAGACAGCGAGCATACGACGAAACAGGTCTTTCATGGGGTCCTCCGTGTATCTGTTCTCTCGGTTTTCGGTTTGTTGGGCGCTTTTGCCGCCACGTAGCCCTGCCGGGCGTAGACGATGACTTTGCGTTGTTTCCCCTTTGCGTTGGTCACGCGCAGGGGCTTGCCATCAGGCCCAATCACCTCAACCTTCAACTTGTGATATTTGCCATCAAGAGCTGGGGCGGGAGGCGAAAATCCCAGTTGATACTCGCTCCGCAAAAAACCGACGACGCTTCGAAAAAGAGATGACATTTCTCCTTCGAATCGCGGAAACCACGCCAGTCCGCCCGTAAGATTTGCGAATGTCTCGAGTTGATTTTTGGCCTGAAGGTAAGCCACCGGTGTGTTGGTTTGAGCCGTCATATATTCGCGTTCCGCCATCCCGACGCAAAAAATAGTTACATCCGTTTTTTTAATTCTCGCGATTGTTTCGTCTAGGGTTGCTTCGCCGAATGTATTCGCTCCGGTTGTGATCAGCAGGATTGCTTTCTTTCCGGGCATACGATCGAGTCTATCCAGCGTGTCCACAAGGGCATCGAAAAGATTCGCTTCGCGGAATGCCGGGTAGGATAGACTGCCAAGAGCGTTTTGTACGTCCACTTTATTGTGCGTGAAATCAACCTGGATTGTCGGTTTCAGGTCGTAGGTGACCAACGCAACCCAGTCTTTTGCATCGAGGTGGTTCAGAAATTGCGCCCCCCAATATGCGCCTTTGTAGGCGAAATAATCGTAGGCGATTCCACTGTATTCCAAGAGCATGACGATGGTGATCGGATTGTTTGTGGAGGCAAACGAGGTAATGGCTTGCGGTTTGCCATTATCGAGGATCCGGAAATTTTCTCTCTTTAGGCTGGACAGAACATTTCCATCTTCGTCCGTGACGAGAACATCCAACGCCACCAGGTTGGACTCCACAGCGACCTTATATTGGGGCGCTTTGATTTGGTCATTTCCTTGCGCGCTGGGCTGTTTCGTTTGGACCTGGGGCGCTACAGTTCTGGCCGACTGGGGCAACCGACGGCCTTGAGCCAACGGCGAGATCGCGCCCGTTAGAGAGAGCGCCAGCGTCAACGTGAGCGTATTTATTCCGTTCATCTCGCCGCTTCTTCCGCTACGGTTACTGCTGGCCTTGCGTCTGGCTTTCCTGCAATTTTGCGAGCGCGGCCTTGAAGGCATCGCGATGGCCGATTTCGTCGCGGCGGATTTCCTCGAAGCGCGCCGCAGCAGCTTTGTCTCCCGCGGCGGCCGCATCTTTTGCGAACCCGAGGTACATCGTTTCGACCTCGTACGATTCGCCCTTGATTGCATCGTTCAGATTGTCGGCATCGTTGCCGACGAGGCCTGCCAGCCGCGCCTCTGCGGCGAAATGCTCGAAACGCTCGGTGTGAGCGGCCTTTTGGAACAAATCGGCGAGTTCTGTGTTGCCGGACTGTCGCGCGTGCTGGGCGTAAAGCATGTACTTAGAAAAAGCGAACGCTTCACCATGCATGGCCGTCGACAGATTCTCCATCGTTTGCTGATTGAGTTTGGCCTGGTCCTGCGCTGTGGTGCGGCCTATGGCGAAAAATACGGCGGCTACCGCAAGTAGAAGCAAAGCAAACTTCGTATACATGACAACCTCCGTCGTTCCGTTCGTTGACTTCTGATGCGAATCAATATCTGACCCCAAAATACTTATGGCCCCGGCGGTCCGTCTCGGTCTGTGATGGGCGTCACCGAACTCGTTCTCCCGTGATTTTGGTAAAACTTCGCTCCGCCAGCTCATGCCGTTTGGTATGTGGAAGCGATGCAAACTAAGAAGCCCGGATTCGGCCCGGAAGCGCGTCTGGGGATTGGCCGCGCTTCCGAGCCCATTCCGTGCCATCTACAAAGCCTTTCGGAAAGCTCGCAGACCGAATGATGCTGTCAGTGCGAGAAATCCCAGCAGGCCAATCAAGGGGAGTTGGCTTGCTGTTTCCGGCAATGTCTCTGGAGTCTCGGTTGCAGGCTCAGATTCGGCTGTTTGTGCCATTGCCGGAGTTTCCTCCGTCGCAGTTGCGACCGGGGCCTCAGCTTCCGACTTCTTTGGCTCGGTCAGAGGATAATGACCGTGAGAGCGCACTTCCAATTCTCCGACAGTCATCGGCTCTTCCGTGATGAACGTCGCCGTGATTTGCCGGCCACGATTCAGTTCATTAAGGGGTATTCCCCCTTCCCCATTGATTTTGATCTCAGCCCACTCCGGAATCGTGTAATCCGCCATTTGGCCGTCCTTGGTGCGAATGATGAGCCGACGGCCGCTCACAAAGTGTACGGTTCCGTCGGCTACTTCGACCGTCTTGACGACGATTGGCCGTGTGGTTGTGATGGTCTGGGTCGTCAAAAGCATTCCGGGCGTTAACTGATTGAGAGCCAGGCTTTCTCCGTCGATGTCGAAGCGTTCCTCTGCTGGAATTCGCATTGCTTCCAGTGTCCCATCGGCTAACCGGACGACTAGATGATTGCCTTCGACGTACGCAACGGTCGTGTTGCGAGTGTCCACGGTCATCTCCGTGGGGCCGGTTTGTCTCTGTTCAACGGTCTTTTGCTGCGCAAATGCGTGGCCGGTGAAAATGAACCCTGCGGACGCCAGCGCAAGCGCCGCAAAAAACAATAAAGACTTGCTTGTGATTTGTCTCATTGGTGCGTTCCTCCTTGGAACATGTTCTTGCCCGATCCGAGAGCTGTTTTGGTTTCTATTTCTGATTCTGAATTGATCGGTTTTACTTCTGAATGTGTGGTGGTTTGAGTTTCAGTTTGCAGATGGCCCTCGACAACGAAACGCTGTGGCGCTCTTCCTACGTAAAAGAATGGATAGCAGGTCACCAAAGTAATGGATGAGCCTGCTGTGCGTTTCAAGACCGAAGTTGTTTCCGGGGCGACGATCTCAATTCTGGAGACGCGGAAGATTTCGGTTCCTTTTCGCGTCTGCAGCAGGATCTCGTCGCCCCGGGTAACGCCTCTGAGTTTGCGGAAGAAGCCGTCGCGATGACCGGCGATTCCAACATTTCCGCTCTCGCCGTCCGGAGGCGCAGTTCCTGCGATCCAGCCGACTCCGCGGTTCAAAGCTTCCTCGCCCGTGTCGCCAAAAACAGGAACCTCCAAGTGAATCTTTGGAATTCGAAGGACGGCGATGGGAGGATCGAACTTTGCGTTCCAAAGCCTATCAAATGCCGCCATGCGCGTTGCTGACCACAACTCGAAGTCAACTGGCGTTGCTCGCGGCGTGCGCAGTGAATTGTCGGATGAAACAGTTGTTTCGGTAGCAGAAGCGGAATTCGGATGCGAGATTTCTGCTTTGAATTCTTCTATTGCCACACGGGAGTGCGCAAAGCCGTCGAGACGCGCACTTGCGTAAAAGCTGAGAAGCGCAAGTCCGAAGAGGGCCAAGGCAAACTCGAACGCGTGAACTAACTTGACGGCTCTGTTGTTCCCTGAACGATGCCCTAACACGGTGTGCTTCTTTCCCACGCAAGGTGCGAGTCCATCAGCAAAGGTGCAATTCATGTGCCGTTGCTGATCGGGGTTGCGGCTTTCGTCGGTTGGGTCATCCCCGGTATTGCCGAGCACGGTTTCTAATGTTCCTAAATGGCTGATTTGTTGGACAAAAGTGGGGACGAGGGCACGGACGCGCCGCCATTGGATTCTGCTGGGAAGGACGATGCGCCTCAAACCGCGCGACCTTAGCAGTGGGATGACGTCAAGAGCTTTGAACGGCGTAAGGCGGATTGTTCAGGTTCTTGAACGCGCCAGCGAGATCGAGAATCCTTCGCCTGCTTGCAAATCCCCTCACAAGGCTAGCTTGTGATCAATGTCGCGGGCGGCAGAGTAAATGCTTGGGGCCAGACGTGCGCAATCCCGGTGCAGCGGCAGAGGCGTGACTGCATATCAGATGATTTTGCGGGATTGGCCGGCTCGGCTTCCGCGCTTAGGGATGGGCGAGTCGAAAAAACTGAGGCGAAGTATGATTCTGGAATGCGCAAATCCTGCGTGCCACGCCGACTTCGACTATCACGAAGGACAGTTCTTTCGGTTCCGCAAGCCACCCGGAGAGGATGGGCGGCCTGCCAATCCCCATTCGGTTCAGCATTTCTGGCTCTGTGGACGGTGCGCCATCCGATATCGTCTCCAATGTGAGCCGGCGAGAGGGATATTGCTGAGGTCTCGCTCTTGCGAGATGCTGCCCCAGGAGCCTGTGCTAATCGGCGCTGCCTGAACTTCTAAGGAGTCGCGTCGGTCCAAGTGTGATCATCGTCACATCCTGCCTTGCCTCTTAGGCGTTAGGCTTCATCGTACGCTTCAGTGCGCGACCCGACAGGGGCATTTAGACGTACACGACGGGCCACTGTAGTCGGAGCAAAAATGGCGATGACCTCGAGTGAGCGCGGTGACACTGCGGCACCATTTCGCCAACCGATAGCCATCTTCAGCTTTCTCAATCTTTTCGTAATTGCGGTGCTTCCTTTACTGCACGTCCTTTTTGCATCGTATTTAGGCAGCCTCTCGCCGGTGTTGTTCGTTGCTCTGGGCCTTGGCTTTCTGTTTCACACTACTGTTTTTATCTGGGTTCAAGCGCGCTCCGGGAGCATCACAGGCAAGACAGTACTCTATCTGACCATTGCTTCAGTCGCCGTAAACTCTGCGCTCACATTTGTCGCGGCGACTACAAGCAACCAAGACAGCCAATACTTTGCGTTGATGATCGTTCCCATTCTGGAAGCTGCCTTCCGGTTGTCGTTTCTATGGACCATGCTGGCGGTGACAATCGGAGATTGCCTCAATTTTTATTGGGTATGGGTTACCTACAAAGTGCACCCATCACCACAACTTAACGAATACATCGAGGCAGGGACGGTCTCGCTCATTTACACCTTGGTGGGGGTTATCGTGTGGTTGCTGGTGAACCGACTCAAGCAGAAGGAGGCCCATCTGTCTCGGAACGTGCAGGAGCTGGAGCGAACGCGAAGGCTGCTCTCCGAGGAGGAAAAGCTAGCGGCAGTCGGTCGTTTGTCGAGTGCCATCGCCCATGAGATACGGAATCCTGTTGCCATGATCTCTAGCTCACTGACGATGGCTCACGAGGACGGAGTCGCCGAGGAGAGCCGCATGGAGATGTTTGATATCGCGGCCAAAGAAGCCAAGCGCCTGGAGAAACTTACAGGAGATTTTCTCGATTATGCGAGGCCCCAAGAACTTGAAAAGACCGACGGCCATGCTTTGGATTCGTTGCTCTATATAGCCAGCGCATGCAAAGGCTTTGCAGCGGAAAAGGGTGTGCGAGTGGACGTGGAAGTGCCGGCTGATCTCACGGTCAGCATGGATGCCGGCAAGGTCCAACAGGCATTACTGAATCTCGTCAAAAATGCAATTGAAGCTTCGCCTCCCGAGGAATCGGTGATCCTCCGTGCGGT
>DASYYQ010000108.1:0-5847 GCA_035933545.1 Candidatus Acidiferrales bacterium | reverse complement strand
CACGACGGCTATCAGCCGGTGGACTACGTTGACATGACCGTTCCCTACAGCGCGGGCGCGCTCTATTCGACCGTTCAGGATCTTTACACGTGGGATCGCGCGCTCGAAGCGGGCAAGCTTCTTCCAAAACCGCTGCTGGATGAAATGTTGGCGCCCCAAGTATCGACGGGAGGCTCAGGCAAGTCTCATTACGGTTTCGGGTGGTTCATTTCGAGCGCGTTCGGGTACAAGGAATATTCACATGAGGGCGGGATCCAGGGTTTTACGTCGCTCAACAGCTGGTTTCCGGATCAGCATGCCTACGTCATCGTGCTCGACAACATGCAATCTCCGGTTGTAGGCACCGTCGCTCGGGAGCTGGCGGCCATCCTTTTCGGCCAAAAGTACGAGCTGCCGAAGGTTCGCACGGCCATTACGTTGCCGCCGAACGAATTGCAGAAGTTTGTGGGGCAATATCAGCTCAACCCACACCTCATCTTCACCGTCAGTCTGGCCGGCGACCAATTGACGGTTCAAGGTACGGGACAGCCCTCTTTCCCGATTTTCCCCGAGTCAAAGAACGAGTTTTTCCTCAAGGTTATGGACGCCCAGATCACTTTCGTGTTGAATCCGGAGGGACAGGTTACCGGCCTCACCCTGCACCAGGGTGGCCAAGATGAGTTGGGACAAAAGATCAACTGAGCCGCAGATAGCTCGGATTTGCAAACCTGAACTGGAGTGACGTTTAGGCGCGTTGTGCTGTCCGCAAACCCTTGTCAGCGGATGTGCGGTCCTCAGCAATCCTCTGGGGCCGGCTCAACATGATCGTTCAGGCCATCGGATTCCTCAGCAACCATCTTAGTCGCGGCGCGGAGTTCGGTGCGAATGGCGTCGGCGGAGAAGCCGGCGCGGAGGAGGCTGCGATAGAGCGAGGCGCGCTTTTTCTCGTCGAGGGGCTTGGCGGAGCCGCCCGAACCGCGCAAATTGCGCAATTTGCGTTCGAGGCGCGCGCGAACGAGGGCGTTCTCGTCGGTTTCGGCGAAGACGGATTCAAGCGCGGCTTCGATGTGGCGATCAGGCACGCCGCGGGCGCGCAGTTCGCGGGCGATGCGAAATTTGCCCTGCCGGCGGTTCTGCGCATGGACGCGGGCGTAATCGCGGGCGTAGCGCGCGTCATCAACGTAATTTCGCTCCTTCAATTTTTGCAGGACGGCGGCGGCGTGCTCGGCGTCTTCCGCCCGCGCTTTCAAATACTCCTTCATTTCATGAATGGAATACGCGCGGCGCATCAGCGCGCGCGTGGCGGCGTTGTAGAGGCCCTCTTCGGTGGAGAATTTGCGAGGAGCGGCGCGCATGCGGGAAGCATACTAGTGACGCGTGACAAGTGACAAGCAGCCATTCGCAACCCCACTCATATTCGTAGCTTTGCAAATAGGTTCGACGCGAGGGTGAAGAGGAAATCAGTTGGCGCTAAATCGCTGATTGGGCCGCGGGATCTCATAGGTCGTTTTGACTGTGCGTCGCGGATTAGTGGAGCGGCCCGACAAGAAATAACATGAGCGCTAGAACAACGGCGAGCACGAACAGGGCGATCAGCGAGTTTCGGAGAATAAAAGCGGTTCTGCGAACTCGTCCAGAGGACTCGCCAAGCAGCGCGAGCACGGCCAAGGATAATCCAAGTGATAGCTCGATGGCTGGGCCGAGGAAATGGCTGGTGTGGTCGCGGAATTCGAGGAAAATTGTCCCGCCTCCACCGATGGTCGCCAGCGCAGCAAAGCAAATTGCCACAAAGAAGCCGATGCGAGACCCTCTGGCAGACATTTAGCGGCGGTTGGGGAGGCGGCGGCCCCACCAGTCGTAATCCTGGCACTCTTCGGAGAAGGCCTGATAGAAGCCCCAGCGGCCGGGTTCGACGCTGCTGTGCAAGCCGAACCAGAGTGCGATCGAGAAAAGTCCGGTGACGAGGGCGATGGTCAGCGTGTGGCTGAAGGCGATGGTGGCGGCGTCAGCGAAGCGCGACAAAAATGCGCCGCTGCTTCCGAGCGAAGCGCAAATGAAAATTGCGTAGGCCAGCGCGAGAATCATGCAGAAGAGGCGCAGCAATCCACGCACGCCGAAGAAGAACGTGTACCACGGATGCTTTGGTTCAACGTATGGCATCGAAAGGCGAAATTTATATCACAAATTTTGGCAGGGCAATGGTTTTCAATGGTGGCGTTTCCAAATCCAGATACCTTCCAATGCTAATGCGAGAGCGCGATCCCGATTGTCCAAATCGTGGCGAACGCGGCGCCCGGAAGCAGAGCCACGGCGGCGCGCCATTTGATGTTGGACCGGGCCTCGTTGTTTGTTATGAGGCGCACCGCATAGATTGCGGCAACCATGAAGGTAATCAAAGAAACGGGTGCAAGTGCTGCGAGGATGAACTCACCAATCAGGTTAGTTAGGTCCAAGCGGTTGTAGGTTGCGGAGGAATAAAGCCCAAATGCGCCCCAGCAAGGGAAAAGCGCCCAGCTCGGTAAGGACCATCTCCAGACCAGTTTCAAGAGGGAAGCGTTTTCACTCATGCCGGCCAGTAGCCGATCAGCGGCGGTGGCCGGCGCGCTCGAATTCGTTCATCTGGCGCTCCATTTCTTCGCGCGCGGCGTCGGCGGTGGAGCGGATGCCCTGGATGCGCAGCTTGAACTCATCGGGATTCGAAGCGCGAATCATGGCCTCGTCGAGAGTGATCAAGTTCTTGGAATACAAATCGAAAATAGATTGGTCGAAAGTTTGCATGCCGTACTGGCTGGTACCCGCGGCGAGGGCGTCGCGAATCAGGCGCGTTTTGTCGGGATTGATGATGCAATCGCGAATGTAGCCGGTGGAGATCAAAACTTCGACGGCCGGGACGCGGCCGACGCCATCGCTCTTGCGGACAAGGCGCTGGCTGACGACGGCTTTGAGCGTCGAGGCCATCTGCAAACGGATTTGCTTTTGCTCGGGCGGAGGAAACACGGCGATGATGCGCTGAATGGTCTCCGTGGCGTCGAGAGTGTGCAAAGTGGAAAAGACCAAATGGCCGGTTTCCGCAGCGAGCAGCGCGGTGGAAATGGTTTCGAGGTCGCGCATTTCGCCGACGAGGACGACGTCAGGGTCCTGGCGAAGCGCGGCGCGCAGCGCGGTGGAAAAAGTGGAAGTATCGACTTCCACTTCGCGCTGATTGATGAATCCTTTTTTGTCGCGATGCAGATACTCGATGGGGTCTTCGATGGTGATGATGTGCTCGGCGCGAATGGAATTGATGCGATCAATCATAGCCGCGAGGGTGGTGGACTTTCCGGAGCCGGTGGTTCCGGTGACGAGCACCAGGCCGCGCTGCTCTTCGCAGATTTTCTCGATGACCGGAGGAAGATTCAGTTCCTCGATGGTGCGAATCTTCGTAGGAATGACGCGGAGAACCATGCCGACGTTGCCGCGCTGCTGAAAAACGTTGACGCGGAAGCGGCCCAGGCCGGCCACGCCGTAAGCCATGTCCAGCTCGGCGGTCTCTTTGAATTTTTGCTTTTGGCGATTGGTCATCATGCTGAAAGCCATGGAGAGCATTTCTTCCGGCGTGATGCGCGGGACTTCGGCGATGGGCTGGAGCACGCCGTCAACGCGCAAATAGGGGTGGTTGCCGACTTTGAGGTGCAAGTCGGAGGCTTTGCTCTCGACAGCTTTGCGCAGCAGGTCATCAACGGCAACGGCCATACGGATTCACCTTTTCCCGAGGAGAAGATTCTTCACCGTAGCATGCGAGATGAGGCGGGGCAATCGTTGTGCGCGAAGTGATTGCTTGAACTGCAATAGTTCTGGAAGGCGCAAGGACAAGGGAGAAAGACGCCGGATGACGCGAACGCAAAGTCAGGAGCTGCGGGCGAACAGGGCGTGATAAAGCCAAGCGCCGAGGACGCCGCCGAGGAGCGGTCCCGCCCAGTAGACGCCGTGATTTGTGAAATGATGCGCGGCCACGGCGGTGCCGAGAGCCATAGCGGGATTCATGGACGCCCCAGTGAAGGGCGCGCCCGCGAGAATGCCAGCAAAGATGGCAAGGCCTGCGGCGAAACCGCCAAGACGCGTGAGATGCGGCGAGTCCGCGGGAACGTCGGCGACAGTGGCGAAAAAAACGAAGACCAAAATGAAGGTGAGGAGAAGTTCGATGAAAATTCCCTGGGTGCGCGAAATGCTTGCGCCCAAATCGGGCGTTCCAAGAGCGACGGGGCCCCATATTTGTTCTGGGATGAGGCGCGCGAGCGTCCACGCGGCGAGCATGGCGCCGAGAATTTGCGCGACGCCGTAGAAAATCGCCTGGAAGGAGCCCATCTTTCGTGTGACCCAGCAGCCGAGTGTGATGGCGGGATTGAAATGGCCTCCGGAGACTTGAGAGAGGGCGGAAACGAGGATGGCGAAGGTGAGTCCGCGCGCGAGAGCTATGCCGACGAGGCCGATGGCGGGCTGGGTGGCGGAACGTAGGGCTTCGTCGGCGCAAACGGCGCCTGCCGCGAGAAAAACAAAAAGGAAAGTGCCGATGAATTCGGCGCAGAGCTTTTGCCAGATGCGGTACATGGATACCTCCGCGAGCGAGGGGGATTCTACAAGGAAGCAGGGAAGCAGGGGAAGCGTGTTTGGAGCGGATGGGATTAAAATGTAGAAAGCGGGACGGATTCGTCTGAATGAGCGGAATCGTTTTGTTGACGATGGCGCTGGAATGTAATAGCGTGCAACGCGAGTTGAGAATGAGTCTTGATATCACACTTGGCAGAGCGATGAGACAGCGCGGAATGGCGGGCAGACAGGCGCTGTCGCGGAGGACGCGCGAGCGCGAGCTGATTTTCGATTTTGTGGAAACACTGCACGGACACTTTTCCGCGGATGATTTGCTTTTCGGGCTGCATCGCCGGGGGAAGCGTGTTTCGCGAGCCACGATTTATCGCACGGTGGATTTGCTGGTGGATGGCGGAGTGCTGCAGCGCGTTCCAGTGGATGAGGGCGGATTCGTCTATGAACACATTCACGGGCGGACGCAGCACGCGCACCTTTTTTGCCTGCGCTGCGGGAGGCTGACGGACTATCCGATGCCGGCGCTGGGGCGATTGCCGCAACGGGTGCGAAAGCAGGCGGGATTTGAGATGGAGCATGTGTTGCTGCGCGTTTGCGGGTACTGCAGGAAATGCAGGCATGCGGCCCATCCAACGTAGTGAGGGGCAGAAGTCAAAGAGCCCACCCTTCGCAGAAGGCGCTCAGGATGGGGCGCCCCGGCACGCGAAATGTTTTTTGGAGGGCGAGCCAAATTTGAGTTCAAATCTGAATATTTTGTGAGGAGGAACGGAAAATGGGAAAAGTAGCACGGGAAGTTGTGGCGAAGGCCGGAGTGAACGTGGATGAGCTGGTTCATAAGCTGATTCGCGCCGCGGCGGCGGAACTGACAACGTTTTACTACTACACAATTTTGCGCGTGAACGCGATTGGTTTCGACGGCGAAGGGCTGAAGGAAATTATTGAAGATGCGCGCATCGAAGACCGTAATCATTTCGAGGTGCTGACGCCGCGAATTTATGAGCTGGGCGGGGCGCTGCCGCGGGACATCAAGGATTTTGCGAAGGATGCGGGATGTCCGGACGCTTATCTGCCAAAAGATCCGCGCGACATGAAAGCGATGCTGGGAGTTTTGGTGGAGGCGGAGCGGTGCGCGATTCGCGTGTACACGGAGATTTGCGCGATGACTACCGGCAAGGATCCGCGAACGTACGATGTGGCGCTGGCGATTTTGCACGAAGAGGTCGAGCACGAGGCGTGGTTCTCGGAATATTTGGGCGAAGGACCTTCGGGGCATTTCCGGCGTGGATT
>DASYYQ010000093.1:0-3659 GCA_035933545.1 Candidatus Acidiferrales bacterium | reverse complement strand
GCGATGAGAATGACGTTGGCGTACGATCGAGTTTTGATCGGATCGTCAGGCTGGAGTTGAGGCAACCGCAATCTCCTTCACGCGATAATCAGAGGCGTTCAAATGCTGAACCACGGCGTCTCCCAAATGTACTTAATGCGGAAAACCAGCCGGAGGAAAATCGTCACCGGCACGAAAAGCATGGTGATCAAGAGGATATACATGGTGAGCGTCTGGAGCAGACTCATTTTTCTGTAAATTTTGCGGCTATATTCGGTGCGCGTGCAGATCCAGTGAATGAACAGCGCCGCGAGGATGCCATAAACCACCATGGGAATAATCCCAAACAAGCCGCGCGCAATAATGGTGGCGCTGCCCTGCCAGCTCGCGGGCAAAATATGGGCGAGCCAACTCCCGTCGATGTGGAAAACCTGGTCGAGGTTCCGGTTAACGTTGAATTCCACGCGGTCCGGATCCCAAGTCTGCGTAGGCCAAAACCACATGAATCCAGGGCCGCGAATGAACGTGCCGATGCAGACCAGCACGAGCCAGAGTCCTTCGAAACCGATGAGAAACGTCCAAACAGCGTGACGGCGCTGCCTGTAAGTGTAATAGCCGTTGCCGAGCGGATTGGCGTCAATGAACGGAATGGCCATCAGACCGACAATGACCAGAGTGGGCACAACGACGCCGGCAATCCACGGGTCAAAATACTCGAGAAGCTCCTGCAAGCCAAGGAAATACCATGGTGCTTTTGCGGGATTCATGGTGACGCTGGCGTTGGCGGGCTCTTCGAGAGGGGCGTTGAGAGTAAGCGCCCAAACCATCAGGATAATGGTGATGATGATGGCGGCGAGGAGCTCTTTGCGCATCAGGAACGGATTGGTGTGCAGCTCGCGCTCCCACCGGGAATTGTACGGATACGTGGTGCGATGATGCGTGCGCGCAAGCTGCGGATCGGCTTCGAGCTGTGCAATCAGCCGGTCGTTAGCCAGCATGTTGTGGAAAGCAAACCAGGTGAAAAACGGCACAAGCCCCAGCATGGCCACGATGGGAATGTTATCGGGCGTGGAGACAATGACCCAAAGCTGATGCCAGTCGCCCCACATTATGGCTTAGTCTCCCTTTCCAGCATGACCGGAGACGGGCCGGAAATGCCGCCGTCCTTGCGAACGCGCCAGAAATGCACGCCCAGGAATACCGAAACGATCAACGGAATCGCGATGCAATGCCAGATGTAGGCGCGGAGCAGCGCGTTGGCATCCACAATCGAGCCGCCAAGAAGCGCAAAACGGACGTCGTTATACGCAGTCATGCCTAACTGCTGACCGAAGGGGCCTTGATAGCCTAACAAAGGAGTGGCGCGCGCCATGTTGGTTCCGACGGTGACGGCCCAGAAGCCGAGTTGATCGTCAGGAAGCAGATAGCCAGTAAAGGAAAGCAGCAGCGTCAGCACCATCAGCAGGACGCCGACGCACCAGTTGAATTCGCGCGGACGCTTGTAGGAGCCGGACATGAACACGCGGAACATGTGCAGCCACACGGCCATGACCATCAAGTGCGCAGCCCATCGGTGCATGTTACGCAAGAGGCGGCCAAAGGGAACGTCATTTTCGAGATAGAGAATGTCGCGAAACGCCTGAATTTTGGTGGGGTGATAATAAAACATCAGCAGCACGCCGGTGAACACCAGTACGATGAACAGATAGAAAGTGATTCCGCCCAGGCCCCAGGTGTAGCCGTAACGCGTGGCATCGCGATTTACTTTTGCGGGATGGATGTGAAAGAAAAGATTGTTGAGAGTGGAGAGGGCGCGATTGCGGGGCTCGTCATCGTGCTTGATGCGAAAAATGGAGCGATAGAGCTGAGTTTCCTTGGGCTTCTTCAGCTCCTCGATCTGCTCTTGAGTCTTGACCTTCAAGACTTCGCCGAGCTCTTTGCCCTTTTCTTTCAGGTCGAGAAGGCCAGACTTGCGGCCGTTCCCTTGCCCTTCATCTGCCATGCGCGAGGCCTCTCCCTTAATCGCTATCGTGGAAAAAGAGCTACACGTTCAAATATGCGCCAGGATCGTTGAACTGATTGATTCCGGCATAGGGCTCGTCGAGAAACAAAGTAGCGGTATTGACGAGAACTGTTCCATCCGGTTGCAGTTGTACGTGGCAGCGGTCCATGGGCCGAGGTGCTGGACCGGCAAAGTTGATGCCGTCGATGTCGTATTCGCTGCCATGACAAGGGCAGTGAAAAATATTCTGCATGGGCATCCAGTCAGGCGTGCATCCCAGGTGCGTGCAAATGGCCCTGATGACAAAAATTCTTCCCGGATCCTTGCGCACCCAAATGCGGTCGGATTGCAAGAACTGCTGGTTCACACCCATTTGAAAGTCAGACGGTACGCCGATGTTGATCTGGGTGGGAGGCTCAAAAAGCGCGCGAGGGAAAAAGTAACGCAAAAACATCAAAAAGTTGACGCCGAGGTAGCCCCAGAGGAACGTCCAGATAAGCCGGCGGCGAGTGCGGTCGACTTTCTGCGCGGAATCCGATTTCGCAGCGGCGGGCGGCGCGGGAGAAGCGCCCTGCGCGGTAACAGCCTTCGGGTCAGTCTTTTCCGGCATCGTGTGTGTGTTTTGCGCGGCAGTATGAAAAGATGAATGCTATGAAGCGGGCCGCGAATGAATTTTATATGATGCCAGCGCTAGGGATGTCAAGACTTTCTCGCCATTTTCGTGCGCGAAAATTTTCTGCGCAGGGCGCGAAAATACCCGCTACTGGGCGGCGGCGCGGACTAAATCGGCGAGCGCTTCGATAAATCTGGGCGAATCGTCGAGCGCGGGCATCATGTGGAATTCCTGGATGCCGAGAGCTTTGGCGTGCTCGCGGGCTTCGATATTGATTTCATGCAAAGTTTCGATGTGTTCGGTGACGAATGAAATGGGAATCACCAGCACGCGCCGAATGCCCTTTGCGGCAAGATCTTCAATTGTGTTGGTCAGGGAAGGTTCGAGCCACTTTTGGCGCCCGACGCGGCTCTGGTAGCACAGGGTGAACGGATTGCTCCATTCGCCGGCCGCGCGCAATAGTTCCACCGTCTTTTCAATTTGTTTGGGATAAGGATCGCCCTTCTCGATGAGGCTGAGCGGCAAGCCGTGTGCGCTGAATATCAGATGCACATCGGCGGGAGAAGCCAGCGAGGCAAGTGCCTCATTCACGCGTTCCGCCAATGCGGCGATGTACAGCGGATGGTCATGAAAATCGTTGATTACGCGCATGGGCAAGCCGTTGCTGCGATAAAGGCGCTGCCATTCCTTGAGGCTGCTGCCCGTAGTGGCGAAAGAGTAGTGCGGATACAGAGGCAGGAGCACCAGCTTTTCAAACTGCTCGCCGCGAATCTGTGAGATGGCCTCTTCGGTCAGCGGGTGCCAGTAGCGCATGGCGACGACGACTTTGGCGTCGAGTTCGGGCTTCAGCGCGGCCGAGAGAGCGTGGGCTTGGCGATTTGTCAGTTCAACGATGGGCGATGCCCCGCCAATGGCTTGATAATGCTCGCGAACCACTTGCGAGCGGCGCGACGCGATCAGTTTCGCCAGCGGCTTGCGCGCGAGACTCGCACCCATGAAATTGATGATTTCGGGATCGCAGAAAAGATTGTAGAGAAAGGGTTCAACAGCTTCCGGGCGGTCCGG